>CAMBQV010000040.1 GCA_945870145.1 Akkermansia muciniphila
CCGCCTCGGAGATCACGGCAGCAGGAAAATCTTCAGGTAACTCAAATTGCTTCATGATGACCTGCGTGTCGAGCGAAGGATTGTCCGCAGGGCCAATAACATCCACAATTTCACCTTCCGGTGCGACATGGCGATTCTCCCAGCCCGTGAAACGGACCACCACGCGATCCCCTGGCTTTGCGCCATTTAAGGCCGGCACATAAAAGTCCTTCCGGTAGACAGGATTCAAGGGAACCACATACATAAACTTCCCGGTCGTGAAGAGCGTCCCTACAATATCACGAGGTGAGCGTTCAACAATCTTGATGACCTTCCCCTTCAGCTCTGAATCTCTACGCGTCAGTCGCAACGTCACAAGGTCACCATGCAAGGCCGTCCCAAGATTCTCCTCTTCGATCCAGATCGCCTTGCCTGTCTCCTGCTCAATCACATGTCCGGCGCCATTTCGAACCATCCGGAGATTGCCCGTCACGAGATCAGCTTCCTTGGCCCGCATATAGGCTGTACCTTTACGCGTTGGCACAATAACCCCGTCCCGTACCAGCTGAAAGAGTACCTCCTTCATGAGCTTAATTTGCTTGCCGCGCAACCCGAGGGTATCAATGATTCCCCGGTTATCCCAGGCGGTCTCCGGGCTCGACTCGAATAAGTATTTTATAGCAATCACTTCTTTATCATTTGAATTCATAGCTTTTTATTTTAACGCAGTCAGCGCTTATATGGAAGAACGAACTTTTGATTTTCCAAATCCAAATTGCTGACTTGCCCCTGGTTTTCAATTTTTGATATAGTACAAATTTCTAAGCCTCTATCCGTTCTCATGTGTTGAACACACTTACTATTTTAGGATCTTCGTCATGTCTAAACTGATCATTCATGGAAAAAAGGGCATCAGCGGAACACATCGGACGCCCGGCAACAAAAATGCCGCGCTGCCCATGATCGCCGCGTCGCTCCTCACCTCTGAGCCTGTCACACTTAAAAACCTGCCTCTTATTGTCGATGTCCGGACAACCCTCAAGCTCGTCTCCGAGCTGGGCGCGGAGGTCAAACTGAATGAGGCGAAGCGCGAGGTGACGATCCATGCAAAAAAGATCCGCTCCAAGGTTTCAAAGGAGCTCTGCGGCAAAGTCCGTTCCTCGATCCTCTTTGCAGGCCCCCTGCTCGCCCGCTGTGGCGCAGCCACACTCTATCCTCCCGGTGGCGATGTCATCGGACGCCGCCGCATCGACACCCATCTGGAGGGATTGAAGAGCCTTGGCGCCTCCATCGCCACGGGTAGCTCCTACAGCTTTAAAGCGCCCAAGGGATTGACCGGTGCTTATATTCTCCTGGATGAAGCCAGTGTCACCGCCACCGAAAACCTAATCATGGCCGCCACGTTGGCCAAGGGTGTCACCATGCTCTATAACACCGCCTGTGAACCCCATGTCCAAAATCTCTGCACCATGCTCAATGCCATGGGCGCGAAGATCAGTGGCATCGGCACCAATCGACTCACGATCGAAGGCGTTGAAAAGCTCTCGGGAACAGAGCAACGGATCGGTCCGGACTATATTGACGCAGGGAGTTACATGGTCGCTGCGTTAATCACAGGAGGTGATCTCACCATCGAAGACATCGAACCTGATGATTTTGCCGTCCTGATCAAACCTTTCACCCGCTTTGGCGTCAAATATCACTTTGATCCGCTGAAAAAGACCTTACGCCTTCCGCCACGTCAGAAGCTGAAGACGGAGTATGATTTTGGCGATGCGATCCCGAAGATCGAGGATGGCCCCTGGCCGATGCTCCCTTCCGACTTAATGAGCGTATTGATCGTCCTCGCCACCCAGGCGCGCGGGACAACCATGTTCTTCGAAAAGATGTTTGAGAGCCGTATGTACTTTGTGGACCATCTCCTCGGCATGGGCGCGCGCATTGTCCAGTGCGACCCCCACCGTATCGTGGTGACCGGACCGACGCCGCTACACAGTTCTCGCGTGGCGAGCCCTGATATTCGCGCGGGCATGGCCTTGCTGATTGCAGCGTTGGGTGCAAAAGGCGAAACCACCATCCTCAACGCCAACAGCATTGACCGCGGCTATGAAGCTGTCGAGCACGAGTTGCGCGCCCTCAACGCCAGCATCGAACGCGTGAATGATTAGGGGAACGGGATACTCTTCATTGCCTTATTTCCTTATTGCGTTATTGCCTTATTGATTACTGCCAACTGCTACTGCTAACTGCTACTGCCTACTTCCCCAATGTGGATTCCATTCGTACTTATCTCTGCCGGACTTCTTGCGTTCTACGATCTGTTTAAGAAACAGAGCGTGAACAACAATGCCGTCATGCCCGTGCTCTATTTGGGCACGTTCTTCGGGACGGTTTTCTTTGCGTTCTATTTACTGGTTGTCGGAAAACTTGGCTTTGCCTTTTTTGTGGATACCCAGACTTTCTGGCTGATCTTTATCAAATCCTCGATCATTGCCGTCTCTTGGGTTTTCGCCTACTACGCCATACGAGAACTTCCCTTCTCGATTGCAGCCCCACTCCGCGCCTCGGTCCCCTTCTGGACCCTCCTGGGCGCCATGATCATCTACGGGGAGATTCCCTCGTGGATCCAAGCGATCGGAATTGGCGCTGTCTTGGCGGGTTACCTTCTCTTCTCCCTGGCAGGTAAGCTAGAGGGCATTCGCTTTGAGCGGAATTGGGGGGTCTTCTTTGCCTTTGCAGGAACCCTGCTAGGTGCCTGCAGTGCGCTTTACGATAAATTTCTGCTTCAACGCCATGCCATTGATCCGCTCATTGTGCAGTTTTGGTTCCAAGCGGATCTCGTCCTGCTCTTCACCGTGATTATAGTCGTCCAGCGCCTGCTCAAGATGCAACGCACGCCCTTTCAGTGGCGCTGGTCCATTCCGGCAGTCGGACTCTTCCTCGTGGCGGCGGACTGGTTTTACTTTTCAGCGATGAGTGAACCGGGAACCCCGATCTCGATTGTCTCGTTACTCCGACGCTCCAATGTCATTGTCTCGTTCGGACTCGGCACGATCATCTTCCACGAACAAAACATCAAGCGCAAAGCCTACGCCCTCGCCGTCCTCATCCTCGGCGTCGCGATCCTCTGCTATTTCAAGTAGCACTGGGCGCACAGGCGTCCTCGCCTGTGAAAAAACCACTGGGCGCACAGGCGTCCTCGCCTGTGCATCGCGATTCTTTGCGTGTTCGACTGATTGACCTACTTGTAGATCGGCCCGAAGTGCTGGCAGGCGCGATAATCCGAGCCCGTCAGATCGCTGGCACCAAAGAGTCCCCAGGCGTGCGGACGGAAGACATCCTCCTCCGCGACGTTTGACATGGCAACGGGGATGCGCAGCATCGCAGCAAGCGTGGTCAGATCCGCACCGATGTGACCGTAACTGATGGCGCCATGGTTAGCACTCCAGTTGTTCATGACGCTGTAGACGTCACGGAAGGCACCTGAGCCCGTCAGGCGGGGGACAAACCAAGTACACGGCCACGTTGGATTGGTGCGCTCCATGAGCTTGTCGTTGACATCCTTGGGTAGATCCGAAGACCAGCCTTCCGCGATTTGAAGAACAGGTCCGAATCCTTTGACGCGGCTGATGCGTGTCATGGTCATGGGCATTCCGCCTTCTGTTAAGAAACTGGACGAAAAGCCGCCGCCTCGGAAGTAGCCGACATCCGCTGAACACCATTCCGTGGCCTTGAGGCAGGCTTCAGCCTCCTTCTCAGAAATGTCCCAGAAGGGCTTCATCGAAGGTTTCCCTTTGATGCGTTGCTTGCCGCTTCCATCGAGGCAGGCTGCTCCGGAGTTAATCAGATGGATGAAGCCGTTGGCGTTAAGGCCAGTCAACTTCTTGCCCGTGACGCGCTTGACAGCATCGGGGCTCCAGTAGGTGCGCACATCGGCAAAGAGCTGGGCCCGGTTCGTCAGCAGATACATGAGGAGCATGCAGGCACCGTTCAGTGAGTCATTTTCTGTGGCGACCATATAAGGCGCGCGGATGCCGTTCCAGTCAAAGGAACTGGTTAAAATGGCCTCCAAGAAATCGCCGTTCGGACGATAGTCTGTCCACTGCCGTTGACCTTGAAAGCCGGACACCAGTGCATTACGTCCAAGTGACTCCTCAGGGAACTGCTTGGCGAGCGCTGGATTGCCGACCATGAGGTCACGCATCACAAGCGCCATCTTGACGACGTAGGACCAGTCCGCGTCCTTCGCGTTACGCGATTTTTGAATAGCCTTGGCATTCCAGTCCTTGCCTTCCTTGCAGTTCTTACGCGTCCACGCGAGTGCCCGCTCATATTCAGCTTTGTCGTAGATGCCCTGTTCAATGCGACGTTCGAATTCGCACATATCTACCTGCTCGGTACGCATACCAAAATAGTCTTGGAAGAAATCAGGATCCACAAATGAGCCAGCAATTCCCATAGAGGAGGTTCCGCACGCCAAATAGGATTTGTTGCGCATCATCGCGGTAGCAAGGCCCGCGCGCGTAAAGCGTAGTAGCTTCTCCTGAACATCTGAAGGAATTGATGTGTCTTTGGCATCTTGGACCTCTTTGCCATAAATACCGTAGGCGGGCAGTCCCTTCTGGGCATGCCCAGCAAGAACGGCGGCAAGATAGACAGCACCGGGACGTTCCGTGCCGTTAAAGCCCCAGACAGCCTTGGGACGAAGAGGATGGGTGTCCATGGTTTCCGAACCATAACACCAACAAGGTGTCACACTGAGGGAGAGTCCAACATTCTCTTTTTCAAAAATTGCATCACATTGAGCGGCTTCTGTGCACCCACCGATGGTGAAGGGGGGAAGTATGCACTGAACCGGCGAACCGTCCGGGTAACGAAGGGTGTCCGTGATCAGCTTCGCTGCGGACTTCGCCATGTTCATGGTTTGAAGTTCAAGGGATTCACGTACACCGTTACAGCGTCCGTCGATAATGGGGCGGATGCCGACTTTCGGAAATTCATTACGGTTCCAAATGGAATTTAACATAGCTTTTTCCTCGTTTAGAAATTTCTAGTGTTTCTTCTGTTGCCGAATAATATAGCAAAACACCTCGCTCATGTCATTACTCTAAACGGTTAAATTTTGTACCCACCTGTACGCTCCCTGTACGCACCTGTACGCTCCCTGATGTTTACACCTTGATGGTGGATAGCAATTGTGCTAAATTGACGGCTTGTTTCGCTAAAGCGTTGTAACTTGCCAACAATGGAGAACGATCATGACGGAAAAAAAAGCCAAGCTTATTCCACCCACACTTATTTTACCCTTCATCCTCGTCACGTCACTCTTTGCACTGTGGGGCTTTGCAAACGACATCACCAATCCGATGGTGGCTGCGTTTAAAAATATCCTGCTGATCAGCAACTTTGAAAGCTCGCTTGTGCAATTTGCTTTTTATGGCGGGTACGGATTCATGGCCTTCCCCGCCGCGCTTTTTATCAAACGTTATTCTTATAAGAGCGGAATTCTTTTAGGGTTGCTCCTCTATGCCATTGGGTGCTTCTGTTTTATTCCTGCTGGGTGGATGATGGCCTTTTGGGCTTTCTTGTTCTCCTATTTTGTCATGACCTGCGGACTCGCCTTTTTAGAAACCTGTGCGAATCCTTTTATTCTCTCCATGGGTGATGCTGAAACTGCGACCCGCCGACTCAACCTCGCCCAATCATTCAATCCCATGGGCTCTATCTTGGGTATGTTTGTTGCAAAGAACATGATCTTGGAGCACTTGAATCCCATGGATGAAGCGGCACGAACCACGTTACGTGGAACATCCGTCGAGGCCTTCAACAAAATCGCCGCGAGTGATCTCGCAATCATCATCCTACCGTATGCCATCCTCGGGGTTGTTGTCACCTTGTTCTTTTGTGTCTTCTTCTTCAGCCGACTGCCCCGCAATGCAGAGGATGAAGACCGAAATCTGGATGTCCTTCCGACTCTAAAGCGCCTCATGAAAAACGCACAATATATTGAGGGTGTCATTACCCAGATGTTTTACGTTGGCGTTCAAATCATGTGCTGGACCTTTATCATCCAATATGCAGAGAAGACACTCGGCCTTACAAAGGCTGATGCTCAATTCTATAACATCATCGCCATGGTCATGTTTGTCTCTTCACGCTTTATTTGTACATTCCTGCTAAAATTTATCAACCAGGGCATGCTCCTCTTATTGCTGGCCTTCGTCGGCGGTTTTCTCATTCTGAACACGATTTTTGGCGGGGGCAACATGCAGGCGGGGGCTGAATTCAAACTCCTGCTTCAGCAGTCCGCTGAGGCTGGCTTCTGGGCTCAGCTCGGCGTCTATCTCAAAGCACCCTTTGTGATCAGTGGCATGTCTGGGCTCGTCACGCTTATTCTCGCCTCATCGTGCATGTCCCTGATGTTTCCGACCATTTACGGCGTTGCCCTTCGCGATGTCGGAAAAGACGCGAAAATCGCCTCTGCTGGATTGGTGATGGCTATTGTCGGCGGTTGCCTCATGACGCCGATGCAGGGATGGATCATGGATCAATCCGACTTCAACCTACTCTTCACAACGCTTAGCAGTGTCCGAATGTCGTTTATTCTTCCCTTTGTCTGCTTCATCGTTATTGCCGCTTATGGCTACAGGACTTTGACGCACCCTAAACGGGTAGCACAAGAATCATTGTAAGAGAGGAGCATCATGTTAAAAGGAATATCCCCTGTCATATCCCCTGATCTCTTAAAAGTCCTTGCCGAGATGGGACACGGAGATGAAATCATCCTGGCGGATGCGCACTTCCCAGGCCACACCTTCTGCAAGCAGGTCTTGCGTGCGGACGGCATTGGTATTCCGACATTGCTGGAGGGTATCATACCTCTCTTTGAACTCGACAGCTATTCCCCTCCGCTCATCATGATGGCGGCAGTCGAGGGTGACACGCTGGATCCCGAAGTGGAGAAGTGTTATAAGGTTGCCCTGCGTCAGCACCTCAAAAAAGTTCCGGCCATCACCCGTATCGGACGCTTCGATTTTTACGACCGCGCTCAGAAGGCGTTCGCCTGCGTCATGACCGGCGAACTTGCCAAATACGGAAATATCATCCTGAAGAAGGGGGTCACACCCGCTCTTCCATGATCCCACGCACTGTGACTCCTATTGCATAAAAGAAAAGGAATGAAATGATGAAAAAGTGGATGCCAATTATGATGCTCATGTTACTATCGGGATGCAATGAACCGAAGCAGGTGTCAGGAACGGACTTCAAACGGGAATACGAACTGCGTAACAATCAAACCATGGTCTCGTCCGAGTACCTTGGCGAGAAGGACGGCAAGGTGTTTCTGCGACGCAAGACAATGTCTTTGGTCAACAAGAGCAAGTGGAACGAAGAAATCTGGTGCACAGAAACCAACAACCTTGATTCTACATTCATGACCCTATTGAAAAAAGACATCCCGAACCAAGCGCCCGAGGATACGGCTCGCAAGCTCGCCGATCCTCACCGCTGACGATAGCACGTTATGAAGTATATTGCCGTCTGGCGCAGCAATTGCTTAAAGGATGACACCCGTTCAATTCCGGGCGGCAAATGAAAGTATAAGACATGAAGGAGAAAACAAAGAGCAAGCTCGCGAGTTATATAGGCCGGGGAATTTTGCTCGGCACCGCTTCAGGTTTTCTGGTTGCCGTCGTCGAATGCGGACCAGATCTGTTCAGACGTTTGTCATGGGCGACAGGCGGAGGCAGGGGAGAAACCGCGGATTGGGGTGAGCCACTGTTTTATATGATTATCTTTGCCTGCATCTATGGCGCTGTTGGTGCTCTACTGGGCACAGTTTTGGGAGCGATCACCGCTTGGATTGCGCGGTATCGGACAGGGGTATGATGCCGAAGAAGACGCTCCACCTGACGCCCGACGCGGGCGCAGTTCTTAAGCGTAGTCTTGCGTCCTTGAATCCTGATGTCCTTGGGTCACCATCCCAAGTCCTCTTCAGTTGCGCTACACTTGTCGTTCGCAAAGCGTATCGTAAGCCTGCTTGATCTTGGCGAACTTCTCCGCGGTCAGGGCCCGGATATCGGGATCAAGCGCTCCATGACGATCCGGATGATATTTAAGGCTGAGCGCCCGATAGGCCTGCTTAATCGTGTCGAGAGAGGCCTCGTACGGGACGCCGAGGACATCACACGCTGCGCGAGTGGACTCTTCCATCGAGGGAATCTCGCCGACAAACTGAGTTGCGATAAAGTGGGCTTCGCGCGGATTCACCTGCGCAAGGCGGACAAAGTGGGCGATCAGTTGATGCTCACGTTGCTTCAAGGGACTGTCGCAAAGGGAGACATGCCAAAACCAGCGAAGCGCTTCGCAGGCCAATTCAGGATGCGGACGAAGCATGGTGGCCAACCGTTGAACCCCGTGATCCAGCCGCCCTGCATCATCAATTAAATAGAGCAAGGAGGGCATATCCAAAACCCCTCCCAGCCGTGCATTAAAATCACTGAGGATCGCGCGAATGGTGATGTCTTCCTCTTTTGAATAGGCCCCGTCGCAACAGGAAAGCTCATGAAACGCTCCAGCAACAACGGCCATGAGCCGCATCGCCTCCTTTTTCGGAGGAGGCCCGCTCTTGCGATCCACCATATAATGACCCATGGTCGCCCCGAGGACTGCTCCCCAGGGACCCAAGAAGGAGCCTAGCCCGCCCCCGATCATTTTGCCTTGCCAACTCATCTGAAAAATTTCTGCTCAAACCCGCCGATCAACATGAGGTGTAAGATTACCCCATCTTTACAGGGAGGTCAAGTCAGGGTTCTGGCGAATAATTCGTAGATCTTCATGGCGTCAAATGATGGTCTATGTTTATGCAATGTATCGTTTTAACCACAGAGAGCACTGAGGCACAGAGGAGAATGGGAAAGGTATATGCGGAATACCGTTTGTAGAATTGGACTATTAATCAATTTTAATAAACCATTAATCGACGGAGTGAAACGCTTTGTTCTTTGAACCTCTGTGTCTCAGTGCCCTCTGTGGTTAAAAGCCACAAAACAATACGAAGAACCTTTTTTTACTTGTCACACGTGATTGATTTTGATTAAATGTGCGTGTTTCCAACCAAAAGCAATCACGAATGAGCACAGCAACACCCAAAGAATTATCTGAGGTCCGGCTCCAGAAGATCGCAACGCTTCTGAAGGACAAGGATGTTTTGCGTGTTGAAGAGTTGATCGCTCTCCTCGCGGTTTCTCCCGCTACGGTGCGGCGCGATCTGGCGGAGCTGGAGAAACGCGGCGAGGTTCGTCGAATCCATGGCGGCGTGCTCGCGGCGGCGGTCAAGGATGACGAGCCCCTCTTTGATGACAAGGCCACCCTTGCCGCCGAGGAGAAGCAGCGTATCGCGGAAAAGGCCCTCGAACTCATCCGTCCCCGGACCATCGTTTATCTGGATGGCGGCAGCACCGTACTGGCGCTCGCACGTCTGCTGACCGGACAGAACAATATCACCGTGGTCACCAACTCCTTGCGGGTCGCACAGGTCCTGAGCAATAGCGGACCCAAGATGATCTTAACCGGAGGCGAGTGCCGCCTGTTGAGCCAAACCATGGTGGGCCCCCTGTCACGCGCGATTCTTGACCAAGTCCGTATTGATATCGCCTTTATCGGAACCCTGGGCGTATCGCTTGAGAATGGGCTCACCACGACAGATCCCGCGGAGGCCTTCACAAAAGAATATGTGATGGGCCGCGCCACCCGGACGATTTTATTGACCGACAGTACCAAATTCGGGAAAACTAGTTTTGTACGGTTTGGAACACTCAACCAAGTCAGCACGGTCATCACGGACAACCATCTATCTCAAAACGATCGCAAGGCAGTGAAGCGCGCAGGCGTGGAACTGATACTAACATAAGGAGAAACAGACAATGCCAACACGAAACAACTACCTGAGCACCTTGAAGCCGGATTTCAAGCCCAAGACCTATAATCTTGGCAAGATCCCTGCCTATCAGTACAAAGGAACACTGAAGGAAGAACTGAAGGCGGGTTCACTCACTGCGGCAAAGGCCATTGACGTCCTGGAAGACATGCTGACCATCCGTGAATTCGAAGAGATGATCGTGAAGTTGCGTACAGGTGCTTATGAGTCCTGCAAGGGATATGAGTATCGCGGACCCACCCACGTCTCGATCGGCCAGGAAGCCACGGCTGTCGGCTGTTGCGCGGCCATGAATTATGATGATTTTATCACCTCCACCCATCGTGGCCATGGCGACTCCCTGGCCAAAGGCTGCGTAGCGATTCGTGGCATGAGCGAAGTGGAGCTGAAAGCCCGTATCCCTGAAACCAAGGCCAGCAAGAAAAAAGAGCTGATGGAAGAGGCGCTTGAAGGCCACGTTTACCGGGCCATTGCGGAGCTCTTCGGAAAAGAAGATGGCTATTGCAAGGGACGTGGTGGCGGGATGCACATTGCGGACTTTAAGGCCGGACACCTCGGGGCAAACGCCATCGTCGGTGGCGGTGTGCCGATTGCAACAGGTTCGGCTATGAGTTCGCGTTACTTCAAAACAGGCAAGGTCACCTGTTGTTTCGCGGGTGATGGCGCCTACGCGAACGGCGTCGTTTTGGAAGCCCTTAACTGGGCTGCTATGGGACAGTTCACGGATCCGACCTACACCCACAATCCGTATGGTTTGCCGATCGTCTATGCGGTCATCAACAACCACTATGGTTTCACGGGGCGTATTGACGGTGAAGTCGCGGGCGTCTCCTGCGTCGCACGTCGTGCAGCTGGTTTCTCAGACACCAACATGCACGCCGAAGTGGTTAACGGCATGGACATCATGGCCTGTATGAGCGCCATGCGCCGGGCCGTTGAGATTTGTCGTAAAGGAGAGGGCCCCGTGCTCCTCGAGTTTGACACCTATCGTAACTATGGCCACTCGCTGGGCGATCCGCGCAATGAGTATCGGACCAAGGACGAAGAAGCTGAATGGAAGTCGGTTGATCCAATTGCCCAGTTCGAAAAGCAACTACTCGATTGCGGGTGCATCACTCCCAAGAAACTGGCTGACCTCAAGGCCAAGGTTGCCGACCGTAATGCACGGATGGCGGCAAAGGCGGCTTGGTCGAAGGATCCTGATCCAGCAGATGTCATCAAGTACATGTACACCGACACCCGCGTCGATACTGTTCCAGAAGCCTTTGCAACACCCAAGGTCGTTGGTGAAATACCTGTCATCAAGCGGACCGAGGATGGACAACTGACCTACAAGGACGCGATTAAAGAGGCGCTCATTGAAGAGATGCTGCGCGACAGCCGCGTCGTCCAGTGGGGCGAGGACATCGCTGAGTACGGCGGTGCCTTCAAGGTGACCAAGGGGCTAACTTCAGCCTTTGGACGTGACCGCGTCTTTAACTCACCGATCTCCGAAGCCTGCATTTGCGGAACCGCCGTCGGGGCCTCCATGACTGGTCTTCGCCCGGTGGTTGAGCTGATGTACATGGACTTCGGTCTCATGGCGTCAGACCAGATATCCAATCAGGCCGCGAAATGGCATTATATGTCGGGCGCCAGCATTGAGGTACCGCTTGTCTATCGCGCCTCGGTCGGTGGCGGCAAGGGCTATGGCGGTCAGCACTCGCAGACCCTGGAGTCCATGTTCGCCCACATTCCCGGCCTGTATGTCGTCTATCCCGCGACCCCCGCAGATGCTAAGGGCATGCTGAAGAGCGCCATCCGTGACAACAACCCGATCATGTTTGTGGAGTCCCAGATCATGTACAACATGAAGGGTGTCGTCCCAGAAGGCGAACATCTGGTTCCGCTGGGCAAGGCAGACATCAAGCGCGAAGGGTCGCAAGTCTCCATCGTGACCTGGGGTCCCATGCTTTTCGACGCGCTCCGTGCGGCAGATATGCTCGCAAAGGAAGGCGTCTCAGCCGAGGTCGTGGACATCCGCTCACTCGTTCCGTTGGACATGGAGACCATCCTGGCCTCTGTCCGCAAGACGGGACGCTGCGTCGTGACGAGCCACTGCGTCGGCATCGGAAGTTTTACGGGCGAGATCGCCTCTCGCATCATGGCAGAGGCCTTTGACTCGCTGGACGCCCCTGTCCTGCGCGTCGGGGCCAAGGACGGAATCGCACCACAAGCCTACTCACTTGAAGATGCCTTCCTTCCTCATGACCGCGACATTGTCGCGGCAGTCAAACAACTTCTCTAGGCAGATAAAGCACATTATAATTACGGACTGTTTAGAGTTGCGGCGACGGGAGCAATCCCGTCGCTTTTTTTGTCGACGACTTCCACCATTCCATTATTCCCCTCTCCGGCTAAATATGCTATTCTTCTAAAAATTAGTCTTTAATTAACATCATTGGACAAGGAGGATCGAAATGATCACACGAATGACATTCATGAGCATCATCTGTTGTGGCGTTTTTGCCACGACATTCAGTTACGCAGCCGCAGACAAGCCCAAAACGGCCTCAAACCCTGAATCGGGTTCAAAGACCGAGACGAAAAAGGCCAAGGTCAGCTGGGAGACGACGCCCAATCCCGCCCTGCCGAATGTTTTGATCCTCGGTGATTCGATCTCGATCGGCTATTACCTGGAGGTCCGCAAGCTTCTGGACAGCAAAGCCAACCTCTTTCGTCCGCTGAAAAAAGAAAAGAACGGGAACCTCGGCCCTGAAAATTGCTCAGGAACCCTCCATGGCGTTCAAAATATTGACCGCTGGCTCGAGGGCCGCAAGTGGGATGTCATCCATTTCAACTTTGGTTTACATGACCTGAAGCATGTCTCCAAGGATGATCCCTCCAAGCCCTCTTCTAACGCGGAAGACCCAGTGCAGGCCTCTTTGAAAGTTTACACCAAGAACATGGAAGAGATTGTTAAAAAGCTGAAAGCCACAGGCGCCACGCTCATCTATGCCACCACCACACCGGTCGTTCCCGGCTGTAACAATCCGCTACGCGAACCCGAGTCCCCGGGCAAATACAATGCAGCCGCGCTCAAGATCATGAGCGAGAACAAGATTGCGGTCAACGATCTCTACACCTTCTGCATCCCCCAGCTTGAAAAGATCCAGCAACCCAAAAACGTCCACTTCACGGATGCAGGTTCGGCAGCCCTCGCCAAGGAGGTTGTGCAGAAAATCACCGAGGCACTGCCGAAGTCGAGCAAGTAGCGGAACACTGGAATGATGGAATAATGGAATAACGAGGAAACACTTCCGACAATCATGGTGTGCAGGCGTCCACGCCTGCACAGGTACGGGCGAGGACGCCCGTACACCGATTGCTAACAGCCATCATGAAAAACACGTTGCCCGATAAACCCCTGACGTTCCCGCCGGAACTACCAATCAGCGCCTACTGCGAGGAGATCATCCAGACCCTGCGCCACAATCAGGTGGTGATTGTTTGCGGCGACACGGGTTCAGGCAAGACCACGCAATTACCGAAGATTGCACTCAAGGCTGGACGTGGCGTGCGCGGCATGATCGGCTGTACCCAGCCCCGGCGACTGGCGACCCTCGCGATGGCAAGACGCGTGGCAGAGGAGTTCGGCGAAGAACCCGGCGGACGCGTGGGATACCAGCACCGCTTTGAATCAAAGCTCTCCAAGGATACCGTAGTCAAGTTTATGACAGACGGTATTCTCCTCGCGGAAACGCGTCACGACCGCCTCTTCAAAAAGTACGATACGCTCATCATTGACGAGGCGCATGAGCGTTCCCTGAACATTGATTTTCTGCTCGGTATCTTGAAACGCACCCTTTCCAAGCGTCCGGAGCTAAAGATTATCATCAGTTCAGCCACCTTAGATGTGAAGCGCTTTTCCTCCTTTTTTAATAACGCCCCGATTGTCACGGTGCCGGGACGGCTCTATCCAATCGAGACCCGCTGGCGAGCTGTAGAAGACGCTGAGGAGGCTGACCTACCTCGTCAAATTACAAATGCGGTTGATGAACTAAGCTCCGAGGGGCCTGGTGATATCTTAGTCTTTTTACCAGGAGAGCGCGACATTCGCGATGCAACCGAGGTGCTCTCAGGGCGTCGTCTCGCGAACACGGAGATCATTCCCCTACTCGCCTCGCTGCCCGCCGGTGAGCAGCAACGCGCCTTCAAACTTTCCACCAACCGTCGCATCATTCTCTCCACCAATGTTGCGGAAACCTCTGTCACCCTTCCGGGCATCCGCTACGTGATTGATTCCGGCCTCGCACGAATCAGCCGGTACAATCCACGCACACAGGTCCAACGGCTCCAGATTGAGCCGATCTCTCAGGCCAGCGCCAATCAGCGTAAGGGCCGCTGCGGACGTCTCGCGCCCGGCATCTGCATTCGACTCTACGGCGAGGCCGATTTTAAGAAGCGCGACGACTACACGCCCCCGGAAATTCTCCGATCCAGTTTGGCTCGGGTTATTCTCACCATGATGGATCTCAAACTCGGAGAAGTGGAGACCTTTCCCTTTATCGAGCCTCCCAGCGACTCGATGATCCGCGATGGCTACCGCGAGCTCGAATTGCTCGACGCGATTCAACCCGGTCGTCAGCACGCTGATGAAGAGTCTAGTCCTTGGACGTTAACACACCTGGGTCGCGAACTAGCCCGAATGCCCATCGCCCCGGGACTGGCGCGTATCCTCTTCGCGGCTCACCACGAAAAGGCACTGCAAGAGGCCTTGATTGTCGTCGCGGCATTGGAGTGTGACGACCCCCGCCGACGTCCGCTTGAAAAGCAGGCAGAAGCTGACAAATGCCATGCGCGCTATCTGACACCCAATTCCGATTTCGCCGCGATCATTCGTCTCTGGCGTTGGTTTCATGACCAGACCAAGGGCAAGTCGCAGACCTTCATGCGGAAACTCTGTAAAGACAACTTTCTCTCCTATCCCAAAATGCGCGACTGGATCGATCTTCGCGAGCAACTCGAAGGGCTCTGTAAAGCCAGCCAGCTGACGGTCGACTCTTCATCGGGGGGCGATATGGGACTCCACCGCGCTTTATTGACGGGGTTACTCGCGACCCTCGGCCACCGCGACCCTGAAGCCAACGATTATCGTGGCGCGCGTGGAATCCGCTTTGCGCTCTTTCCAGGTTCGGGACTCATGAAGCTAAAAGAGTCCAAACCGCCCAAGAACGAAACAGGCGCGCGTCAAAAACCCCAAGCCGCTTCCAGCCGCGACTGGATCATGGCTGGAGAGCTGGTGGAGACCTCGCGGCTCTATGCGCGGACTGCGGCCTGCATTGATGTTGCCTGGATCGAACCGATCGCCAAGCGCCATTGTAAATACAGCTACCACTCCGCGCAGTGGGATCCTGTGCACGGCTATACCCGTGTGCGGGAACGCGTCACCCTCTTCGGTCTTGTCCTCGTTGAGTCTCGTACACGCGACTACAGCCGAATCAATCGAGAAGAGGCACGTGCCATCTTTATTCGCGAGGGCCTTGTTCCTGGTGCTTTTCCGAAACCATGGCCGCTCTTCCTCGCAGAGAACATGACGCGGACAACGGCACTCCTCGAAGCAGAGGCCAAGACGCGTCAGCATGGTGCGCTCTTTGATCCTGAGAAGGCCTTTTCGTTTTATGAGTCGCGCCTGCCCCCTGATATCTGTTCGGCGCATGATTTACGTGGATGGTTGAAAAATTCGCCGCACGACCTTGTGATGCAGGATGCCGACTTCCCGCCTGCGCAAGACCTCTCCCGTGACTTCCCAGACTCTATTACACTCAACGGCACGCGACTGGCATTGACCTACCGAAACGCGCCAGGCGAGCGCGACGATGGGGTATCCTGTCATGTTCCCGCCTCGATGCTCGCCATGGTGGTGGCGTGGCAGAGCGACTGGCTCGTGCCAGGTCTGCTGGAAGAAAAGATACGCTGGATGATTCAAGTCTTGCCCTCAAAAGTCCGACGCCTCCTACAACCTTACGACGAAACCCTCGGACTCTGTAAGTCGCGGTTGACGCCGGGACGCGGGCCCTTAGCCAACGCACTTGCCGATGTGCTCTATGCTGTACGCGCCCTCCGCGTTCCTATCGAGGGATGGCGTGAGGAGGCCTGTCCAACACATCTTCGCATGCGCTTTATCGCGCTTGACGAGAAGGGCGTTGAGTTGGGTAGCGGACACGACTGCAAAACACTGGCGCAGTTGTTTGCACCCGAAGCATCATCACCCGCACATGCCAAGCGTCAAGAATCACAATGGCATCGCGATCACATCACTTCCTGGGACATGGGCGAACTTCCTTCGCAGGTGGATGTTGGGAAGGCAGGTTGGCCAATCCTCCATTACCCCGCACTCGAAGATAAGGGTGAGAGCGTCTCCCTCCGTCTCTTCAGTGAGGCAACCGAGGCAGCCGCGGTCCATGAAAAGGGCGTCTGCCGGCTCTTTGCTCTCGCCCTTGGCAAGGAGTGTAAACGGTATTTCGCCCTCCCCTCGCTGCCACGCCAAGTCACCCTCTATCTCTCGCAACTGGAAACCTCCGCCGCGCAACTCGGGCAGGAGATCGGGATCGCCACCTTGCACGAGACATTTACTGCAGACAAACCCGCGATCAGAGACGAAGCCTCTTTCAAAGCTCGTTTCACGAGTGACCTTCCGCGTCTCCACACCGTGCATAAGGAGCGGACGCGCCTGGTAGTAACAATCCTTGAAACAGCATCCGAACTGACAACCCTGACCACTGAACACGGCGTACAACCATCCACCGCCGAGAGTATTCTCGACCAACTGGCCTGGCTCGTCTTCCCAGGCTTTGCAGAATCAACGCCCCACCTCAACCTCAAAGAGATTCCTCGTTATCTAGAGGCCTGTCGGATCCGCATCCAACGTGCAAAGACCAATCCCGCAGGAGACCAGCGTAAAGAGCTCGAGCTGGCCCCAGTCTGGAAGCGGTATACAGACGTCAGCGGACAGGAAAATAGTCCCTGCCTAAACAAGCCCCTTCTCAGCCGTTACCGGTGGCTGGTTGAGGAGCTACGCGTCTCCCTCTTTGCACAAGAGCTTAAAACTCCGTATCCCGTTTCCGCTAAACGACTTAACGTGCTCTGGCAGGAGCTTACAGACCCCTCCTAAAAAATCCTGTTTGTTTCCTTGTTTTCCGCCCTCATTTTTGCGAAAATAACAACTCAACTTTTGTTACTTTGAATGATTATGTTTTTCTTACGCAAAAAAGGGCCAGTCATACGCGAACGGAGCGAGCATTGTGTTTCTCGCAAAAACATTGACGAGGATGCTTTGAAGGTTCTTTACCGTCTTTCCACGGAAGGGCACATCGCCTATTTGGTGGGGGGTAGCGTGCGCGATTTATTGCTCGGCCGTCGACCCAAAGATTTTGACGTCGGCACAAATGCACGTCCGAATGAGATCCGAAAAATTTTCAGGAACTGCTTTCTCATTGGTCGTCGCTTCCGTTTAGCGCATATCATCTTCGGCAAGAAGGTCATTGAGACGAGTACCTTTAGGCGCCAACCCCAGGAGAGCGAGGCTGCAAACGGCCTTTACCAAGCAGAGGATAACACCTTCGGCACGCCAGAAGAGGATTCGCAGCGGCGCGACTTCACGGTCAACGGACTCTTCTATGACATCAAGACCTTCTCGGTCATTGACTATGTCGGCGGGCTCAAAGATCTCGACAAGAAGACGCTTCGTTGCATTGGTGACCCCAACATCCGTTTTCAAGAAGATCCTGTCCGAATGATGCGTGCCGTCAAGTTCGCCGCACGTTTAGACTTCACGATTGACCGAGCCAGCCGCAAAGCCATTCTGAAACATCACTCCGAAATTCTCAAGGCCTCTGCTCCTCGCGTCTGCGAAGAGGTGTACAGGCTCTTTACCTACAACAAATCCAGCGAAGCTTTTCATCTCTTGTGGGAGCTCACGTTACTCAAAGATCTCTTGCCTGAATTGGACAAACACATCCATACTGCGGGAGGCAAGCACGCGCTCCTCTGGAAAATCCTTCAGTCACTAGACACCGACCCTTCTGCCGAATGCGCTTCGAATGGACTCCGGACCGCCTGCCTCTACTACACCGTCTTTCTCGAACAGCTGAAGCACGAAGGGGCACATGCCGGACACAACAAGATGAACCTTCCGCATGCCTCGCGCAACGCCCTCTCCTCCATCGCCGAGCGGTTAAAGATTCCCAAGATGACCTTCTTTACCGCAGCGACAATCCTCGATCTTCAACGACGCTTCGACGAGCTTCCCTCGAAGGGTTCAAGGCGTTTTGCTCACTTTGTGCGTCACCCTGATTTTCTGGAGGCGCTCGCCCTCTACCGCATCGTACAGACCGCGCAGAAACATGATCTGTCAAAGGCCAACGCGTGGGAAGCCTTCTTCAACGAAGAGTGGGATGCCGCCCATCGCCATATCGACGAAGAGAAGGCGAACCCTGAATCCCCAGAAGCGGTTGATCCTGAAGCCGTCTTTACCGTGGTTGCCGAAGATGCTCCTGCGAAGAAGCCTTCTAGTAATACGCGGCGGAGAAGCAAACGTCGCGGACCGCCTCGCAAGGAGCACGCCAGCGATCATGCGCCTCATGCAGGGCACAGCGAGACACCTCATACCCCCTCTTCAACATCACACGAACACGAAACAAAAAGGAGTCATCATGAGTGAGAAAAAACTATTCGCCGTTGACCTCGGGGCCTCTGGCGGCAAATGCTTCGTCGGTTTCTTTTCAGAAAAGTCATTCCGCATGGAAGAGGTCCATCGTTTCGCTCATGAAGGGGTCACCTTCTTCGGAGCAGACCGAACCGGCGAGATTACAGAGCGTACCCACTGGGATGACACCTACATCTATCAGAACATCGTCAAAGGACTCCAGGCAGCCAAGCGTCAATTCGGTCCCCATCTGGATGGTATCGGCATTGATACGTGGGGCGCTGATGGACACCTCCTTACAAAGGACGGGGATACCATTGGTAAAGTCTACTGCTACCGCGACCACCGTCTCGACACCATGTGCGACGAGGTCAAAGGCCGCCTGAACGCCGAACGAGTCTACTCAATCACCGGCAACCATTTCCAGCCCTTTAACCAATCGAATCAGATGTTGTGGTCTGCAACACGTCGTCCCGAGTTACTCAAGCTGGCCAGCATCTACCTCCCCATCCCAGCTCTTTTCTACTACTACTTGGGTGGTTGCACCGCCATTGACTCAACGTTCGCCAGCGTCACGCAGATGATGGACGCAAAGAAGGGCAAGTGGAGTTCCGAGATGCTGAAGGCCCTTGGCATCAAGAAGGCTTTAATGCCAGAGATCGTTAAACCTGGAACCAAGATTGGCAAACTCCATGCGAAATTGGCCGAGTCGATTGGCATCAACGAAGTAGACCTCATTGCCATCGGTTCACACGACACCGCCAGCGCCTTCGCAGCCGCCCCAGTCAAGGACACGCAAAAGTCACTCATCATTAGTTCTGGCACTTGGTCCCTCGTGGGCAAGCTCATTCGTAAGCCCATTACCACGCCTGAAGCGATGGGTCTTGGCCTCAGCAATGAAGGTGGCATTGGTAATACACGCTTCCTGCGTAACTGCATGGGAACATGGATTGTGCAAGAGCTTCTGCGCGTCTGGGAAATTGCAGACGGTAAGCGCATGGAGTGGAAAGAGGTGGACTCCATCACGCCTGCAGCTCCCGGCTTCACAGCCTTTATTGATCCAGATGATAAGCGCTTTTACAATCCGAAGAACATGGAGGACGCTATCCGCTCCTTCATCGCTGAGACAGGACAGACTGCACCCACGGATCGCGGCACCATCCTGCGTTGTGTCTACGAAAGTCTTGCACTCAAATATCGTTTCGTGAATGAGACCATCAATCGCGTGACGAACACCGTGACAGAGGCTGTGCACATCGTGGGTGGCGGTAGCAACAACCCCCTGCTCAATCAGTTCACGGCAAACTCGATTGGCGTACCCGTTCTTGCAGGACCTAAGGAAGCGACTGCCGTGGGCAACCTTATGGTTCAAGCCATCGGAGCCGGCATCATTCCTAACTTGAAGACAGCCATGCCGTTTATCAAGTCCGCCTTCCCCATTTCAACATTCAAGCCTGAAAATATGGAAGACTGGAGTTCGGCTTATGCCCGATTCCTTAAGTTGCTGAAGTAATCTCAGCAACTTATCCTACCAGAAGTGCATTCCTCGCTCCCTTTTCACAAAAGGCCCCTTATGATCCGCTTAGGTGTCAACATTGACCATGTCGCAACATTGCGTCAGGCAAGGCGCACGACCTACCCCAGTTTAGTCGATGCTGCAGCGGCCTGCGAGCAAGCAGGCGCGCATGGTATCACTATTCATTTGCGGGAAGATCGCCGGCACATACAGGATGCGGATGTCTACACCCTGCGCAAGACACTGAAGACGCGGATGAATCTTGAATTGGCCAATACGCCTGAGATCGTTGCGATCGCCCTGGCTGTGAAGCCTGACGAGGTCTGCATGGTCCCCGAACGTCGCGAGGAACTGACGACCGAGGGAGGACTTGATGTCGCAGGTCAGCAAAAGGCACTTCTCCCAGTAGTCGCCAAGCTGAAGGCTGCGGGCATTGCTGTCAGCATGTTCATTGCTCCTGACCTTCGTCAAGTCGAGGCCTCCGCAGCGGTCGGGGCGCCCTACATCGAGCTCCATACTGGCGCTTATGCAGAACAAACAGGCGTCGCGCGAGAAGAAGAGCTTCAGCGTCTCATTCAAGCAGCACGCCATGCGCATGCGTTGGGCATTAAGGTCAATGCAGGACATGGTCTTAACTTGGAAAACATCGCCCCCATATTGACGATTCCGTATTTGGATACGCTGAACATCGGCCACAGCATTGTCTGCGACGCTCTGTTTATCGGACTCCATGAAGCGACACGCGCCATGCTTGCTAAGTTGAATGCCTTTTAATTTTTTTCAACTGAATGACGACTTTACCGACAGGATTTAAAGACGACTATGTTGAATCGTGGCTCTTATGGTATCGAATACGACGACGGCAGTCGTGACACCGCCTTTCAGCGTTACTGGTGGGTTGCGTTTGCTATTCCAGTTCTCGTTATCTTGTTCTTCTCCATGCGCGGCTGTGCGAACCCCGCCGTCCCTTCAGAAGAGGATCCCGTAGAGGCCAGGCGCTTTGATGCG
>CAMBQV010000041.1 GCA_945870145.1 Akkermansia muciniphila
TCCCGTTCACCAACAAGGCCCCGTTGGTGACGATCGTCGTCCCGCTATAGGTATTTACGCCAGAAAGCGTCTGAGTACCCGCACCTGTCTTGGTAATACCTCCCACACCACTAATGATACCGCTGAACGTGCCAGAACCACCCGCGCTGCCGATGGTCAACCGATTAGCAGTAGCGGTTGGAAGCGAAACAGAACCACTCCCCGTGAGAACATCAATGGTTTCGTTGTTTCCACCTTTGCCTATAATTAAAGTGCCCGCAACATTCACAGTAGATGAGTCGGGGATCAAATTGACGCTCGACGCCCAACCGCTGCCCAAATTCAAAATGCCACTGGCGAGGATATTCACATTGCCACTGAAGGTATTGGCAGAGCCTCCACCATTTAGGGCTCCAAAATATACACTCCATCCGCCAGCAGCAACAATTGTCACATCGCCCACTCCAGAGATACCTCCTTGTCCAAAGTTTATGTTATTGCCAACTAGTAGTGTAATGTTACGGTTTAACTTGATTGCCCCGGTAAACTGTCCGCTCCCGCTGGTATAAAAAGTTACTGTGCCTGAACCTTGGTTAGTCACCGTGATCGGGCGAGATACGGCAGCCACTGTGGCCGACAGCTGGATAGCATTCGAACCGGAATTGGCGTCGCCAAGAGTGATCGCCCCCGATGTCCCCAACGCATTAGCATTTCCGGCGATAAGCGTGCCCGCACTGATGGTCGTCCCGTTCGTATAGGTATTGGACCCGTTGAGCGTCAGCGTGCCAGTTCCAGCCTTGATGATCGCACCGTTGGTAACAGCATCTTTAACCGTCAGGGTACGATTGGTCGCGATGGTTATAGTACGGGTCACTCCACCTAGGTCGACATTGAGATGATTGGACGCATCGCCGAGAGTGACGTTCGCCGTTGATCCGCCGCTGGTATTCAACCCAATGTCACCTGCAAGTGTAACCGTATTGGCGCCAGCTGCGGAAGCCTTCAGCGTAAGAGCGAAGTTGCCGGCGTAGTTGAACGTCAAGCCCGTGGTCAGCGACGTGTCAGCGGCAAACGTAACCACCTGCGCCACTGTATTGGTCAGCGACGTATCCCAGATACCGTTGATGGTGTTGCCGAACCAGTTACCGGCAGTATTGTAGTCCCAAGGCCCAGCGGCAGTTTGATTGAACCCAGTGGTTGCCGCCTGTGTGGTACTCACTATGCCCAACATGAGCGCGAGGCTGATGATGAAGGGCTTAATACCTCTTGTGAGGTTGACGTGTCTCGTTATTTTCATTACTTGAACCTTTCGTTGAACGGATTCTTTTGAACTGGCTTAACTATAAAACACTTAATCTGTAAATTCAATTGCAATTCTTTCAAAACATATTACAATTCTTACACGCCAAAATACCGCTCAGACGTTCTGTGAAAACGCCGTGGAATTTTTATATCCGCTTGAATTATTGCATTGCAAAATCCACACTTCGTTGTTAATTTATAAACCATCTAATTAAAGAGGAGTACTATGACTAAGAATGATTTTAACATGTCGAGAAGACTTTTTATCGGAGGCACCACAGCCTTTGCCATGTCCCAACCATCGCTCTTTGCGCAGACCGCAGCAGCCACGCGTGATTTTAAAATTGCCCTCATCGGGTGTGGCGGGCGGGGGAGCGGCGCCGTCAACGACATCAAGGCTGCGGCCAAACGCTTAGGCTGTACAGCGACACTTGTTGCAGCGTCCGATTTCGTGCAAGAGAAAGCCCTCGCCTTATGTAAGCGTCATGGATGCAATGAGCAATTTGCTTTCGGAGGAGCGACAGGTTACCAGAAGATCATGGAGTCTCCCGCTGAGATCGTTCTTCTCGCAGCACCGCCCTTCTTCCGTCCACTCCACCTCGAAGCGTGCGTCAAGGCAGGTAAGCACATCTTCGCGGAGAAGCCTGTCGCCACTGATCCTGCAGGTCTGCGGCGTTTCCTCGCAGGCGTCGAGGCCGCTAAAAAGGCTAACCTTTCGATTCTCTCGGGCACCTGCCACCGCCACAACAATAAGGCTCTCCGCATGATTAAACCTATGCAAGAGGGTGCGATCGGTCCAATCCGAGGGGGCATGGTCTACCGTTGCCATGGAGGTATGAATAGTTTCGGATACAATAAACCGCGCAAACCGGGTGCCTCCAACGCAGAATACCTCTCCACCGCATGGTACTTCTGGCGCCAGATGTCTGGTGACAATCTGACGGAACAAGGTATCCACGAAGTTGACCTCGCCAACTGGTTTATCGGACGCTTTCCGAAATCAGCCATGGGTATTGGCGCGCGTTACCGTCGCGCCATCGGCAATGGCTACGACTGCCTAAGCGTTGATTACGATTACGGTGACAGTCTGCACATTCATGCCATGGCACGTCAGGTTGACGGTTGCTCCGAGCGCCTGGGAACCATCCTGACGGGAACAGAGGGCGAATGCTCGGTCCTCGGAAAAATCACGCGCTTTGATGGAAAGCCTGTCTCTTACGATGAAGAGCGTGTCAAAACCCGCGACGAAAACATGATGACCATGGAACACTGGGACTTTCTGAATGGCCTGATGACTGGTAACTATTTGCACGAAGGCGAGCAGGTTGCCATGGCGACTGCCACGACGCTGATGGGGACCCTCGCATGCTACACCGGAAAAACAGTCCGGATGAGTGACCTCCTGACAAACGCCACAAGCGAATTCTACACGATGAACAACCCCTTCCTGCCTGAGGACTTTGACAAGGGCGACGTTGAATTGCCCAAGGAATTTGAAGCCCCCATTCCCGGAAAGTAGGTTTACCATGAACAGACGATCATTTTTATTGAACGCTGCTGTAGGCGCTGTCGCGTTACAAACACCGCGTCTCTTTGCTCAATCCGCCCCCACGTTTAAGACCAGTTTGCTCAAGGCTCTTATTGCAAAACAAGCCGATATCGCCACCTGCGAACGCATCGCAAAAGCTGGCTTTTCCGGTTTTGAGGTCCAGGATAAAAGCGCAACCATCGAAGCGGCTCTCGCGGGCAAGGCCTGTGCCACACAGCATGGACTCAACATTCACTCTCTGATGTATGGATGGGCGCAATTCAACCATGTTGAAGAGAAGGCCAGGCGAACCTCCATTGACGATGCGAAGCGCGCGCTGGAGATCACGTCGGCTTTTGGTGCGACCGCAATGCTGCTCGTCCCCTGTCGCGTGGACTGCAAAATGCCAGCTCCCTCAGCCTTTGACTTGGCGTTTGACCCCGCCACGCTCAAGCTGATCCGTGCCGCCCAAGGTCCTGAGGGCTTCGCCGAATATATTACCCAGCAGAACATCGCTACCGAGCGCTCACGCGCCGCCGTAGAGGAGCTCATCCCAATAGCAGAAAAACATAAAGTTGTTATCGGCCTTGAAAACGTCTGGAATAACCTCTGGGTGAAGCCTGACTTTGCTGCTGCGTTTATCAAGTCGTTCAAGAGTCCTTGGGTGCGCCCCTATCTTGACTTAGGCAACCATGTGCGCTATGCGCCGACCGAAGCGTGGCTCCGGGCCTTAGGTTCCGATATTGTTCGGTTGCACATCAAAGACTTCAAGCTTGATCGTACCGCCAAAAACGAAGGAGCCTTTGTCCCCATCAACAAGGGGAGTATCGACTGGGTCTCTATCCGTAAGACTATCGAAGAGATCGGGTACAACGGCTGGGTCACCATTGAGAGCGGAGGTTACTCCGATTCTGAACACAGCGCGCTCATGGACCGCTTCTTCGCAGGCTCTCTCAGCTAACTCAATGCGAAAGAGGGATGGCAAGCCCCCCATACTACGGGAGGCTTTCCAAAGGCATTCTTCCAAGGCGTTGGCCCTGATCACAAGACCGTTCGATGCATCAATCCCGTTCTAAAAGAAATAGCCACGACGATAAAACACATCGCAATCGCTTAAAAATTTAATTGCATTTCTTGTAATATTTACTACAATTCTTACACATCAAAAGGGCCTATATGAAAAAGCAAAAACTCCCTCGCATCTTGCTAGTCAGTACGTGGCAAAGCTACGAACTGGTGACAGGTATCGTCCAGTATGCGTCAGAAGCGGGCTGGCATCTGGACATGACTTTTTTTATTTCAGGGGAACTGCCCAAAGGCTGGAAAGGCGAGGGAGCCCTTGTCTTGCTCGGCGAGAGCTTGGCCATGACACGGTTAGTCAAGACACTCGCATGTCCGATTGTATCCATGACGGTCAACCGACATGCATTGAACATCTCTTACGTGGATTCCGACAACGAACGCATCGGAGCGCTGGCCGCCGAACATTTTCTCAAGCGGAACTTCCAACACTTCGCTTATTATGCGCTGCGGGATTGGCCCGTGGATCGATTACGAGGAGAAGGGTTTTCGCGCCAACTCAAGCAGGCTGGTCACTCCTGCGAGTGGCTTACATGGAGTGCCTGCCGGGGTCGGCGCAACAACACTTGGGAAAATCGCCAGCAGTGGCTGAAACGGGAAATCCTGCGACTCCCCAAGCCTCTGGCTTTCTTTACCGTCGATGATCTTCATGCTGTGGAGCTCATTGAAGCGGGGCAGCAACTTGGACTGCGGATACCCGAGGATCTTGCTATTCTCGGCGTGGGCAACCACAAGTTGCTTTCAAACACGACGGCCGTTGCCTTATCGAGCATTACTACCGACGAAAAAATCATCGGTTATCAAGCCTCCCGCTTACTGGATCGCTGCATGAAGGGCGAAAAATCAATACCAAACAAGATCCTCGTCTCACCGTCTGGTATCGTGGAACGCAAAAGCACCGAGACCATCGCCACCAACCATCCAGAAGTCTCAAAGGCCCTCCGCTTCATGATGCTTAATTATCAAAACCCCATCGGCATTCAGGACATAGTCGCCACTACCGCTCTTTCTCAGACACGCCTGTATCAGGCATTCCAGTCAGAGTTTGGAGAGAGCCCGGCCCGCTTCCTGAATCGCATCCGTCTTGACCGAGCCAAGCAGATGCTGATCGACCCTGCTAACAAACTCGCAACCATTTCGGAGGCTTGCGGGTTCGGCGACTCCATCAATTTATTCCGCGTCTTTAAGCGTTTTGAAAACCTTTCCCCAAAACAATACAGAAAGACTACTTGCTAGCCAGTCCAACGACTGTAAGCCGGTCCTGACTAGACATCGATTTTGATGATCTTCTTGATGAAGAACCAGCCGACCGCGATGAGACAGATGGTCACACCCACGCAGATCATGCCACTGGTCGCACGGAAAAAGGGCATCATCATGTCAGGCTTGAGGACCGTCATCGCGCCCCCAAGAAAGACAGGCATACTCGCGACAATGAGCCCTTGCAGACGGCCTTGCGCCGTCAGCGTTTGAACACGTCGTTCGATGCGCATCCGCTCGCGAATCGTTAAACTGATCTTATCAAAAATTTCAGTCAGGTTGCCGCCTGTCCGGCGCGCGATATCAACGGCTGTCACAACCAATGTCAAGTCGTCACTCCCCACACGGTGATCAAGACTCTGGAGTGCATCATAAAAATTCATCCCCACGCGCATCTGTTGCAACATAACGCCGAATTCCTGGGAAATTGGATTCTCTCCTGATTGCACAATCGTCTCAAAGGCCTGGTTAATGCTGAATCCCGCGCGCATCGCATTGCTCATTCCCCCCAGCGCTTCCACCAATTGAAGATTGAACTTCTGCTTCCGACGCTCTTTCATAATCAGAACAACCTTTGTCGGTAGCGAGAGCGCGATAAGACCAAAAACTGTCCCGAGTATCAGACCAATCAGCGTTGAGAGCGGACTGCTCATATCAAAGAGTGTTATCGTACACAACAGAAACATCGCAACGGCCAAGGACCACCCAATCTCTGAAATACGTCTCGCAGGAATAAAAAGAAACATATCCTCAAACTGACGAGAGGTTTGCTCAGACATCGAGTCCGCATACGTGGAGGCCCCAGAGGTCAGGCCATTAATAAAAGTAAAAGCAACGCCTCCAAACGCCAGGCCTAACAGGAGCGGAGCAAGCCAAGAGGCATAAGTCTCGATCATAGACGCTCTCCTTGTTTCGACGGATCAAAGACCGAAGGATCAATGTGAAGGCCACGACTCTTCAAATGTTCATAGAAGGTGGGAACTGCGCCAGTCGGCATAAATTGCCCAATTACCTTGTGATTATCATCAAGCCCAGTCTGCTTATATTCAAAGATGTCCTGCATGACCACTTGCTGTCCCTCAAGCCCAACCACTTCAGAGATGCAAACCACTTTACGTGAGCCATCACTCAACCGTGATTCATGAACAACAATATCAATGGCTGAGGCAATCTGCTCACGGATCGCCCGCGACGGAAGCTCCATACCCGACATGAGTACCATGGTCTCCAAACGGGATATCACATCGCGCGGTGAATTCGCATGGACCGTGGTAAGAGATCCATCATGTCCCGTGTTCATCGCTTGCAACATATCCAAAGACTCACCACCACGACATTCACCAACGATCACGCGGTCCGGACGCATACGCAGCGCATTACGAACCAAGTCGCGAATCGCGATGGCACCACGTCCTTCAATATTCGGAGGTCTCGCCTCAAGCCGGATCACATGGGGCTGCACCAGCCGCAATTCAGCAGCATCCTCAATAGTCACGATTCGATCCGATTCTGGAATAAAACCACTGAGCACATTAAGCAACGTCGTTTTACCTGAGCCCGTACCACCCGCCACGACAATATTTTTACGCATCAGCACGCAGAGCCTTAAGAAATCAGAGGCATTACGCGTCCATGTGTTGAAACGAATTAAATCATCAACCGTTAAAGGTTTTTTGGAAAATTTACGAATGGTGATGCATGGGCCAATCAAAGAAAGTGGCGCGATAATCGCATTGACACGCGAACCATCTGGTAAGCGCGCATCTACATACGGCTGACTTTCATCAATGCGCCTACCGATGGGTGAGACAATCCGTTCAATGACCCCAAGAACCGATTCATCATCCATAAAGGTCTGATTTGTCAATTCCAGTTTACCTTTACGTTCGACATAGACTTGATTGGGTCCATTGACCATAATTTCCGTAATACTCTCATCTGCCAAAAAGTCCTCAAGGGGACCCAAACGCATCGCCTCGTCATAAATTTCCTTTTCGAGACGCAAGGGATCAATGCCACGCGGCAGGGTGTTTTTCCGTTGTACCTCCGCGATGATCGCTTTAATGGTCTCCCGGGCCTTCGTTTGGAGTTCTTCCGCCCCCACATGCGTCGCTGTCATACGCTTGAGATCCATGCGCTGGACCAACTGCGAATGGATCTGTGTCTTGATTTCGCGCATGAGAAGAATGCGAGGATCACGAGGTTGGGGCAACGAAACTGCTGGCTGTGCCTCTATCTGTGGCTCTGGAAGCGGCTTTGAGAGCACCACTGCAGGGGGCTTCTGTTGCACAGGAGGAGGTTGCAGAGGAAGTTCAATAGACTTTTTGACTTCAATGGGGGATGGGACTTCCAAGGATGCCTCAAGAGGCTTTTGAGCGTCATCTGAACTCACACGCAACAAACAGGGGCCAATAGCGATGACACTATCCGAACGGACGGGCACCTTCTCGTGAATGGTTACACCATTGATGGTCACACCATTACTTGAACCTAAATCCTTTATAAAAACCAAGTTTCCGTGAAGACTAAGGCATGCATGGCGCTCACTGATTTCTGGATGACGCAACCTGATTTGACAGGCATCACCCCGCCCAATAAAATATTCACCGTCAGGCAAATCGAAACGGCGAGAGGCTTGACCAGGGTTGACAATATCAAGATGAAACATGAGGGATCCAATCGGGGTTAGCGTTGACAAGAACAACCACTTGAATTCAAAACATCTTAGCGACGCGGTGCAACCATTTTGTTTTTTTGACGAATCTCGTTTAATTGTCCAATCGTCTCTTGAATTTTCTCAAAGTTCACGCGTGGCAATTCCGACTCCGTAAAGACATCTGCAGGATTTCGCAGCGCAAGAAAAATTCTTCCTTTGATTTGCTCCGAGAAAACGAGCATCTCAGCTTCGCGAGGTGTCACCTCTAGCGTGACCGTATTATAGTTACCTCCCGAGGTCTTCTCGCCCAAGACACGCGCGTTCGCGGTCTCCTTGCCGGTTGCAAGCACCAAGACATTCTGCAAGATCGTTAAGGTCACTAACTCCATCTCGCCAGGCACTTTTTTGGAGGGAAACGAGAATGTGCCCAAAACATCCACGTGATCATTGGGTGTCACCATGCCACTCACCGCAGCCGCGCCAGCAACATTCACAGAGATGGCGCGCCGTCCATTGGCCAGTGTTTCAGCTAGGCGTCGCGACAAGAGATCTCCATCTTTAATATCAGCCCAGCCAATAATTTGTTTTTCTTCAACCGAATGGGTGAGCTCGCGGCCGATGAGCGAAATCGCATCCTTTGCCAGTACCACGCGCCCTCGCACGTGACTCTCGATCGCTTTTGATCCTCCAAAATCAGCCCAAGTCAGTTTGGTTCCAGAAGGCAAGGCTTTACTCGCGACACACACTTCAATCATCGCATTGCGCTTGTTGAAGTCCTCTTTCATCTTTTCAATTTCACGATCCTTTTCATTCAAATAGGAACGCGTCAGCAACGCAGCCAACAAGCCGATGACAACAGAGGCAATCAAGACTAATTTTTGCTTCATAATAATATGTCTCCAAAAACGTACTTTTTAAGTATATTCATTTTTACCTTAGGATTCAACAGTAAACACCTGACGGGGAGAGGAAATTTCTAGCACTTCTCGTGTTCTTAAGACCAAGCCTTTTGTCTGTTTCCCCTAAACAGCTTGACCTAAATAGTGCCGAAAGAGTAAGATTGCAACGAAAAATCAAGGAGCAAACTAATAATGAATATCATGCAAGAGAGACGGCATCATCTGGGTACGATCTGTACACTCATGACAATGGTGCTACTGGCACCAGCACTTCAGGGATCCCAAGGCACGGGCGAGACAATAACGGCAGTGGTAAAACCCGTGATCGAGCTCGGCTCCCCCTTCACCGACCACGCCATTCTTCAACGCGAGATGCCGGTGCCGATCTGGGGACGCAGTGAGCCTGGCACTAAAATGACCATCGCTTTTGCGGGACAAACAAAATCAGGTGTGACCGAAAAGGATGGAAAATGGTTAGTGAAACTTGATCCGCTTACGGCAAATGCAACACCCCAGGAGATGGTGATCTCCGACAGTGCGGGCAATAAAGTCACGTTAAAAGACATTCTTGTCGGCGAGGTCTGGATCTGTTCCGGCCAGTCGAATATGCAGTATGGTTGGGGCAAGGAGTCCCACGTGATGTTGAACTGGGGAGGCGATACGAATTTGGCCGCGTTGGTGCCCATGGCCAGGAAGCAGCCGATCCGCAGTTACCTGGTTGAGACCGATGTCGCCTTCACGCCCAACACGACCTGTAAGGGCAACTGGTCAACAGATGTCTCGGGTAGCGCTGTAGCCTTTGGTTTCAGCTATCATCTTTATCAAAAGCTACAGATACCGGTGGGTGTCATTGTCACATGCTGGGGTAGTTCCAGCATCGAGGGGTGGATGCCGCGGGATTTGACAGCGGAGCTCCCGCACTTCAAGACGATCATGGATTCTTTCGATGGTAGTAGCAATATCCAGCAACGCGTTTCCGCTGCGATGGCGAAGGGCATTCGGCATGGCAACGTATTTGTCCGCCAGCAACCCAACATTCTCTACAATGCCATGCTGCATCCACTGATTCCGTTTGCGAACCGCGGTCTGGTCTGGTATCAGGGCGAGGCGAACGGGAAGTTGGCCGCCAACTATGCCCAGAGTCTGCCGGCATGGGTCAAGTACTTGCGCAAGGAATGGGGGCGCGACGATTTCCATCTTTTAGCTGTGATGCTCCCAGGCTACGGCGATGAGGTTTGGCCCTGGTTCCGAGAAGTCCAGATGGGTATCACAAAGCTCCCCCATACATCCGTTGCCAATACAATTGATCTGGGTGATACCAAGAACATTCATCCGTCAGATAAGGCACCGATCTGCGAACGCCTAGCATTACTGGCCCGCCGTGATGTCTACGGCGAGAAGATCGAGGCACAAGGCCCCCTCTTCAAGAGCGCCTCGGCAAAGGGCACAACACTGGTGATTGAGTTCGAACATGCGGACGGACTGAAGACCCTTGACGGCGGGGCCCCAACCGGGTTCATGCTTGCGGGTCCTGATCACATCTGGCATCCGGCCACTGCCGCCATAAAGGGAAGCACGATCGAGGTACAAGCCGAAAAAGTTCCTGCACCAGCATTCGTTCGCTATGCTTTTTCCGGCAAACCCAACGTGAATTTAGTCAATACCGTCGGTCTCCCTGCCTATCCGTTTCGCACCGATAGCAGCACGAAGTGATCTTGGAAATCCGCAAACCAATTAACTTAGCGGTTTGCGGACTCCCAGATACAGCCCAGTCCATAGAGCGTCAAATCCTGGTCAATGACAAAGTCCATCCCGGACCCTTCAAGCGCCCAACGGGCATAACCGCCCGTTGCAACCAGCTTAAATTTCTGACCGACACTCTTTTTTAAGTACGTGACAATCTCACGAACCATGCCCCGATACCCGATTTGAGCACCTATTCGCATGGCTTGCTGAGTAGATTGTCCAACTTTGGGACATTCGCCCGTAAATTCGACTCTCGGCAAAAGCGCCGTCCGCTCGTACAAGTAATCGGACATCAAGGGAAGCCCCGGAGTGATCACACCCCCGATATAGCGATGATCGCGCGTAATGACATCAAAGGTCAACGCTGTACCAAAATCAGCGACGATGAGTGGTGCGCCATAACGCCTGACGCCCCCTACTGCATCAGCAAGACGGTCCGCCCCTATCGTCTGGGGCTCTGGATAATCAACCACGACATCCATCGTGATTCCCGCTTTGACAATAAGAAGGTCACAACCCAGTTCATGCTTGATCATTCGTTTCCAAGCTGGATTCACGCCTGGTACGACCGAACCTAACACCGCACCATTGACCATGCCGCGTGCAGCTTTGCGAATCGCTTCCGCGCAAGCTTCAGGCTGTTTACGTATACCACCTTTGAGATGGGTTACACGTATGATCTTGCCATGATCATACAAGGCAATCCCCGTCGAGGTATTTCCCACATCTATGACGATTAATTTCATAATGGATTACGTTTTAATGTCCGTTTTGAAAAGGTTATTAACGGGCTTCATGTTAGCAAAACAACGGGTATTTCTCTATCAAAAAAGCAAGCACCCCACTTGGTAAATGACCAAGCATACACAATAGGCCAATAGGGTCATCGCCCCTTGTTGGGCAAAGGCCCAGCCCCAGGACTGGGTCTCCTTGCGAACCGTCGCAAAGGTGGCCACACAGGGTGTCGCCATCAGGCAGAAGATCATCAGGACATACCCTTGAAGTGGCGTATAGCGTTCCTGCAGGAACTGGCGCAACGGCTTCTCACCATCAACAGCAGCAAGAATCGCCAACTGCGAGACAAAGACCTCCTTAGCGGCAAAAGCCCCTACCAATGCAGAGCTAATATGCCAGTCAAAACCGATATGACGCATGGCTGGTTCGAGCACATAACCGACACGGCCGCTGACCGTATCTTCAGGATGCCCGGTCTTGGGATAAGTTGTCGCAGCCCAGAAGATGATCGAGGCCACTAAGATGATCGTTCCCGCCTTGTAGATGTAGAGTTGGGCGCGTTCCCACAGGTGGATCCCGACACTCTTGAAGGTCGGCAGCCGATATGGGGGCAGTTCAAGGATAAAAATTGAACTTTCATCCTTAAATATTGTTTTACGCATCAGTGCCGCCACAGCGAATGCAGCAAGCACACCAATCAGGTAGACGGAAAGCAAGACGGGCGCACGCCATACCGGTGTAAAGAAGGCGGCAATAATCAACGAGTAGATCGGAAGCTTTGCACCGCAACTCATCAAGGGAACAATAAAGAGGGTCGCAAGACGATCTCTCCGCGATTCGATCATGCGCGTAGCCATGATCGCCGGCACACTACAGCCGAAACCGATCACGAGAGGGATGAAACTCTTACCCTGCAGTCCCACGGCACGCATCGCCCGGTCCATGATAAAGGCGGCGCGCGCCATATAGCCTGTCCCCTCGATCAATGCTAGGCAGAGGAAGAGCATCAAGATATTGGGCAGGAAGACCAGCACCCCGCAAACGCCACCCAGAACACCATCTAACGCAAGAGAACGCAGCTCAGGAAATCTGGTTGCTGGCCACCAACTTCCCAATAACGAGCCAAGGCTTGCAAAGGCAGATTCGAGAAGGTGCATCAACGGTTCACTCGCTATAAAGGTCAGGGAAAACATCGCATACATGATCAGGAAGAAGATAGGGAGTCCCCAAATCCTATGCGTGATCACACGGTCAACTTGACGGGTGATATCCTCGCGTGAAGGAGCTGATTGACGTTGGCACGCCTGAACCAGCGCATTGATAATACCATAGCGAAAATCGGAAACCACCTCTTCGGAGGATTCCCCCTGAGCGGCCTCCAGCATCCCGATCTGGTGTTGGACAATCGTCTGGAGGGTAGGGATTCTCTGAAAGACCTCCTCTGTCACGGTCGTATCCCTTTCCAGTAATTTCACTGCGACCCATTCTGGTGAAGGGGCTGAGAGGAACAAAGGTTTTTCAGGCGAAAGCGCTTCACTTAATTTCGAAACCGCGCGTCGCATATGCTCATCGCCATGATAGTTCCAATCGGGTATTTTACGTACAAAGGGCTTCTGAATCGTCTTAAGAACGGCCGCCCTTAATTCATCCATACCCTTGCCTAAGCGACCCACGGTCTGCACAACAGGACAGCCAGTCAACATCTCCAACTGCTTAACATCAATCCGAATGCCTTTAGTTTCAGCCTCATCTGACATATTCAAGGCAAGAATAACAGGAAAACCCAGATTCAATAACTGGACGGTCAGATAGAGGCTACGTGTCAACTGGGTTGAATCAATGACATTCACCAGCACGTCAAAACGCTCTTCCAGCAAGGTCTTCTGTACAATCGCCTCATCAACCGAGGCGGCGGTCAACGAATGCGCACCTGGGAGATCGGTTATTTGAATCTCAACATCCTTCCACGAGCAGATGCCGGTATGACGCTCAACCGTCACACCGGAGTAGTTCCCGACATGCTGCCGCCCACCGGTCAACGCATTAAAAATGGTTGTCTTACCACAGTTGGGTTGACCCACTAAAGCTATAGAGAGTGCTCTATTCATAACCTATGCCTTTGCAACTGATGCTGATGTCCCAGAAGTTTGCTATACAGCTTGAACCTCAACTTGTATCTGTTTCGCCTCAGAGGCACGCAATGAAATCTCCGTGTCATTCACGAGAAAGCTACGGGGATCCCCCAGCGGCGCGATTCTTGACAACCTAACCGAAGCTCCTTTCACAAGACCATAGGGCGCAACACGCCTTCCCAGCGCCGGATTGATGCTCACGATAACAGCCTCTTCATCAGGAAGCAACTGATCCAATGATTTCATCTTCACAAATTCACTAAGACGCTCCAAAGCAACGTCATCCAACTCATGCTCCAGCTTACACGCAAGCGTATCCGCATGTTCTGCTGGCAACTTCAAGCACTGCGTGAGAAAGCATTTCAAGGTATCATGCTTCTTCATCACCTTCGTCGCGATCTGGGTCCCTTTACGGGTCAGCTCGACCGGATGATACGACTCATACTGGACAAGCCCCTTCTCTGCCAGTGACTTGAGCGTCGCCGTCACTGACGGCTTCTTAACACCCAACTGACGCGCAATATCACTCACATGCGCATGGCCTTCCTTTTCAGCCAGCTTAGCGATAATTTCAAGACAATCTTCTGTGCTAGTGGTGGTTAAAGAATTCATCTCAGAATGTTAGCAGAGACTAACTTGTTTGTCAAGGTGAGCTGGCGCTCAAACAAGGTCTTGACCTCTCAGGACGAATATGAGAATGTTTTCACACAATTTTAAAAGGAACACATTATGGCTGAACTGATTGTCGCACTGGATCTCGCCTCAACCGCTGAGGTGAAAAAGATGATTGAACTTTTGGGCAATACCGTCGATTTCTATAAAATCGGACTGGAACTCTTCAGCGCTGAAGGACCGGATGTGGTCCGTGCCGTTAAAGCCTACAACAAGAAGGTCTTTCTGGATCTAAAGCTCCATGACATTCCGCGCACGGTCGAACGTGCAGTCACCAGCGGTGCTGCGCTGGGCGTTGACCTCATGACGATTCACTCGGTGGGTGGACGCGCCATGATTAAAGCCGCCAAAGATGCTGCGCTCGCGGCAGGCGTCCATGCGCCTAAAATTCTGGCCGTTACGGCGCTCACGAGCCTCGATCAAAGCGATCTGACCGATATCGGCGTTCAGCGCGAGATGAAGGCCCAGGTCGAAGCCATGGGTCTGCTCGCCTGCTCCAATGGCGCGGACGGGATTGTCTGCTCCCCCAAGGAAGTGGCTAATATGCGCCGCATCCTGGGCCCGACAGCCCTACTCGTCACACCTGGCGTGCGTCCGGCTGGAGCCGACATTGGCGACCAGAAGCGCGTTGCAACCCCTGGACAGGCTGTCCGTGACGGCTCAACCCATCTCGTGGTCGGCCGTCCCATCCTCGAAGCCGCCGATCCCCGCGCCGCCGCTCTTGCGATCGTCGCCGAGATGCGCGCCTAGCCGTGTTCGGTGAAAACAGAAGTCAGCTTCCTTCGTCCGCCGTGCCCTGCGCCGTTCACAATTTGTGACCGGTTACCCTCATAACTTGAAGTCACAGTTTGTGACTTCAAGTCTATAACCTCTTGAGGAGCAAGCTTAAACATAAAATCGGGAATGCGCGACAGGTGGTATAACGGGTTGGAAAACCCGTTCCCCTTTATGGGAGTCCCAAGACGCGGGACACGGAACATTGGGCATGGCTGCCGATTTTCATCCAGCATTCGTGCCTGCCCACCGTAGTCGTACTTGCGAAGGTGGGTGGTTCGCGCCATTCGGATGCTAAAAAACAAGATTGATTGTAATCAGTCCGCTAACCACGGGCTTACCGTGACATCTTGTAGGCTTCCATGATCGTGCGATACTTCTGGATCATGTTCGGCACTTCCCAGGAGGGCATCTTGCCGGCATCCAGGAAGCCCAGATACTTCTCGGTGACCTGACCGAAATGAGCCTCGTGGCCGACAACGTATTGCGCTGGGATGACGATCTGCCAGCCGGTTGCCATTCGCTTCGCCTCAACACCAGGCCACTGCTTAGCTGCCTTCGCCATAGCCTTGTTAAGAGCAGGTTCGACCGAGGCAGCATCCACGCCCGGACGCAGGTCAAGATAAAGCATGGGTTTGAACCCCTGCTCCTTACCTTGACGGATCACGGCTGCAACCTTTGTTCCGCGCATCAGCGAGAAGTGGGTATCCGCGGTTCCCGCAGGCGCCTCATAATTCCAGATGACCGAGATCTTACAGTGTACGCCGCGCAGCGCATAGGTGAACTCGCCATTGCACGGGATCTCGATATTTCCATTGGGACTCTTGTACTGCTGAAGATAGGCTGGGAATGTGTCACAGGCTGTGGTCCGTGTGAACTGCTCGGGCGTGAGCGCGGTCGTAAAACTCTTTGCCTTGATCATCTTGACATCGGAATCTTTAATGACCTGCTCCGGGAACATCTCCCACTGCACCAGATCCACCAAATGCGTGCTCACATCCACAATTCCCTCGCCCTGCTGCTTGACATCGAAGAACCATGGCGGACGACGCAGCGGCGACCCGGACACAATCTTCGAGAAGTGGTGAATGCTCTCCTTGGTCACCGAGGGATCCTCGGGCGTCCCGGAGTCCATGGTGCCAAAGACTTCCGGGCACTGGACGAAATACCGCTGGAGCATCGCCGTGATCTCATAGCGTTCCGTCATGATATCATAGAGCAACACATTGTTTTTCTTCGCAATGACAAAGGCCTCCTTGAGCATCTCAAAATTCTCAGGGTTGATAGCCATGGGTTTGTCAGAAAGGACATTTAGTCCAGCCTTGACGCTCTCCAGGATGTAGCGAGTCTTATTGGCGTTGTTTCCCGCCAGCACCACCAGGTTACCCTTCTTCTCCTGAATCATCTTCTGAAGAAAATCCTCACCGCGATAAACCGTAGTCTTCCAGGCTGTCGGGTCCTTCTCGCGCGTATTAAAGCTCTCGATCTTTTTGAGATGCGCCTCGACCTCGGGTCCCTCAGGAGCATAGACATTGACCTCGGGCGAGAGCTGGGGGTACATACGGTTCTGCACAAGGTAGGCATGAAAATGTCCAGGAGCCACAGTCAGCAGTTTGACAGACGCAAATGGAGTGTTATTCACAGGAGTTGTTTTCACATTCATAGCTGGGGTTGTCTTAGTTCCAGAGGTACAGGCGAGTAAACCTGTCAACGCACATGCCAACACGACGACTTGCTTCATGGTCACGTCCTTTCGGTTTGATTTCAAAAATTAACCTATATACAATACCATTTTTGCCCCCCACCTTCAAGCCGAAGATTTCTACTGGTAGAAACTAAAAATATTTCCTTTTTCTATTGACCTTTTAGAGTTGAATGACCTATTATGACCAGCATGCTAGAGTCGTTACTTAATAGGGATGAGCTCAGTGATTGCTGTCTTTATCCCCAAGACTCGTAGTCGTGATCAGCAATAAGGAGATAGTTATGGAGACACCCGTCGTTACGCTAATAAAGATTAAAGGATCCGATGTTGTTTCAACATCGCCTTCAACCACGATCTTCGATGCTGTTAAAAAGATGGAAGAAAGCCGCATTGGAAGTCTGCCCGTGATAGATAGTACGGGTAAACTTGTCGGCATGTTAACGGAACGTGATTGCCTAAGAAGAGTCCTCCTGAAGGAGCTCCCGCTCCGAAGCGTGACAGTTGCTGAAGTTATGTCCACTCCTGTCATCACCGTACAAGCTACAGAAATCATCGAGTCCTGCATGAAGATAATGACTGAAAAACGGCTTCGTCATCTCCCTGTCATGGAACACTCGAAGCTCATCGGCATTATTTCCATTGGCGATGTGGTTAAGTTCCTCTGCTCCGAGCAAGAACAGGACATCAAAAACCTCGAAAATTATATCACAGGCTCTCTGTAAGCGCGTCTCAACATCAACCCCTCGATAGAAATATGAGGACTGAAGGAGGTTTTTATGTCAGATACAACAGGAAACTGTTGCTGTGGCAACTGTTCCTTAACAGAAGCCCAGATCATTCAAGAGCTCGAGCCGATGCTCCAAGAATACGCATCAAAACCTGGTGGCGTCATTCCCGCTCTCCAAATCGCGCAAACACGACTTGGGTATCTTCCCGAAGAGGTGATTAAACGAATTGCCCACCTCTTTGGTAAGCCGTACAGCGAAGTCGCGGGCGTGGTGACCTTCTACTCCTTCTTCTCAACGGTTCCGCGCGGGACCTATCTAATTCGTGTCTGTCTCGGCACCGCCTGTTATGTGCGTGGCGGCAACGAATTGCTTCAGGCCCTCAAACATAAGCTCGGCATTGACGTGGGCGAGACAACGTCGGATCGCCTCTTTTCACTCGGAGTCGGACGTTGTTTCGGTGCTTGTGGCATGGCCCCCGTCTTGATGGTCAACGACGATCTTCATCAGCGCGTTAAGGCAACAAAAGTCGGTGAAATCCTTGAGTCGTATCGTGCTCAAGCAGCCGCCCAAGCGGAGAAAGAGGCGGTGAAAGCATGAGTGCAGCAAAAATCACAAAAATCAAAAACGCAGCAGCCCTGAAAACATGGCAAGAGAAGCTCACCAAGGAAGCGGACGCTAAGAAGGAAATTCTTGTTTGCGTCGGAGGTAGTTGCCTGGCCTCGGGTTCACGCGATGTTGAAGCAGCCTTACTAACAGCGTTAAAGGCGCACAATCTCGAGAAGAAAATCGGAATCCGTGAGACGGGATGTATGGGTCCGTGTGTCCGTGGCCCTGTCATTCTAATCGGCTCCGACCAAACCTTTTATCAAGGGGTAAAACCTTCGGATGCTGAAGCGATCGTGACAGAACATCTGATTGGCGGTAAACCTGTTGAACGCCTCCTCGTGCGCGACGAGCAGACCCAGGCCATTCAGCGGACGTGTAAAGATATCCCCTTCTTCTCAAAGCAGTCCAAAGTTGTCTTGCGTACCTGTGGAAACATCGATCCAGAAAGCCTCGACGATGCTGTTCGGGCGGGAGCCTATTCCGCTTTAGCCAAGGTGCTTGACACCCTGAAAGCAACCGATGTCCTTGAACAAGTCCAAATCTCTGGCCTTCGAGGGCGCGGGGGTGCGGGCTTCCCGACGCATCTCAAATGGATGCTGACACGTCAATCGCCCAGTGACAAAAAGTATGTTCTCTGCAATGCGGACGAGGGAGATCCGGGTGCCTATATGGATCGCAGCGTTTTGGAAGGCGACCCCCATACTGTGATTGAAGGCATGGCCATCGCAGCCTTTACCATCGGCGCAGATGAGGGTTTTGTCTACGTCCGAGCCGAATATCCGTTAGCGGTCAAGCGCCTGCAACTGGCGATTGATCAGGCTCGCGCACATGGGTTGCTTGGCAAGAATATCTTAGGAAGTACCTTCTCCTTTGACTTGGATATCCGCATGGGGTCAGGCGCTTTTGTCTGTGGCGAAGAGACGGCCTTAATCACCTCGATCGAAGGCAAGCGTGGCGAACCACGTCCGCGTCCACCATTCCCTGCCCAAAAAGGCTTGTGGGGAAAACCCACACTGCTCAACAACGTAGAGACGTATGCCTGTATCGCCCCGATCATCTTGAACGGTGGTGAATGGTTTGCCAGTATGGGAACCCCAAAGAGTAAAGGCACCAAGGTTTTTGCGTTAGCTGGCGCAGTTAAGAATACAGGACTTGTTGAAGTGCCGATGGGAACTCCGCTCGGTGAGGTCGTTTATGATATTGGCGGGGGTATCCGAGGAAACAAGGCCTTTAAAGCGGCTCAACTCGGCGGTCCCTCCGGCGGTTGTATCCCCCGTCAGAATCTAAACGTGCCTTTGGATTATGAAAAACTTCAGGAACTCGGGGCGATCATGGGATCAGGAGGCCTTATCGTCATGGACGAAGACTCCTGCATGGTCGATGTAGCTCGTTTCTTCATTGAGTTCGTTCAAGAAGAGTCGTGCGGAAAATGCGCACCCTGCCGTGTCGGCACCAAGCGCATGCTCGAGATCCTCGAACGGATCTGCGGCGGCGAGGGCGAGATGGACGATATCCAACGGTTAATCGACCTTGGAAACTTCATCAAGGAGTCCTCTCTGTGTGGCCTCGGACAGACCGCACCCAATCCAGTCCTCTCGACGATTCGCCATTTCCGCGAGGAGTACGTGCAGCACATCCGCGACCACCATTGCGTTGCCGGTGTCTGCCCCTCACTCGTGCTGGCCCCCTGCTTGAGCGCTTGTCCGGCAGGTGTCTATGTGCCAGGGTTTGTCTCGCTGGTCGGTGAAGGTCGTTATGCCGAGGCGTTGCGCCTCCATCGTGAGCGTAATCCGTTTGCAGCCATCTGTGCACGTGTCTGTTTCCATACGTGCGAGGATCACTGCCGTCGCAGTTCATTGGACAGTCCTGTTGCCATCCGTGGCGTCAAGCGCTTTATGGTGGATCAAGAGGTCGTGATCCAGCGTCCCGAGGTTAAGGAAAACGCAACGAATGCAATGAAGAAAATTGCAATTATTGGGGCCGGTCCTGCTGGACTGACCTGCGCCTACTTCCTGGCACGTTTAGGGTATAAGCCCATTGTACTGGAACGCGAACCCCGTCCAGGCGGTATGCTGGTTCAGGCCATTCCGTCCTACCGACTGCCCCGCGAGACGTTGGCACGCGAAATCCGTTTGATCGAGTCGCTCGGTGTAGACATCCAAACCGGACAGGCACTCGGCAAGGATTTCACCTTACAGAGTCTGCGCGACGCAGGCAACGAGGCTATCTTCTTGGCTGTCGGCGCGCCAGAGGGCATGAAGCTGGATGTAGTCGGCGCAGAGGCGCAGGGTGTCATCGAGTCGATGGATTTCCTGCGAACCTACAACATTCGGGGTTCGGCTCCTGTTGGAAAGAAAGTCATCGTGATTGGGGGCGGGAACGCCGCCATTGATGCTGCCCGCACAGCCTTGCGACTGGGAGCAGAGAGCGTGACCGTTGTCTACCGTCGTACACGCGAACAGATGCCCGCGTATGCCGAGGAGATCGAGCAGGCTCAGCAAGAGGGTGTCACCCTCATGACGCTTTGTTCGCCGGAAGCCTTCACGGTAGCAGAAGGCAAAGTCTCGGGTGTCATCTGCCGTTCGATGACCTTGGGTGATTATGACCGCAGTGGTCGTCGCAAGGCACTTGCTGGCGCCGACAAGGATCTTCAAACCATCCCCTGCGACCAAGTCATTTTGGCTATTGGACAAGGACTCGACGCCAAAAAGATGCTCGGCACGACAGATGTCGGATTGACAGAGAGTGGCTGGATTCAAGCTGACCCGGTCACGGGAATGACCTCATTACCTTGGCTCTTTGCAGGTGGTGATGATGTCACAGGACCCTCCTCTGTCGTTGAAGCTATTGCTGCAGGTGAACGTGCTGCTGTGGCGATTGATACTCAGCTCTCCGGCGAGTCCCACGCCTTCTGGCGGACTTATCCTGAACTCAACATCAATTACGATCCAGATGCCGAGCCAACCCCCTACCCACGCGAAGAGGTCAACATGATTTCGATCAATCGTCGAAAAAACAATTTTGACGAGGTGGAACAACCTTGGAATGAAGCAGCTGCCCGTCGTCAGGCGTGTCGTTGTTTGCGTTGCGATTATGGTAAAGCTGGAAAAGTGAGAGAGGTGCACGTATGATTCAGGTCACAATAAATGGAG
>CAMBQV010000042.1 GCA_945870145.1 Akkermansia muciniphila
GCCATGGTCAAGGAAAGCACGATAAAATCCTGTCCGCCGGCACTGAAGAAATCATAGTGGCTGTCGTTGTTTGTTGAGTAGTGGCCGCCGTAATACCGGCGTCCTGCGAAATGGCTTGTGCCGAAGTATTGGTTAAATTTTACCGTGCCTCCGTTATACGTGTCATGGTTGCCCACGACAGCGGAGTACGGGATGCCGTCCGGCAGGCCAGTGCGTTCAGGATTCTCCAGCCGGTAGAGCGCATTCGTCGCACGCTCCCACTGTGCGGTAGTCTTATTGCCGTCATTGCTGATGTCTCCTTCGGTCGTCACGAAAGCAATATTCCGGCTGACGCGATTGGATACGATCCATTCTGCCTGTGCCACAAACATTTCGGGTTTACCGCCGCCGATCACAGCCGTGTAGCATTGCGTATCCGGCAGGGCAACAAGGGTGAAATCGCCTGGTGACATTACAGATAACGGCTCCTGCACCGTCAATTGGAATACGCTAGAAGGCTTGGCGTTCGAAGCGGTTTTTTTCGTCGCAGGCGCTGCCTGAACGAAAGACGTGATTCCAAAGACCATCGCCAAAAACCAGACCGTCCGTTTGTTTGTTGTCATAAGCGTTCTCTTTTTGTTGTTGTCAAGGCCATCCTCTACCGGTGTTCGAGCTTGAACAGTTTTTCGGCATTCTCCCGGCAGAGCTTCGTGTGGACATCCGCTGGTAGGTTCAGACTCTTGACGAGCTCAAAGTGCGGGGGTTTGGCCTTTCCAAACGACCATGGGCCACCATCCGTGCCGAACAATACGCGGTCGGCATGCCGAACCAGAAACTCACGGCTATATGCTTTGTCGCGACTAACCGCCTTAGCGCCACTTCCCGCTGAAATATCCGCATACAGGTTTTTGTGGCTGGCGAACAATCCGTCCATCGTCTTCATCCTAGCCCAGAACCCAGGTCCATGCCCGATAAAGACACACGTCGGATAGGTTTTAAGCGCGTTCTCCAAATGGGAGAGCTTGTCATCATCCTTATTATTCTGGCCGTCCATATGGAAGAGTACGGGCAGTCCGACTTCCGCGCAGGCCGCATAGAGCCGCATACATTTAGGGTCATCAAAATCCAGCCCCCTGCCATAGTGCTCCCCGAAGCCGATGACCCCCTCCTCTTTCATCTTCTTCAGCGTCTTCACTGCGGCCTCTTTGTCCGGCACATCCTTAGCAAGCAGTACCGTGAACCGATAAATCTGTCCCTGGTAAGCCTTAAAGTTCTCTGCGATCTGTTTTGCCTCTGCTTCGTTTTGCGGCATCGACTTTTCAAACTGAAGGACGATCAGACGATCCACGCTGTTCGATTTCATCCATGCGGCAACGTTGGGCAAGTCCCCACCTCCCTCGGTACGCGCATCTGCATGGAAATGAATATCAACATAGGGGGCCGGCTTTACCTCGGCCGTGGTGCCTTTTGCCGGACTGGCAACCACCAGAAGTCCGAGCGTGAGAAGCATCAACAGGGTATGGTCGTTAGTTTTCATAGTTTAAGGCCGCAGGGTTTGGATACCGGAGTTCAGGTTCATTCGTGCCTACCCGCCGTAAACGTCGCTAAGGCGGAAGTACTCAAAAAAGCCGGTAGCCAACTGCCAACTGCTACTGCCAACTGCCACGGCCCCCAGCGGCCGTGTTTACTCTTTCTTGACTTCCAGTTCCTTGATCGTGATATTCTTGAAGAGGAACTGGCCGCCCTGCGGGACTTCAGCCTGCAAGCAGAGATAGCCCGTTGCAGGTTCAATCTTGTCACATGACCACGCCTTCTCGCCATTAAACTCGAGTTCAGCGGTCTTGCCTTTGACGGTCAGCTTGTAATGGTTCCACTCATCTTTTTTGAAGAGGCTGGAGGCCTTCTTCGCATCTGAACCGGCAATCGCGCCTTCCTGCCCTTTGCGCATATTCACCTGATGCTTCTTGGGCCATGCAACCTTTTCGCCAGGGAGATCACATCGGAAGTAGACTCCCGAATCCCACATATTGGTATTGAGCTGCTTCCAATCGCACTCGAAGACAAAGTCTGCATACTGCTTCTCTGATGCAAGAACGCCATTGCCACCTTTGATGAAGATTGCGCCATCCACAACCTCAGCTTCGCACTTCATGACCTTCCAGCCATTCAGTGTCTTGCCATCAAAAAGCGAGATCGCCTCCTGTGCAGAAACCGTGACTCCTAAAAACATGATTACAAGTGCCTTTGCCATTAACTGTTTCATCTGTGTTCCTCCCTTTTATTAATTTCAAAACAATCTCATATTTACCAGTCAGGGTCAAGCCTTGGGTCGTCCTGAAAACAAGAAGACCGCAAAGGGGGTTCCTTCGCGGTCTTCTTTTGTCAGATAATAAAGCCTCGCCTTAGCGGACCTTACCCTCTTTTTTACGCTTCTCGATGATCTGTTCCGAGAGTTCGTAAGGAACGCCTTCGTAGTGTTCGAACACCATGGTGAAGGTTCCGCGTCCTTGGGTCATCGTACGGATCGAGTTTGAGTAACCGAACATTTCGCCGAGCGGTACGAAGCCACGAACCAGCTTGGTGCCGGCCTTGTCATCCATACCTTCGACACGTCCACGGCGACCGCAAATCGAGCCTGTCGCGGAGCCCATGTAATCTTCGGGAACTGCCACTTCAACACTCATGATCGGCTCGAGGAGCTGAGGATTGCCCTTCAGGAACAAGTTCTTGAAGCATTGACGTGCGCATTCGATAAAGGCGAATTCGTTCGAGTCCACTTCATGGTAGGAACCGTAGTAAACCGTGCACTTGACATCCACAACAGGGAAGCCACCGCACGGTCCACTTTCCATTGCCTTAATAACGCCCTTCTCAACAGCGGGGAGGTATTCATTCGGAATCACGCCGCCCTTGACTTCATTGACGAAGGCAAAGCCATGTCCGGGTTCCTGAGGCTCAAGGCGCAAGCAAACATGGGCGTACTGACCACGACCACCCGACTGCTTAACATGCTTATACTCGCCTTCGGCTTTATGACGAATGGTTTCACGGTAGGCCACTTCAGGTTTACCGACTTCACATTCGACACCAAATTCACGACGCAGACGATCCACAATGATTTCCAGATGAAGTTCGCCCATGCCAGAAATAATGGTCTCGCCTGTCTCTTGGTCATAACGAACCAAGAAGGTCGGGTCTTCCATGGCCAAGGAGTGGAGCGACATCCCAAGCTTTTCATTATCGTTGCGGGAAGAGGGACGAATGGAAATCGAGATCACAGGTGCTGGGAACTCAATGGACTCCAGCATGATCGGGTTGTCCCTACAGCAAATCGTATCACCCGTGCGCGTCTTGGTCAGACCGACGACCGCAACGATATCGCCAGCATAAGCTTCTTCGAGTGCTTCCTGACGGTTCGCATGCATACGGAAGAGACGGCCAATACGCGCCTCCTGATCTAACGTGCTGTTCAGGATCGGATCGCCAATCCTTAAGGTACCCGAGTAAACACGTATGAAGGTGATCTTACCCATGTGCTTGTCCGAAAGAATTTTGAAGGCCAATCCTGAGAAAGGCGCATCATCCTTGGGCTCGCGGCAGACGTCTGGATTATCCGCTGAGTGAATCGTGCCGACATCTTGAGGGGAGGGAAGATAATCAACAATACCATCCAACAGGGGCTGGACACCCTTGTTCTTAAAGGCAGTTCCGCAGTAAGCTGGAACCAGCTTACGTGCCATGGTACCAATACGCAACCCCTTCTTGATTTCATCAATACTCAAAAGCTCGCCACCGAGATACTTCTCCATCAGGGCTTCATCCTGCTCAGCGGCCTTCTCCATCATCTCGATGTGATATTTCTTGCACTCGTCAAGAAGGTCGGCTGGGATTTCGCTCTCGATGATCTTGACACCCCTGGAAGCCTCGTCAAAGGTAAGAGCCTTCATGTTCAAAAGATCAACCAGACCCTTAAACTCTTCGCCCTGACCGATCGGATAGACCATCAAAACGGGGTTGCCGCCCAGCTCTGAACGGATCTCTTCAATAACACTGAAAAAGTCTGCGCCGACACGGTCCATCTTGTTGACCATGCAAAGCTTTGGCACTTCATACTTTTCGCTCTGGCGCCACACTTGCTCGGTCTGAGGTTGCACGCCACCCACTGCGCAGAAGAGCGCGATCGCGCCGTCCAGCACGCGAAGCGAACGTTCCACTTCAGCTGTGAAGTCAACGTGTCCGGGAGTATCAATGAGGCTGATCTGGTGATCACGCCAGGTGACGGAGGTTGCAGCGGAGGTGATGGTGATGCCGCGTTCCTGCTCCTGAACCATATAGTCCATGGTCGCAGCACCCTCGTGCACTTCGCCGATTTTGTAGTTTTTACCACAATAGAAAAGGATACGCTCGCTACAGGTTGTCTTGCCCGCATCAATGTGCGCCATGATACCCATGTTACGAACTTGATTCAGTGGAACGGTTCTGGCCATTTTCGACTCCTTAATTGCCTTCTTTTCCTCTTATAGGAAAAAGAAAAGCGTTTAATATACCTTTTATTGCCTGTGGTTACAATCGCAAAAATTGATTTTTAGCACTTTTTTAGCATCCGAAAAGAACGAACGAGAATAAATATCCAATATCCAACACGGAATATCCAATGTCCAATGGGATCCCACATTTCCGATGGTTATTGATCATTCCGCGTTGATGATTGGATATTCCCCAGTCCACGTTATAGGGAAGTCCGCCCCCCCGCCAAGCGTCCCATGGCCATGGTAATACGTGAGATTTCCTCAGAAGAGGTGATAAAAGGAGGCATTGTATAGACAAACCGATCAAACGGACGGAGCCAAACGCCTGTCTCGCGCACAACCTGCTGGACTACTTCAGTGGATGGCATTTCGTGGAGCTCCAAGACGCCAATCGCACCCAGAACACGTACATCTTTAACAGTGGGAAGCGAACGATAAGGCTCCAACTGCTCCTTGAGTTCGCGCTCGATACGCAAAACCGCACCCTGCCAGTCATAGGATTCCATAAGGCGCATCGAGGCGCAACCTGCTGCACAGGCGATCGGATTCGCCATATAGGTGGGGCCATGCATAAAGGTCCCCGCCTCCCCTGAACACAACGTGTCAGCCACATGCTTTGTCGTAATGGCGGCAGCAAGCGAGACACTCCCTCCGGTCAGAATCTTTCCCACCGTCAGGATATCGGGAAGAACCCCTGCGTGCTCGAGTGCGAAACGCTTTCCTGTGCGTCCAAATCCTGTTGCAATCTCATCGAAAATTAACAATATACCCTGCACGTCGCAGGCTTTGCGCAACTTTCTTAGGTATTCGGGATGATAGAACCACATGGCATTACCACCTTGGAAAATCGGTTCAACAATCACGGCTGCGATCTGTTCGCCCTGTTGCTCCAGCAGGCGGCGCATGGACTCAAAATCCACATCATCCCAAGTGTCTCCAAAACGAATTTTGGGTTGCTCAGCAAAAAAATGGTGGGGCAATATCCCCTTAAAAAGCGTATGCATGCCATTAGGATCGCTCAGCGCCATGGCGCCTAAGGTATCGCCGTGATAGCCGCCTTTGAGAGCCGCCAAGTGACAGCGCTTGGTCTGTCCGCGGGCGACCTGATATTGAACCGCCATCTTGGCCGCGCATTCGACTGCAATCGAACCGGAGTCTGCAAAAAATATCTTATTCAGTCCCTCTGGCAGCTGTTTCACAAGGGCTTGCGCCAGTTCAATCGCTGGCTCATGGGTGAACCCTGCAAACATCACGTGGCACATGCGTTCCGCCTGTGCCTGGATAGCGGCAACGATCGCAGGGGGGTTGTGTCCGTGTGCAGCGCACCACCAGCTCGAGACCGCGTCAATCAGTTCCATCCCGTCTGCAAGCCGGATCTTTGTGCCCTGAGCAGCGACAGCCATACTCACAGGTGGAGGTGAGAGCATCGAAGCATACGGGTGCCAGACATGTTGACGGTCAAGGAACTTTTTTTCTTCTAACAACATAGTTCCTCACTCAAAAATGGGAGAGAAGTCAATATCCGGGAGTTTTGAGAAGTCCACCTCCGGAATTTTGACCAGCCGATCAGCCCATCGCGCAATCACACGGGGGGTATCGCTGGCAATGCATGGATGAGGCGCAGGGTATTCGTTGTAGACGACCCCAGCCAAGGGAATATGACGTTGAGCGACAGCCTCTAACGAAAGAATCGTGTGGTTTAAGCTTCCCAGTTTGCCGGAGGTGACAAGAATGATTGGCCATTTCTCTTGGGCGACCAGGTCAACGGTCAACAGCGCCTCAGTCAGCGGAACTGCCAAACCTCCTGCCCCTTCGACAAGGACAACCTCATAGCGGGTAGCCAGCGTGCGCACAGCATCGCAGATCACCTCAACATCCACGCTCCGCCCCTCCAGCCGTGCTGAAAGATGCGGCGAGGCTGGAAATTTAAAGATCTGAGGTGCTGTTAAGCCCTCTGTGTCCTCAGGAAACTCCCCTACGCCCATCATGGCGCGATGCTTCAGAAGATCCTCTGAGAACCCCTCGTTCCCTGTCTGCACCAGCTTTGCTGTAATAACCTTAACGCCCTGCATAAGGAGATAACGAGCCATGAGCCCGACTGCAACCGTCTTTCCCGAATCCGTATCAATGCCACTGATAAAATAAACCATGCCCATACTTCACCTGTTTAAAGAGGTTTAAGTATGGCATACGTCGCTCGCCAATGCTATACTAAAAAAATGAACATTGAGCAACAAGAGGCACCGTCTCCCAAAAAAGGCAACGTGAGAAATATTAAGTTTTTCGCGTTACTCTGCCTGTTATTTCTTGTTTATCTGATGTGGGGTGCTGATAGTGGAAACCTCCCCGATTATGCCAGGGTTCTTTATGATTTTCGCTATGGTGACAAAGTTGGCCACTTCGTGCTCTATGGCGGGGTTGCCTTATTTTTGTCTTTAGCCTTTCCGCGCGCCTTCAAGGTTTTGTTTTTCCGTATTCCTTATGTCACTGTTTTCTTTCTGCTCTTTGCGCTTGGCGAGGAATGGAGCCAGACCCTCTTTCCCCGACGTAACCCTGATTTTCTCGATGCTGCCTGCAGTGCCCTGGGCATCATTCTTGGTTCTTGGGCCGCTGGACAGATAAAGAAACGGCCGTAAAATTGACTTGGCTTGCTGAGTGGGTCTTGCTATCTTTTGTAAATCACTTAATAATGTGTGAATTATCATGGAGTTCATATGAAACGTATTGTCGTGTCTCTCAGTCTGGCGTTTGCGTTTATCGTCTCTTCCTCATCTCAAGCAGCAGAGGCGCCCGTTCCTGGGCAGAAGAGCGCCATCATCACCTGCCAGAAACAAGGCATGTATAGCTACATCATGTATTTCCCTAAGAGTTATGACCCCGCCCGCGCACATAAGTGGCCTGTGATGTTCGTTTTGAGCCCCGGCGGCGGTAGTGCCAGAACGCTGGACATGTACATTGACGGAGCCGAACAGAACAACTTTGTTCTCGCGGTCTCTATTCAAAGCAAGAACGGCAACAAAGAAGCCACGACTGCCGGACTCGCCATGATCGATGACGTGTTGGCGAGCTATCCTGCGCTGGACCCCCTGCGCTGCTATACCACGGGGTTCTCCGGTGGTTGCCGGGAGTCATTTGAACTTTCAGGGCAACGCAAAAAAAATGTCATCGGCATCCTTGCCTGCGGTGCTGGCTGTACCTTTGGCAACTACAACAGCAAAGCCCTTGTCTATGGAATCTGCGGATCCAAGTGCTTTAACCGTTGGGATATGGCTATCACCTTCAACAAACGAATAAAGAAAAATGGTGTCCTGCGTTTCTTTCCAGCGGGCCATTCCTGGGGCGATAAGAAGTTGATCGCTGAGGGCATGGATTGGCTAAATGCCCAATATCTGTCCACGAAAAGTGGCGGACCGAAGTCCGCTACTGAAGAGAAGACCGCCTTCGCCAAGCGGATTGCGACCGAAGTCGAAGCGAACTTTGAGAGTAGCCCTGAGTCTGCCTACGAACGTGGCCAACTGCTTAGCAAGTTTAGTGGACCTGAGGTAACGAAGGCGAAAACCGGACTCGCCAAGCTTTCGACAAATCCCAAGGTCAAAGCCTATTTGGCAGCCGAAAAAGCCGTTGATCAATTCGTCGCCAAGCATTTCAACACCGATGTCATGGATTACGCGAACAAGCCTGTCACCAAAGAGATGACCCGCGACGCAAAACTTCTGGATGATAAGTACAAAGATACGCCCTTTGCTGGACTTTTTGCAGGCTTTGGCGAACCGTGCGTGAAGCCGTAAACATTGGAATAGTGGAATGAATGAAAAATAAACACACTGATCTGATTCGACTGGGCTGGAATGAATGGTTCGAGGAGAGGTCAGAATCTGACTCTAAAAACACCCTTGCTCGCGTTGTTGCGGTTGATCGCAACTCGGTGCTCGTCATGGACCACACAGGGGTATCCCGTGCAAAGTTATCGGGCAGTTATCTTTATCAACACCGCCTTTTACAGGAGCTTCCCTGCGTCGGGGACTGGGTCGGTGTTGAAAAGCATGACGGCGAGGAGATGGGACTCATCCAAACGCTTCTTGAGCGAAAGACGGTCCTTCGCCGCAAGGCTGCGGGGGAGACGAGTGATTATCAGCTCATCGCAGCAAATATGGACTATGTCATGATCGTCCAATCCTGTCTCGGGGATTTCAACCTCAAGCGACTCGAACGCTATCTCGTGATGGTCCGTGAGGGCGGAGCGGAGCCCTGCATCCTTCTTGCAAAAACGGACTTGGTCTCGCCAGATGTGCTCACCTCCCAAGTAGCAGAGATTAAGGCTGCGGGTATTTCAGCGCCCGTCTATACGTTAAGCAATATCACGCTTGAAGGCGTTGAGGAGTTTAATCAGACGCTTTTACCCACAAAGACGTATTGCTTTGTCGGGTCATCAGGGGTTGGAAAGAGCACCATCATCAACCAACTGCTGGGACGCGAAATGCTCCTGACCGGGGATCTCAGTGAAACTGGCGAAGGTATGCACACCACCGTCCGCCGAGAATTGATCATCCTTCAGCAGGGCGCCCTCGTCATTGACAACCCTGGCACGCGTGAGTTCGGAATTAGCGGAAGCAAAAACGCGCTACGCGACAGCTTCACCGACATCACTGCGCTTGCAGCCAGTTGCCGTTACAGTGATTGTAGCCATACCAATGAACCGATCTGCGCTGTACGCGAGGCTGTCAAAGCAGGCACGATCACGCAAGAGCGGTACAACAATTTCATTAAGCTCAGCAGTGAGTCAAAGTTTAATCAGATGTCTTATGCCGAAAAGCGAAAAAAAGATCGAGCCTTTGGCAAATTCCTCAAATCCGCTAAAAAAGAGCTCGAAAAATAACATGGGGATTATGCAATGCGTTTAATCATAACTGCTATGCTCCTCGTCACGGGGGCCGTCTGCGCCCAACAGAAGAACACACTGGGAACGATGCAGCAAGCCTATCAGACAAAACAACAGGCCATCCTATCCCAATACAACAAGGGGATTGATGTTACCCTTGAGGAGCTTAAGAAGAAGGGTGACCTCGATAACTTCCTGATCGTCAGCGCGGAAAAGAAGCGTTTTGAGCAAGAGATGCGCGTTCTGGTGCCATCAGAGGCCCATGACTCATTCCGTCCGGTGACGCTGTATCATTACCGCGCAATAGCAGCATTACAAGAACAATACATTAAAGCACTGGAAGTCCTCATTAAACAAGAGGTCGTCGCTGGCCGAATTGAGGAAGCAAAGGCGTTAAAGACGGAAAAAGACGCGATCTCCACATCGTTGTCCGAGCTAAAAAAGACGATTCCCGTGCTTGCCGAAACAACGACAGAAAAACCAAAAACGCTTGAGCAACCTCCCGAAAAAACCTCCACGAAGATTAACACGAAGGACTTGATCTTACATTATGCTTTTGACGGCCTCTGGAAAACAACCGTAGCAGACAAAAGTGATGAAGGCGCAGAAGGCGTGCTTCATGGCGGAACGAGAGCCTCCCGCAGCACCGTGTCTCAGGCATGCCTCTTTAACGGCAAAAATGAGTACCTTGTCACGCGGGCTAACGTTGGAATACGTGGGGCCTCTCCCTGGACAATGAGTGTCTGGCTCAAAGCCAATCGCCAGATAAGCCCCTTTGACAATATCGTCAGCCTGGGCAAGTCTTTTGCCCCTCATGGGATATTCGGTCTTGCCGCGGGCAGCGATATGCGTAGCCTCAACGTCAACTTGTGGGGTCCTGATAACTACACGATCGCAACAGGGGTTGATTGCAGTAAGGCATTCATACATGCAGCTGTTGTCTATGATGGGGAACGAGCCTTGATCTACATCAACGGCGACCTGAAAGATGAGCGCAAACTCCAACTCTCGATTGTCTCTAGTCCCGTCTGGATCGGCGGACGGACGGGTGGTTACGAGGGGCAGTACTTCGCGGGTGCCATCGGCGATGTCATGATCTTTAAGCGAGCATTGACCGCTCTCGACGTTCAGACCCTCTATAAAGCCCAACAATAAATCCTGTGATTGTTTAATCAAATGCACTTAATTTAAAGGAATTAAGTAGTATTTAAATAGTCATTGTAATCGTAAAACCACCATGATATTTTATTCTGCTTATTAAAAAAGTGAGGGGAGGGACAGATTATGGCTGTAATCAAATGGACCGACAGTTATAGCGTAGGTGTGACTGTACTGGATGAACAACACAAAACCCTCGTCATCATGATCAACTCCATGCACGGAGCGTATGATCAGGGCGTCATGTTCGATGTGATCATGAAGATGTTCAACTACGCAGCCGAACACTTTGAATTGGAAGAATCTCTTTTGCGAAAACGCTCTTTCAGTGGACTGGCCAATCAGGTTCGCGAACACAAGATGTTCATGCGCAAGGCGAGCGAGTTCGCAGGAAAAGATTTATCGGATATCGCCACCCATACAAAGGTGGTCACATTCTTGAGTGAATGGCTTGTGCACCATATCTTGCATGAGGATATGCAGTATCGAGAGATCCTCGCACTTTACGAAGACTACGATACAAGCCAGACGCCCCGTGAACAGGACACAAACGGACAAGTAGATACTTTCACGCTGAAGCGCAGAGGCGGATCGTTTGTTTAATCGACAAAGTTCCCTCCTTCGCGAATACGGCTTCCACGCTAAAGGGTACTTGCTCTTTTTTGTGTTGTCGAACATGATCGAGTAATGTCTGTTTTTAACACTCATGAACATCGACATTACACATCCTTTAAACAAAGATGTTCTCTACTATCTCGGACGGGATGAGATGGCGATTGGCAATGGAACCCAATACAACCTCAGGCTGACAACTCCTGATTTTCAAGAGGCGATCGCCAAGGGCGCAAAGACCAAAACCCGATGGTCAACTGGCGAGGAGATGGATTCAGCAGGGATCCTGGGCCCTGGCTGGATTTTCGGAGGGTGGTTCAAAGAAGAAGTAGCCTGGTGTCTAAATACTTACAACGCCTTCGAAACGTGCTGATACGACTGCCCCTGACAATAGGTCACTACGGCGCAGTGATGCCGAGGCGGAGGACGGGGAGAACCTCTTGACGCAGGGAGGTGTCGAGATCAAAGAGGGCGAAACCTGCCGCGCCTGCCTTGCGTCCGGCATTGATCTGGTCAATGACCTCAACGGGGGTCAAACGGCTTTCAGCAGCGGTCACGCCAATCCCTGAGATAATTTTCATGGCCTGCTTGCGCGAACGGGTCTGCATGGAGAGCCATTCATTAAACTTGGCCATGTCCTCTGTATAGTTCATCGGCGCGACATAATCCAGAAGTCCCAGTCGTAGCCAGAGTTCCCAGTCCTGGCCTACAGAATCCACACACGACGGATACTTACCAAATACGGCCGCGGTCAAGAGTTTGCCTTGTGCTTCACGTTTCATGGTACGACGGGCGGACTGTACGAAATCCGTGACCTGATCGGCACGCCAGCGCATAAAGGATCGTCTCAGCGTTCCCTCCTTAACCTCCAAGGGCCAAGCTGCGACAGGAGCTTTATGATAAGCTTCGAACGCTTTTTTCACCGTAGGTCCGAGGCTGGAGGCGAAATCAGGATAGCGCACAAAATCGAGGTGAACGCCAGCTACCTTATAATTCAAGGCCATCTCGTGGACCGCTTCGAGAAGATAGGCCCGCGCTTCGGGAACGCATGGATCAATCCAGGGACGTGGCGTGCCGTCTGCATTCGTCAGCAACCACCCGCGTTGGTGAAAGATATCGAGACGATCCTGCGTCGAACCCGTTGTCGAGAAACAGAGAAGCCATGCATGGACACGCAACCCCAAGGGCTTTGCCGCGGCCACGCAGGCGGCAAGCTGGTCACCCTGTTCAAGAAAGACCCGACTGCGAGGAAGCACCGAGCTGGCATAATGGGCAAAACCTGGGCCCGCCACATTGACATAGAGATCTGAAAAACCTGCATCTTTCAGGAGACGGCACGTTCGTGGCCAATCCCCGGGATAGAGCCCCATACCGGAATGATCCCAGATGGCGCGAATCTCACCCTTCTGGGGCGACTGTAGCAAGCCATAGACATCGCCCATGCGGCCACGCAACTCGGTTGCCACACACCAAGCTTCATAATACTGGTGATCATCAATGAGGGTTACCGCTTTGGCCTCAGCACGAAGGACACCGGAGAGGGCCGCTGCAGCACGGTTACGACGGGCGACGTCCTTCACCTTGTTCACGGCTTCCTGAAGCGCAGCCGGACCGACTGTATTGCACACCTGACGAGATTGTTTGAGCGTATGACTCGCTGCTGCGCTCCAGAGTGAGGCATCATAGCTGGCCGTCAAGGCCAGCAAGAGACGTCCTTTGGCCTCGGCATCACCATCTGCCAGCAATACATGCGTCATCCAATACCCGCGTGAGGAAACGAGCCAAGCTGGTTCAGAGGACTGAACACCCTTACGATCATGCCACCAGGCGAGAACCGTGGACTGTCCAGGAAGAGGTTTTACGAGAAAGAGATTCGAGGAGGTCTGCAGGATCATTTCTGGCGTTCCTTGCGGAGCCAACTTGCCAAAACGCATCTGCGACCAACGACCATCGGTAGAGCCCTTCTGATAGCCAACGGTCTGCATGCCCATCAATTTGGCCAGCGCAGGAGAACAGGAGTAACAAACGATCAACTTTCCGTCTGCCGCGACAAAATTTGACAAGGCCTGAAGTTGACGGGGTGTCGGCGAAGAGGCGTAGACAAGAACCGCGACCTTCTTACCTGCAAGAGCTGTTGGCAAATCTGTATCATCAGAGAGTGTGCACGGTACGCCCGACTCCCTGTACCAGCGCTCAACATGCTTGGCCAAGGCCTCAGCAAAGCGACGCTCGGAAGAGGCGACGGACTCGTGAGATTGAATAACCGCGACAGGAACTGCGAACAAACACTGACAAAGCAAACACGCAAAGACAGCCAAAAAACCTCTCATCCACACTCCTCTTCACGCCCCCTTGGGAGGCCTTCATATTCTAGAAAATATCTCGAATGACTGCATCACAGACCTCGCGACCCCGCGAAGTCAAGCGCCAACGCACCCCCCCACGCTCCACAAGCCCTTGACGTGCACAGGCTTCAAGATGTCTTTCCCATGCATCCGCTTTGTCTCCCAATATCGGAAAGCGCGCTGCAACTGCATAAGGATCAAACCCTTCATTTAACCTCAATGCAAAGGTCACACGTTCCAAAGCATCGTCTGCAGGGTCAAGAGTATCTTCTTCTCTCGGCGGCAAGTTATTCTGAAGAATAGACTCCATGTAATCTGCCAAACTCGAATTATTTGTCCAACGCCGTGAGCCCATGCGAGAGGACGAGGCTGGACCCAACCCCAAAAAGTCATTACCCCTCCAGATTCCCACGTTGTGCTCGCACGCACACCCCGGTTGCGCATAATTCGAAATCTCGTACCGCTCATACCCCGCACCCTTCAATACACCCTCGGTTGCAGCTAGCGTGTCGAGAACAGAATCATCATCAGGAATGACAACCTTTCCCAGTCCGACCTGGTGAGCCATGGGGGTCCCCTCTTCAACGCTCAGCGCATAGACCGACAGATGTGGCAACTCTAAGGCCAGCGCCTGTTCTAAAGTCTCCGACCACTCCGCAGCGTGAACACCAGGCAAACCCGCGATCAAATCCACACCTATATTCTTAAAACCTTGGTTTTTCGCCATACGAACCGCGTCGAGTGCGTCCTGAATCGAATGGCGACGTCCGATCCGTTGAAGGGTTTGATCACAAAAGCTCTGAACGCCGATACTCAGACGATTCACGCCCGCCTCCCGAAAGGCAGCGAGCATCTCCTCATCCATGTGAGCAGGGCTCATCTCGACTGTCCATTCCTTGATATCGCGAAGTGGAAAGACCTGATTGATGCCGTTCACAAGGCTCTTGATCCCCTCCACGCCAAGCATCGCAGGCGTACCGCCACCCAGGTAGACAGTCTCTAGCTTTTCCTGCATAAGATCAGGAAACTCTGACATCCGCAATTGCAACTCCAATTTGGGGAGCTCCGGATAAATAGCAACCAAGTGTGTCTCGGCCATGACTGAATAAAAGCCACAGTAGAAACACTTGCCTTGGCAAAAGGGGACATGTACGTAGAGATGTTTCACGATTTATATCGTTGCATTTAACTGAGCGTTGGCTGCAACGACCTTCCGCTTCATTTCGTCTTTGTAGGCGTGGAACTTTTGACGCAACGTGTCATCAGCCGTTCCCAGGATCTGCACGGCCAGGAGCGCCGCATTTGTTGAATTACTGATGCCCACCGTCGCAACCGGTATCCCGCTGGGCATCTGTACGGTTGAATAAAGCGCGTCCTGTCCGTTAAGGGGTCCGCCACCAACCGGGATCCCAATGACAGGGAGCACGGTATGCGCGGCAAGCACGCCTCCGAGATGCGCAGCAAGTCCTGCAGCAGCGATGATGACCTTCAAACCACGAGCCTCTGCTGTTCCCGAATATTCAAAAGCGAGATCAGGCGTTCGATGGGCTGACATCACCCGCACCTCATAAGGTACCCCGAACGATTTGAGCGTATCAGCAGCCTTTTGAACCAAAGGCCAATCCGAATCACTCCCCATGACAATCCCAACAAGCGGTTGCACCATAATGAAACTCCTCATACAGATTTAAAAACTAACCTAAGTATAGCGAATTTTTGATAAGGCCTCAACTCCTCATTTTAAACCCGAAACGAAATTTAAAACCCCTGCGCCCGTCTACTCGACAAGTCAGGCCGAATATGGTAAATTAAAGGGAATTATGAATACACCCTCTTCTTTTGCCGCAGCTGGTAACGCATGGGAGCGTACTCGCAAGCTTCTCTTCAAGCCCTTTGACATTGGCCGCTGGTTTACCATCGGCTTTTCTGCGTGGCTTGCGATGATCGGCAGTGGTGGAAACTTCCCGGATATCAGCAAATTCTTTGACAAAAAGGAAAAGTTTTCGACAGAAGAATTCTTAGCTATTTTTCAGACCCCCTGGGTAATCGGCTTGATCGTGGGGTTCACGACCATTGCACTCATTTTGGGTATCCTTTTTTGCTGGTTGCGCTCGAGGGGTGACTTTATGTTTGTTCACCATCTCTATCAACCCAACAGTACCATCAAGGACTGCTGGCAGCGCTCAAAGCAACACGCGCAATCTCTCTTCCAATGGCGGATTGTCTTTTTTCTCATCACCTGTGGTCTCTTCCTCGCCCAAGCCTATCTGGTCTGGGAACAATTGATCCAGCCGTATATGCAAGCGGATAACACATGGTCCTCTGCACTGAACAAGCCCCTCTTTATCCATATTATTGTCTTTGTCATCTGGGCGATTGTCGTGAATGTGATGATCGTCTTTCTGAAAGATTTTGTTGTCCCCATCATGTACTGGCGGAATTGCTCAGCTTCCACGGGATGGACCACTGTCTTGGCTCTGTGTAATGAACATCCCTTTTCGGTCATTGGATACCTGCTGGCGATGATTTTATTCGGCTTTATCGGTGGTTTGGTGATCATCTTGATTGTTATCTGCACCTGCTGCACAGCACTTATCCCGCTCATCCTGCCCTATATCTCAGCCGTGGCAGTCCTCCCCTACTACCTCTTCTTCCGTGCCTACCCGATCTACTTCCTCTCCCAATGGAGGCCAGACCTCGTTCCTGCTCCAGCCGAGGAAGCGATTGCGGTTGTCGTTGATATTGCTGTTCCTCAAGGCCCCACCTTCAACGTTTAATCTTCATGCGCTTTATCACTCCAGACCAAATGCGTGCAGCAGATGAGCTCGCCGTGAAAAAACTAGCTGTTCCTCCCATGTTGCTCATGCGACGTGCAGGGATTGCTGTGGCGCGTACCGCCTGCATGCTTGCGAAAATCCAGTCTACACGCAAAATCATTCTCGTTGCCGGTCATGGCAACAATGGGGGTGATATTTGTGTCGCAGCCCGTTGCCTACATGAAGATGGCTTCAATGTGCAGGTTCTACTCACCAGCGTCCCTGCACAGCTTAGGGGTGACGCTCATGCAGCTTGGGACGAGATGCGCGTCACAGGCGTTCCGTATACCGTACTTGGAGCTGCTTCAAGCTGGGACGACCCTGACAGCGTCGCCGTTGATCTTCTGGGGCGTCCTTGTATCTTGGTGGACGGACTGCTTGGAACGGGGTGTGTCGGAGCTCCCACTGGGGTTGCCAAGAGGGCGATCCAATGGATGAATCAGATGCGTACCGTGGCGACGATCCTCTCAGCGGATCTTCCATCAGGCATGAATGGCGAGACCGGCACTGTGGAGGGCGAATGTGTACGTGCGGATGTGACCATCTCCTTCGCTCGTCCCAAAACCTGTTTTTTAAACGACAAGACGGCCCACGTTGTCGGACACCTCTCCGTTGTGAGCATCGGAATCCCTCCCGAACTTTGCGATGTTGGCAAGCCCACGTCACCTGTCGAATTGATTGCGCTCCCTGAATTAGCGCGGGCCTTTCCATCCCCCTCGTGGTCAGCCCACAAGGGTCAACTTGGGCATCTCTTGATCCTCGGTGGCTCGCCAACCTATCCCCACGCGCCCGTCCTCACAGCCCTAGGGGCCTTAAAGAGTGGCGCAGGGCTCGTCACCCTCTCCGTCCCAACCGCCAGCGCAGGAGCTGCAGCCCACTGGACACCAGAGACCATTTTGCGTATTCGCGATACGGCGATAGACTCAGCGGACCTCCCCAAGGCCGATGTGATTGTTGCAGGCCCTGGGCTCTCTCAAGGACCCTCAACTGTCGCACTCATCGAGAGACTTCTCGCCACCTCCACCGCACGGCTAGTCATTGACGCAGATGGGCTTCACGCCCTTGCGCAACTGCGACAATTACCTACATGGAAACCTTACAGCGACCTCATCCTGACACCTCACCCCGGGGAAGCGGCTATTCTTTTGGGTACAACTGTTGAAGCCATTCAACAGGATCGCCTCACGGCTGTTCGGACATTGGCAGACCACTATCAAGCCACTGTTGTGCTAAAAGGTGCTGGCACGCTGGTCTGTAAACCAGAAGGCGCGCCATGGCTCAATCGTACAGGCAACCCAGGCATGGCAAGCGGCGGCATGGGAGATCTCCTGGCTGGCATTATTGGCGCACGCTGGGCGCAAGCCCCTGACGCCTTGGCAGCCGCCTGTATGGGTGTGTGGGTCCACGGAACCGCGGGTGATATCGCAGCTCTCAAACAAGGACAGCCCTCGCTCACCGCCACAACCCTTGCACAGAATCTCCCTGACGCTTTTCAAAGGCTGACCTCCGGCACCTATTAACGCTCCTCCTCAGACTGCTTATGAACTGTATTTTTTGTAAAATAGTTGAAGGCTCGATTCCTTCTTCAAAAATCTACGAAGATGACCATGTTGTTGCCTTCCTCGACATCAGTCCCTTTGAAAAGGGTCACTTCCTTGTCGTCCCGAAACGCCATGTGCCCTTGCTGACTGAACTTCCGACGGAACTCCTCACGCATACGATTTCGGTTGTACAGCGATTATCTGCCCACCTCCTGGAACGTCTGCCCTGCGATGGCTTTAATCTCCTGGAAAACAATGGGGCTTGCGCCACTCAGACCGTCCCACATGTCCACTTCCATATTATTCCGCGCTTTAATGGGAAGGCCCTCAACTGGATTCCAGGCTCTTATGCTTCAGGAGAAGAGATGAAGCTTTTTCAAGCACGTCTAGCGGTTAATGAAAAGTGAGAGCAAGATGAAACAATCGTTCCAAGAGATCGTCACAACCATTTGCGATAAAGACAGCCGTTATCAACCCGAAGCGTATGCTTTTCTCATCGAGGCGCTGGATGCAACCATGAAGACGCTCTTTAAAGAGAATCCTGAACGAGCCAAACATCTCTCTGGCAAGGAGCTGATGGAGGGCATTCGCCAACATGCCCTCACGGAGTTCGGCCCCATGACCTACACGGTCTTTAAAGAGTGGGGACTGAATGAAACGTATGATTTCGGAGAGATTGTCTTCCATCTCATCGAGGCTGGACGCCTTGGCAAGACCGAGACAGATTCTAAAGAGGATTTTAAAAACCTCTTCACCTTTGAAGAGGCCTTTTTGAAACCCTTTGAACCTAACCCGCCCACTTCAACCACGAAACGTAAAAAGACAAGCCGTCCTTCCGACGACTTTCCCTTTTAAAAAAGGAAATCTGAACACGATGAACATCACTACCATTCTTCCTGCTGTACGAGCCCTTATGGCCCAAAACCAGCGGCTCCCACGCCTCGAACGCATCCCCACCACGACCCAGGTCGCCATCACCCTTCCTGATCCCTGTACGGATGTCGTCGCAACCGTAAAGGCCGCATTGCCGCACGGAGCAACGGAAATCACCTTGACGGGCATTGGCTCTTTCCGTGCAGTCTTTGATGCGCCTGCTGGACGAGCCTCGGGCAAGATCGCTGTGGTAACAGGTGGGGCGCAAGGGTTTGGATTCGAAATTGCGACAGACCTCGCCAAGCAAGGCGCAACGGTCGTCCTCGCGGACATCAATGCAGAGGGCGTTAAAACTGCCTCTGAAAAGATCAATGCCTCCTCTGGACGCACAGCGGCCTTTGGTGTCACCATGAACGTGGCAGATATTGACTCCATTAAGGCTGGCTTGGAACAGGTGATTTCCACTTTTGGCGGAGTCGACCTCTTTGTGGCAAATGCTGGCGTGCTACGCGCAGGTAGCGTGAAGGACCTCACGGTCAAGGATCTGGATTTCGTGACCAACGTGAATTACAAAGGTTATTTTCTCTGCGTGCAAGCCGTTGCTCCCATTTTCGCCCTTCAGCATCAGGCTTTACCGGATATCTGGTTTGACATCATTCAGATTAACAGCAAGTCCGGGCTGGTGGGGTCCAACAAGAATGGCGCCTACGCAGGTTCCAAGTTTGGGGGCATCGGCCTCACCCAAAGTTTCGCCATGGAATTGGTCGAGGACGGCGTCAAGGTCAACTCCATCTGTCCGGGTAATTTCTATGACGGACCACTCTGGGCTGATCCAGAAAAGGGCCTCTTCCGTCAGTATCTCGACAGTGGTAAGGTGCCAGGCGCTAAAACCTTTGAGGACGTCAAACGTTTCTATGAGTCTAAGGTTCCGATGCGCCGAGGCTGTACAACCCCTGATGTCATGAAAGCCATTTACTATCTCATGGAGCAGACTTACGAAACTGGACAGGCCATCCCCGTCACAGGTGGCCAAGTCATGTTAGCTTAGAACACTTTTTATGCAGCGAAAAACATACGTCATTGGCCATCGCAACCCCGATACCGACTCGATCGTCTCGGCTATTGCTTACGCAGAACTCAAGCGCCAGAAAGGTCTCAGCACCTGCTTGCCTGCTCGCGCGGGCAAGTTGACGCCACAGACCGAATACATTCTTGAGCGTTTTAAGATTCCTGCGCCTGAGTTTATTCCTGACCTTGTGCCCAAGGTCGGCTACTTCCTCACCCATCCAGCCATCACCGTAACAGAGTCAACCACCCTGTGGGATGCGCTAGAGGCCATGGACCGCGAGAACGTGAACATCCTTCCTGTGGTGGATGAGCAGGGCAAATACAAAGCCGTACTTCATTACAACGCCTTTGCCCAAAATATCACCAAGAAGATCAACCCCAACCGCAAAGCCATCATCCCAACAAGCATGCCCCTGGTGGCGCAGATGCTCAAGGCTCAACCGATTCTCATGTTTGGGGGCGAAGAGGTTGTCAAGACGCGGATCCTTGTTGCCGGCTCCTCCTTTGAATCCTTTAAGGAGCATCTTGAAGCTGAGATCCCCAGCAATGCGCTCGTGTTGGTAGGCGATCGCGAAGACGTTCAACGCTTCAGCATCGAAAGCGGCGCGCGCGCGGTGATCATCACGAATGGCATGCCCCTCGCCAAAGGGTTACGCGAGCTTGCGGAACAGAACAAGGTCACGGTTATGATCTCGCCGTTCGACACCTCCTCGACCGCCTTCCTGATTCTCTACTCCACGCCAGTGCGGACGATGGCAGATGAGCATACCAAACCCATCTCGGTGGACAGTTACGTGCGGTCCGTGCGGGAGGCCCTTTCAGCGTCGCCCTCACATTGCCTTCCCGTTGTC
>CAMBQV010000043.1 GCA_945870145.1 Akkermansia muciniphila
TGCGTCCGTCGGAATACCGACTCCCGCACCGCCTGAATTTCCTCAAGTAACCTTCACACATATCTTCACCCCTTCGGTGTCCATGCATTTGACGGAACCGGTCTGCAGATAAGTTTAAGTTAAGTGTCCTTTTCTATTGACGCAATACGCCCACCATAATATCGCAAGGCCTCTTGAAAACGGGTGTTGCTGGGCTCACGTTCAAGCGCAAAACGGAGAAGCTCTACTGCACCGCTCGGATTACGCTGTCCGACCAGTACGGCACAATTGTAGGCTGCCTGAGGGGCACAGCTTGGGTCTTTCATGGCGATCCGAAGAGCCTTTTCTGCACCCACAAGATCGCCTGTCTCTGCCAAGGCCAAACCCAAATTCAAGTGCACAGGACCATGCTGAGGATGATTCTTAGAGGCTTGACGCAGATAACTGATCGCCTCTTGCAGATTGCCCTGCTGGGAGGCCAACACCGCCGCGTTAACAAAGGGCATTACAGTATCCCCTCTCAGCTTCATGGAGGTCTTGTAGGAGTCCATGGCGCCCGAAAAATTCCCTCGCGCCATACGGTAATTACCCAGATTATAGTGGCTGGCCCAATCGTCTGGTCGTGCCGTCAACATGCCCAACAACTCCTCTTCAGCCTTCACCAATGTGATAAGGGTCTTCTTGTCAAGGGTCGTCCTCGGAAAAGCCGCCAAAGACTGCGCTGCTTGAATACGGACAACGCGTATCGGATCATTCAACGCACCGCAGAGTACCGCGATTGTATCGGATTCCCGTAGATTTCCAGCAAGGGTTCCCGCGGCTGCACCCCGCACCAAAGCTGAGGGATGAGAGGCGGCCTGTCGAACAATAGGCCAGATGCGCTCATCCGGACAATCACGGAAGAGACGTACCAGCGAGGCGCAGACAACCTCCTCAGTCTGTGCGGCAGGCTCCTGCAGATACGCCAGCATCGCAGGTAATATCTTCCACTCCCGTTTACGGGCCGGATCAATCAACTCTCCAATGCGCAACATCTTCTTACGACGCTGATCATCCGGGAACCATTCACTTACTTTCCCCGCGGCCCATGTCTCATCCTTCTTGTCATGGCACAGAATACAGGCTGATTTGGCGCCATAACGCTTGGCTGCCTCTGGACAGGGCGGACGCTGGGAGTGGTCGCTCCGGCGCATCGCAGCAAAGGAGGTCATGGGCATGTGGCAAGCAATGCACGCCCCTGCCTTACCCTCAGGTGCATGGCGTGAGTGCGCCTTGATATTCTTTACCCGATCGGAATGACAGGACGCGCAGGCTGCATTCACATCATTGGTAACGCCTGCGGCAAAACGGTAGCGTCCGCTGGAAGTATGACAGGTGATGCAATTCAACTCGCTCTTCTTAGCACAAGGATTCATCAACCAGAGCGTATAAGTGTAGTTTTCTCCTAAATCGCGGCCATCTGCGCTGAAATCAGAATCCTCCAATGTGACCAGATCATAGTGATCAAAATAGGTTTCGCCAGGAATAAAGCTAGGGGTCAGCGGAATCATCTTTGCATGGCAAGTCGAACAGGAACTGTCAATCTGGTCGGATGTAAACGTCCGCCAACTCTTCAGAAAGAGGTTGGTGGGTGACTGGCCTTTGGGCAACGCACGGCAGACTGTATTATGTTTCTCTGCGGGACCGTGGCACGTCTCACAACTAATGCCCGGCTCGCGCCAGACCGTTTTGTAACTCTCACTCTTTAGATCATAATTCTTTTCAAGCTGGCTGACATGGCAACTGAAACAGGCGGTATTAAAGGTCAACATGGGATCACGCCACTCCAGTGGCGTATCGCCTTCTGCATGGAAGTGGCGCAACATACTGGCTGTCGTATTGAACCACATTTTGTCAGCCAAGCGAAAGGCGACAGGCAGGACCTGCAACTTTCCTTTCTCCAAGGGGGTCAGAAAGTAGTAGACGTTCTTTCCTCCCAACGTGTGCACGAGCGGATAGAATGTCTTCTTTCCATCCTTGAAGGTCTCAACAACTTCCCGCTTCTTCAAGTCCACCTGGTACGTCGCCTCTCCGACTGTGATCGGCTGCGCCATCTCTGTCAAGTCACGGGCTACCAATTCAGGGGTGATCGGCTGGAGAGCCCTTCCGTGGTGGGAGGTCTCCCACTTGCGATAGAACTCCGCGTGACACTCCTTACAGGACGAGGAACCCGCATAGTCATCCGCACGCTCGTCCCGTTGACAGCCGCTGAGGAGAAATGCAGTAGCAGTAGGCAGTAGCAGTAGGCAGTAAGCAGCCACGGGAATAAGACAAGTATTTTTTAGCATCCGAATAACACGAACCCCACGAATGAAATCGAACATTCAACATCGAACGTCGAACGTCGAACGTCCAATTTTTAATAAGGCAATAACGCCATAAGGCAATAACGCAATTCTCTTACGCACGTCCCTTTGCCTTCAAAAACTCAAAGCACTGGCGTACATTCTCAATTGATTTTGGGTCGGCTTCCGTCTCAACCACATACCACTCCGTGACATCGGCCTCACAAGCCATAAAGAAAGCATCCCAATCAACGCCCTTCTTGCCTTCGCCAGGCTGACCCAGAATACCAGGCCCCGGATAGACCTCCTTGGCATGCGGCGTGTAGGAACGTCCGGGATATCTCTTCATCCACGCGAGTGGATCTTCGCCCGCTGCCACAACATGTCCAACATCGAGCTGCATATTTACTTCAGGCGAAGCGTTGTCAAAGAAGATTTGAAATTGTGACACCCCGTCGATCTTTTCCCTGAACTCGTGCTGATGATTATGATAGCCAATACGGATGCCTGATTTTTTGGACACCTCCTGGGCCGCTGTACATTGCTTCGCAAAATCAATCCAGCCCGCAGCATCCTTAGCTCTCAGATAGGGAACCGTAATATAGGGACACCCGAGTTGCGAATAAAAGTCGAGCGTTGCCGAGAGCTTGTCAGGCTTGAGCGTATCAAGGCCTGCATGTGTCCCGCAGGCAAGCAGGCCCGTGTCATCCAAGAGCTGCTTCAACTCCTTAGCGCTCTTGCCATACGTCCCTGCAAACTCAATACCTACATAGCCAATCTGCTTGAGTGCCTTCAGCGTGCCCTCAAGGTCAATCTTGCAAAGCTCACGAATGGAATAGAGTTGCACTCCAATTTTAGGCTTCGCCTTTGATGTACATAACGTACTGCACCCTTGCAACATACCGACGGAGGCGCAAGCCACCCCTGCTGCACTCACTGTCAAAAAATCACGCCTTGAATACTTACTCATCTCTTTCTCCTTTTCGCTTTCTTCTTTCCTCTTCCCAATCTGCACGGGCGAGCTACAGCTCGCCCCTCCAAACTGCCCACTGCTACTGCCTACTGCCCACTGCATCCTTCGTATACCCACTCCTGAGCACCGCCTTCTTCTCCTTCAGTCGCTGTGCATTGATGGCCGCGCGACTCACCAGATCTTTCATGCGCGCCTCGTCGTTGCTGTTGGCGATGAACGCCCAAAAATCCTTATTCATCCCTGGCGAAAATTCACGAACAACCCCTTTGACCTTTTCAGCTTTGCGTTTGAGGACAGGACTTCCTGCAGCCATCTTTTCAAACTGTTTCGGATCTGTCACCATGACGGCGAAGGTCTCTGCCCGATCTTCCATCTCGCTCGTCAACGCATAGTCGCTCACAAAATCCTTTCGGATATCCCCATCACGCTTCGCAGCGTCCATCTTTTGCTTGTCTAAACGATCCATCTCTTTAACGTCAGGATTAAAGTCATTTCCCCCATAAACAAACTGCTTGCTGTTCAGCTTTGTCCACTCCGGATTGTTGCGCTGCTTGTCCGCAATATGAAACATCTCATGGTAGATGACAGGGGAGTAGATCGGCACATCAATGGCAATAATCCCCGTCGTACTTGCGACACCCCCCGCCCGAACGCCATTCAAGCGTAAATTTCTGCATAAAACAACCGTATTTAATTTTGTCTCTTGCAGAAAACGGGAGGGGAAAATATCAAGAGATGCAAAGAAGTAAGGCAGAAACTCCTTCGCCTCCTCGGGTGTCAAGATGTCACCTGAAACACGTTCCGGCAAAGAATAGGCAATCGTAAAGCCACACTTCTTTGCGACCCTCAGATACTCCTGCTCAATCATCTCCGGCGTCACCATCGTCACCGCCACCTCATTGGTCTGCCCGCTCCGCTTCAACGGCACCAGCGGAACCGCCATGGCCGAAAAGGCAGACAGGAGAACAAACGATAGTATAAATAAAACCCTGCTAGATACAGAAGAAACCAAATCAATTACTGTATCGCACAAAGTCACAAGGCCACAAAGAAGAGAAATATTCTTAATTTCTTGAGTTTCCTTGTGGCTTCGTGGCTTTGTGCGTAAGAAATTGGCCATGTTATATACAAGTCGTAAATTGTAAGTTGTCACAACTCACTATTCACGCATTTCCGAATTCGCGCATTCGCTTAGGGACTGCCTCGCCCTGGCGAGGGGTTTCTAGACCTTAAAATAATCTTCCCAGCCTTTACGCGCCGGTTCGCCGACATGCAACATCGCGTTTGCAACTTCGTGATTAGTAATCTGCCGAGTCTTCAGATCGAACTCCAGTTTGGCATTCACACGCGTCGCGATCACGCCCAGAGCCATGAACTGACAAAGCGGTGCTGCGACCGCGAAGTTCGAACGGCAAACCTCTTGACCCTTCACGCCGAGCAAAAAGTTCTTATAGTGATTCGAGGGGCTCTTAGGATACTCAGGCAGCTTTGCCGCAACATCTTTTGCCGTGGGTCCTATTGGGGTCAACGGCGTCCCATGCGAACCACCCTTGAAGACAAAACCATCACCATAAATCTCCTTGCCGGGAGGCAAGTCTTTTCCGAAGCCTGAACCGCCACCCGAAGACGGCGCATCCGTGACCACCTTAGCCTTGCTAAAACCTTCTGGCATCTCCGGGAAATTCTTCTGTCCTTCATACCAGAAGACGTCACAGGCTGGCAAGCCCTCGCCACGAGCAGGCACCTTAAATTGCAACGTACACTGCATCGGGAAGGTGATCGGATTCCAGCCCACCATCTTGACCGGCTCGACAGAGGTCGGCAAACCCCACTTCAGAAACTCATGACCGGTGTCCAAAATATGGGCACCCCAGTCCCCCAAAGCTCCATTACCAAATTCGTAGAAGCAACGCCAGTCTCCATTGAGATACTGCCCCGTGTACTCATGATCAGAGACGTGGGCCAACCAGGTGTCCCAGTCCATAAACTCGGGCTTATCCTGCTTGGCGAGTGCCGCCTTGATCTTGGCCACATCGCTGCCCCACTTGTGCCAGCGGCGCGCTCCATTCATGTGCGCAACAAACTTATTGACCCCCTTGAGGGCCCCTGCTTCTGCAAATGTTTTAAACTGGAAGTAGTTAGCCTCCGAGTGCCCTTGATTACCCATCTGGCAGGCGACTTTGTACTTCTTCTCAGCCGCCATCAGGATCTCCATCTGATTGAACGAGTGCGCGAGAGGCTTCTCAACATAGACACCCTTTCCACGGCGCATCGCTTCCATGGTGATGACAAAGTGGGAGTGATCTGGTGTGCCAATCAGAACAGCATCAATCTCCTTGTCCATTTTATCAAACATCTTGCGAAAATCAGTGAAGCGCGGAGCGTTCGGGAACTTTTTGAGAATTTCGCCGACGCGTGGCTTCGCGGAAGTGTCGCCAATCTCTGTGTCGCAGAGGGCGACAATATTACAAAGACCCGTACTATACAGGTCATTAATATCCTTGCCACCTTGGTTACCAATGCCAATACAGGCGAGGTTCACCTTCTCATTGGCCGAGGCCCCCTGTGCGGAGCGAATGAAAGGAAAGGCGGTCAGTGCTGAGGCCGCAACGGTACTGGACATAAACGTACGTCTTGACGTCTGAAACATGATAATCCTCCTATTTAAATGATTACTTTAAATGTTATCCTTTTTATCTCTCTTTGACTACTCATAAAATAAAAAAAACGCAAAATTCAGCCAATTCTTGCGACACATCCCGAAGAATGGTATAGTATGCGAATTCTTTTTACCTAAAGTTGGAGTTATTTATGAATCTAATCATTGCTTGCGACCATGGCGGATTGGCTATCAAAAATGCGGTTAAGAAGTTTATTGAAACGCGGGGTTATACATTACAAGATCTCGGAACGCATTGTACCGACTCTGTGGACTATTCCGACTATGCCATCAAAGCCGCAGAAGCTCTCGTCGAAAAAAAGGCCGATCTCGCCATTCTTGTCTGCACGACAGGCATCGGCATGAGCATTGCCGCCAACCGTTTTGCAGGGGTGCGGGCTGCACTCTGCGACTCCATCGAAGTTGCCGCCATGACACGTTCCCACAATGACAGCAATGTCTTGGTTCTGTCCGGTAACTCGCTCTCTGAGCATAAGGCTGTGGCGATCACGCAGTCTTTTTTGGACACCCCCTTCTCAAAAGAACACCGCCACCTGCGTCGTATCCAGAAATTAGAGCGTACCGAGCGTCTCGCCGAAGTCGCTCACCTCGCCTCGGCGGATCCCGAAATCCACGCAACAGTCTGCGCCCAGATTGAGCAAGAGAACACCACCATCAATCTGATTGCCTCTGAAAATACCGTCACCCGTGCTGTCCGAGAGGCATCAGGCAGCGTGCTGACCAACAAGTACGCCGAAGGCTACCCAGGCAAGCGCTGGTACAGTGGCTGTATCCCTGTGGACACGGCCGAACAACTCGCCATCAACCGGGCCAAAAAGCTCTTTGGCGCAGAACATGCCAATGTGCAACCCCACTGCGGAAGTTCCGCCAATATGGCTGTCTATTTCTCCGTTCTGAAGCCCGGCGACACGATCCTCTCTATGAGCCTGGATCAAGGCGGACACTTGACCCATGGTAGCCCAGTGAATTTCTCTGGCCAACTCTTCAAGATCGTCCCCTACTGCGTCTCCAAGGAGACCGAGATGCTGGACTATGATGCCATCGAAAAGCTCGCGATTGAAAACAAACCGAAACTGATCGTCGCAGGAGCCAGCGCCTATCCGCGCATCCTTGACTTCCCCCGTTTCCGTGCCATTGCCGATAAGGTCGGCGCCATGCTGATGGTCGACATGGCGCATATTGCCGGACTCGTCGCTGGTGGCGCACACCCCAGCCCTGTCCCCTATGCGGAATTTGTCACCACGACAACCCACAAGACGTTGCGCGGTCCTCGTGGCGGACTGATCCTCTGTCGCGAAGCTTTTGCAAAGGCCATTGATAAGACAGTCTTCCCTGGACTCCAAGGCGGACCGCTCGAGAACATCATTGCCGCCAAGGCTGTCTGCTTCCAGGAAGCGCTTCAGCCGGAATTCAAGGCTTATGCCCAGCAGATCGTCAAGAATTGCCAAGCTCTAGCCAAAACGCTCAACGACCGTGGCTTCCACCTGGTCTCTAATGGCTCCGACAACCATCTCATGCTCGTCAATGTTGCACTCAACGGACTCACGGGCAAGGATGCTGCCGCAGCCATGGACGCCGCAGGCATCATCTGCAACAAGAATTCCATTCCCTTTGATACTAACAGCCCCTTTGTGACCTCAGGCATCCGTATCGGAACCGCCTCTGTGACCACACGCGGAATGAAGGAGCCCGAGATGCACAAGATCGGGACCTGGATCGCCGACATCCTCTCCGACATCACCAACACAGCTAAGCAAATCGCCATCCGCGCCGAAATCGCCTCCTTCGCCGCCAAGTTCTTGGTGCCCTAAAGAAGTTCTAAAGTGCGAGAGTGCTAAAGTTCTAAAGTTACAATCAATCCCACTGCTCCAAGGGTATTTGAAGATAGCGTTGATTGCACGAAAAAAGCCGAGGCATTGCCTCGGCTTTTCTATTGTTCATAGCGAAAAATGCGTTTAGTGTTTTAGCGCAAAAACCGCAATAATAAGGGCGGCTATCCCGTCTGCCTCACGCATGAATAAGCACGCGCAGAGGACAAGTGTATCCACGCCGTCCGAACGCTCGCTTAAAGCTTGCTGGCAAGAGCGATGAGCGTCAGCGATAGAGCGGCAATACATGCACGGCAGAACGGATAGCCGCCCTGAGAAGAAAGATCTATTCCAATCATCAGCAAAAAACTAGTTTTTTGCTGATGATACTTGGCGTGAGCCAGCTCAAATGTCCGCTCCGCCGTCCGTGTATTCACGGGTGAGGCGGGCGTGACATTTGAGCTTTTTTAGCGGTTTTTGCGGTAGAATCTTTAACTAGAGTAAGTCGCTTATCTCAGATTAGGATCTCCACAAAGTCAAATGCGGGCACTTCATACGGGTGGGAGACTCTCAATGCCGCTGTGACTGCACTGACCAGAGCATCCTCACAGATCATCTCCACGCGAACCTCTGCAACTCGGCACTCCTGGCCAATCACTCCAATTGCAGGATTGCTCCCCTTTAACGGCCGAAATTGCCCCGTCCCCAAGACCTGCCAGCAAACGCGATCATACGTGGCATAGCGTCCAGCCCCCGCATCAAATAGCGCTTCCTTCACAACCTCAACATGCGCCTCCGGAATATAAACTGTCAGCTTCTTCATTTCTCGCATTTCCGCTTAGGGACTGCCGCGCCCTGGCGCGGGGTTTGCTCTCCCAACTTTAGAACTTTAGCATTTTAGAACTTTAGAACTTCTTCTAACTCTTCTCCACCACATCTTTGACCGCCTTCAAGAACTGATTCACATCAGCAAAGCGACGATAGACCGAGGCAAATCGTATATACGCCACCTCATCCACATGATGGAGGCGTTCCATAACCGCCTGGCCGATCCGCTCCGAGGTCACCTCGCTCTCACCTTCACACTCTGCGATCACTTGGTCCACTAAATCATGAATCTGATCTCCGCTGATCGGACGTTTTTCACAGGCACGCGAGAGGCCACGTTCCAACTTCTGGCGATTAAACTCCTCATGGCGTCCGTCTCTTTTAATCACATGAAGTTCGTCTTTCACGATCTCTTCATACGTCGTGAAACGATACTCGCATTGCAAACATTGTCTGCGACGACGAATAGAAGCACCTTCACGTGCCGCGCGACTGTCGAGGACTTTATCATCCAAGTGACCACATTTCGGACATTTCATAGTATTAGGACCCTTTACCGATTAACAAAATTCTTTTTCCGCAAAAACCGCAAAAGGGAGTGCGGTTATCCCGTCTGCCTCACGCTGAATACAGCACGGCAGAACGGATAACCGCCCAGACAAATTTTATTTAATTTTCCATCAGCAAAAAACTAGTTTTTTGCGGAGGGAAAATGAGTTGTCTATGCTCAATTGCCCGCTCCGCCGTGCTGTATTCAGCGTGAGGCGGTCGAGGCATTTGAGCTCTACTTAGCGGTTTTTGCGGTAAAACTCTTAAACTCAGGGAAGCATTGTAAAAACCATGCTTAAGTGACGGACATCACGCGATCAATAATGGTATTGACGGAAAAGTCTTTCAGAAGACAATTTTCAGGCACATCTAAATTTGCCAGATCCTGCAGATCCGCGTCTGGAAGATCGATACCATAAACAACAGCTTTCAATTGGCTCGTATTAGGAAGGCGATGCAACATCTTGATCACCTCATCGCTGCTCATCTCGCGTTGCTCTAGGCGCATAACCAAGGCATCAGGGACAAATTTGATGCACGCCTCAACTGCCTCAAGCCCTGTCGAGACTCCCACAACTTCAAAGCCAGTCTTCAAAAACTCCTGTTCCAAAAGAGCGAGCAAGGCAGGATCTCCTTCAGAGACCACAACTCGCCTCACCTTCTTATTGGGGGCAGTTGCCACGCTATCCGGCGAAGACATAAAGAGCACATGCCCCACCTCCATTAAGAGGTCTGCTGGATCACAGGGCTTTGCAAGAAATCCTGCAATCTGCTTGTCAGCAAAATATTCCGCCATGGACGTCCGGGCCGTCAAGACCAGAACAGGCACCAAAGTACTTCCATCCGGGTTAGTGATCCGATCCAGAAAACCCATGCCTCCCATTCCTGGCATACCCATATCTAAAATAATCAAATCAGGCTGTGACGCGCGCATCTCGACTAGCGCTTGCTCACCACTTGATGCGCAGGCAACTTCATACCCTTCAAACATGAGGAAGTCACCCAGAGTGCTCAAAAGGCTTGGATCATCATCCACCAACAATAATTTGCATTTTTTATCCATAAGATGTGTTCTATAATACCTGCTTTTATCGTGCATTTCAAGCCCCCCAACAAAATCCTAACAAAAAAGCTCGTTTCTGCACGGGCGAGCTACAGCTCGCCCCTCCCCACGCTTAACCCCCGCGGCTCATTGATGCCCCCTCTGCACGGGCGAGCTGCAGCTCGCCCCTCTTCATACGCTTCAACCATCTGCTTCGCCACGTGATCCCAGCTAAACTCCCGTTTGACCCACTCCGATCCTTTTCGCCCCATCTCATGACGCTCATCATCACTGAGCGCCATCATCCGCTCCAACCCCTCCACAATCCCTTCAACACTCGTCTCCACCACAATCAGGCCCCTGTGGGCAGTCGGCAGTTGGCAGTTGGCAGTTGGCAGTTCCTCCGTCAACTTTAGAACTTCTCTTTCTTCTGCTGGATGTTCGATGTTTTCTCCTTTTTGCAACTGCCTACTGCTACTGCCTACTGCTGCTTCCAACCACGGCCCCACCGCTGTGGTCACCACAGGCACACCGCACGAAAGCGCTTCACCAACAACGATTCCAAAATTTTCACTCCGGCTCGGCAACACAAAGATATCTGCCCTTTTGATCAAATCCCACTTCGCCTCGCCCTGCACCGACCCCATAAAAATGATGTCCGCATCACTCGCGTCAGACAAGTCACTGGCCTCGGCTATTCTTATTTTCAACTTTTCACTTTGAATTTTTAACTTTTCTTTCGTCCCCTGCTCATCCGGCCCCGCGATTATTAACTGCCAGGAAGAAGTTCTCTTAATCTCTGCGAATGCAGAGATTAAGAGATCAAGCCCCTTCAGCGGGTGTAATCTCCCAAGGCTAAGCACTATTTTCGTCTTTTTAGTCATGTGTGTACTCGCTTTTTGCTACCACTCAGTGGTAGCAAACTCGTGGTTAAAATAGTTTCATGCTTGCGCGCTTCTTTGTGCACCAACCGCCTGAAAAGCATTGGCTTGTGACCATACCGCCTGAAAGGTATTGCTTTTAATCACGTCAGTGTGACCACTGTGTGGTCTTTCAGAACCAGTCATTCCCGTTTTAATCACGTCAGTGTGACCACTGAGTGGTCACACTAAATAGTCGCAATAATGCCAGCCACCTCATTCATGCGCAAGCATGCCACGCGATCAAGCTGCGCATATCGCTCAAACTCGCCTGCAACCGAAATCTCGAGCAACCGCCCCTCGCAACAGAGATCAAACAACTGCCCCATAGGCTTATAGCGCTCGCCAAAGAATGTATGTGTCAATCTGATTGCCCGCCCGCTTCGTGCTACGACTTCATCTAAGGCCCTCTTCTCATACGGCGAGATAAAAGGCGAGACAAAAACAGTCCCTTGCTCAAGGTGCCATGTTAAGTCGGCCTGCCAGCTCTGCCACTGCTCCTCCGTCATGCTTCGCGAAAACTGCACACGCAACCGCCGTGGGTGCTCTATTAAAAAAATATTTCCAATACCCCAGAGTTTAACCCCATCAGCCAAAGTCATGACGGGTTGCGGCTCCTCAAACAACTTGGCATGCGCCTTTCTCATGCGATACCGCCTCACATTATCGCGCACATATGCCACCTCCCGCGCGAGATGAACATCATCAAAGACCAAGCTATCATACATACCCTTCTCGAATACTTGATAGCTTGACTCATTGAAAAGCGCACGGCACTTCCGATCCAGCCCAATTTTAAACCCTCGGATCACGCGCTGGAGCGTCACGCCTGCAGGTAAAGAACGCACCACATGCACCACGACATGGAGGTGATCTGGCATGATTTGGTAGTGCCCGATCTTCACCTGCTCATAAAACGTGTGTATGCCGTCCAGCTCCTCCTGAACAAGGCGCCCCACCTCTGTTAAAGCAAAAGTTTCTTGCGTGATTCGGCAGAGCCACACGCCTGGCCGGGCCTTCAGCGTGACCATTGCAACACCCGCGCGATTGTAGTCATACCCCTTTTGTGGCCTGTTTCCCATCTGCTTCCTTTTTGCTCTCTTTTTGTGACCACTCAGTGGTCACAAACTCGTGGTTAAAACAGCTTCATGCTGTCGCACCTTTTGCGGCAAAAGTAGTCTGAAAGGCATTGCTTTTAATCACGTCATTGCGACCACTGTGTGGTCTATCAGAACCAGTCATTCCCGTTTTAATCACGTCATTGCGACCACTGTGTGGTCGCAATAATCCCTCCAGCCACCTGCCAAACGCGGGATAAATGCGCTCAGCATTAAAGCACTCCTCCGCCAATCGCTTGGCATTGTTGCGGCAGACATCAAACGACTTATTGATCCAAATGGTCATAATAAGAAATGCGCGAAGTCGCGAATTCGAGCATTTCTCGCCCCACCCCATTCGGTATAACCACGATCCTCGGCCCCCTCCCCAACTTTAGAACTTTAGAACTCTCGAACTTTAGAACTGCCTGTATCCAGGCTCGCTCCGCCTCACACGTCGCATGAACAACATCCGCCCTTCTCAGCAACCACCGATCCATCCACCCGACTAAATACTTCTTCCATCCCGAATGCCCTAGCCTCACAGGGTCCAAAGACCCATGCGGACTCATGACAAGAACCTTCTTGTACCTCAATGCCAGCCACGCCCCCCACCAGACCGGAAATGTCCAGCAACCATGCACATGAACAGTATCTGCCTCTCGCACCTCTTTCCCCAACCCCCATACCATCCCCCATGAAAAATAGACCGCCCGCGGGCAACTCCGCCGAAACATCACCACCCGCACCTGTTCTTCTCCCGTTCGATGTTCGATGTTCAGAAACTTATGATCTGCGTCCGACCACAGCGTTTCCCCAAGTTTCAAGTTTCCAGTTTCCAGTTTCTCACCACCTTTAGAACTCCCCTGGCGCGGCGTAGCTTTTAGCGAAGCCGGCTCGAACTTTAGAACTTCTCCCTCTCCCTCCTCCGTCGTCGCCACAGCGACCTCATGCCCCTGCGCCTTTAACGCGCGGCATAGGCCAGCCACGACCTCAGCAATACCAGATCCAGGCCACACACCTGCAACTATATGCAATATTTTCATAGCTTAGTCTTAGCTTATGGTCTACCTCGCCCTAGCGAGGGGTTAGCAACCCGCTCAACCCACTCTGCCATCTCCCCAGAGATCCGCTGGCCATCAAAATGAGCCTCCGCCATTTGCCGGGCATGGTTCCCCTTCGTTGCGACCGCTTCAGGATTCTTTATTAAGCACTCAATTGCAGCCATGAGCGAATCAACAGCGTCCACGTGATAAAAAACACCCGCGTCATAAGCCTCTACCAGCTCCTGCGTCTTTCCGGCAAGCCCATTTAAAATACAGAGGCCGTACATGGCATAATCAACAACTTTGTTGGGTATTGCCACACCTGAACTCTGGCGCATGGGCACCACACCCACATCACGTGATCTCAGCAACCTGTCCAGCGCGGTTTCAGACAGATACCCGTGAAACACAATGGCGGGAGTCTTCCTCGCATACGCTTCAACCAGGGCACGGCAAGGACCATCCCCTGCCACATCAAGTGTGAGCGCAACGCCCTTTTCCACGAGTTTCAAAACCCCCTTCAGTAAAACATCAATCGCATAGAGCGAGCCCAGATTGCCGATGTACACGAGTCGAAGCAAGTTTCCTTCGCAAGAGGGTCGCGGTGAGGCGTCGGGAAGCTGCATGCCCAGCGGAAAAACACGAAGATCCTTTCTATTAATGACCTCTTGATAGGATTCCGAAACAGCAGCAACAGCAGCAGCTCTTTGATAGGCATATTTCGCCTGGCGATGAAAATAATAAAAGAGAAAACGCCCGAACAGGCGTAGTCCTCTTGGCAACAACCGATGAAAGGTTTCAGGCCACAGGTCTTGAACATCCATAATCAAGCGCGTGCCCCAAGGCTTTGCCACCTGTTCCGCAATCTGAAAAACACCTAAAGGAGGCATCGCGAGGAGCAGACAGTCTGGCTTTTGCAACTCACCCCTCTCGACCGCTTCTGCGGCAAGCTTTGCCCAATCTCGCGCGTATCGTGCATGACTTTTCCAGCGCGACCAGCCGATGTTTGTGCGATACGGCAACGTGGGCACAAGCCGAACCTCTACTCCGTCCTGATTATAAACAAGAGGTAGTCCGCGGTTCTCCTTTTTAATATGATACCAGTCACTGCTCCATAAGGTCACGGTATGCCCGCAACGCACCAGCACTTGAGCCAATAACCGATAGCGTAAAGGTCGGCCTTCCTCTCGCGGAAGACTATCAAAAGCTGTATTAATCCAGATATTCATAGGGCTCTCAGCTAAAAAAGCTTTCTCCCGTTCGTTCAATTCGTTGATAAAACAACTCTCTACTCCTGCACAAACTCCCATATTTGATCAGACACGCAACCCGGCGACACCTTCTGAACCATAGCCTGATACGCCTGATGCCAGACGCTTGCGTCTGACTCGAAGACGGTCTGTACGCACGCCCAGAAGGAACGTTCAAACGTCTCTTGCGAGAAGACAAACGACCCTAATCCCAGTGACCGCATGAACTCTGACGTACCGCCATCCCCCTCCATGACCACCACCCGGCACCCGCAGGCGAGGGCTTCGATCCATGCATTCGGGAGCCCTTCATAATCCGATGCCAGAACAAACAGATCCGCGTGCTCGTAGACGGGACGGACATCCGAGACCGCCCCAATCATCTCAACCTGATGAGCCAGTCGTAGCTCCGTGATGGTCGCTTCGATCCGCTCATGACAGGGCCCGTCTCCCACGATAGACAGTCGCCAATTGGGTGCTACGCCCTTTTGCAGAGCTCCTTGCCCCCCCTTCGTGCTCATGGCTTTCAATACGCGCACATGCCCCTTCATCGGCGCCAAGCGCCCGACCATTAACAGTTGAAGAACTGTGTTATTGCGACGTTCAAACATCCGCTCCGATGGTCGCAGGACGAACACACACGGATTATGAACGACAACACGTGGGTGACGCGTCCTAAACAACTGAGCTAGATCGTCTAAGCCTTTCTGACTTTGCGCAATAATGCCACTGATCGAAGGCCCCACCAGGCGGTAAATCAGACGCCAGAAAAAAGTACAATGGCTCATGATCGCCGTTGATTCTCGAAGAATAATCCGATTGCGAATGACCCCCATCATCTTCAGCACGACCAAGACAACCCCAAGCTCAAAACTGAACACAAGGGCAGGCGAATCAGGGTGTTTTCTACACAATTTTGCTAAGCCAACAAAAGCCCACCGCGCAGGTCTGTTTGCGACATAGACCTGTTCCTGCGCATGGATCGCCTGACGCATACCGCCGCCATCATACGACACATAAAGCAAAAACGCCCTGCCCTGAGCTGTCCACTCATTGCAGAGCGTCGTACAGACCCGCTCCATGCCACCAAGGCCAAGCTTAGTTATAAAAAGTATCGGCTTCATTTAATCTCACATTTTTTCGATCCTTGTCCGAGAGGATAAAAGGGATTCCAACATCTGGCCACGCAATACCAATCGCTGGGTCATTAAAGCAAATACCGCGCTCGGATAGTGGATTGTAGAAGCTATCACATTTATAGGAAAAAATAGTATTGTCCTCTAATACAAGAAATCCGTGTGCAAAACCTCGTGGAATATAGAGTTGTTGTTTATTCTCTTCTGTGAGGGTTACTGCAACAAATTTTCCAAATGTAGGTGAACCCTGCCTTATGTCAACCGCCACATCAAATACAGCACCTTTCACTACTCGAACTAGTTTAGCCTGCATATAGGGTGGCATTTGATAATGTAACCCTCGCAAGACGCCTTTCATAGAAGATGATTCATTGTCTTGACAAAAGACTGCATCAACTCCCAACGTTCTCATTTCTTGAAGGTTATAAGTTTCCATAAAATATCCACGGCTGTCACTAAATATACTTGGCATAAGCAACTTCACGTCTGGAATGCTCATTTCTTTTACAACTAAGCGAGACATTAGATTCCTTTTCTATTGATTTATATAACAAACAGCAAACACCTTTTGCACCAACATCTAATTCCACTACTCGTCACAGATACCTGCTCAACACCGGCGAAAGGGGCGGCAAAGACTTAAAGACGCGCTTATAAAGCATGCTTCTCGGGAAGAGCACGCACCAGGCCGTCAACAGGATCAATGCGCAATAAGAAAAAAGATTCCGATGAGAGACAAACCAGACCTCAAGTTCCCCTTTGTAAGGAGCGATCACGCTGTCATGGAAGATATCCCGATCTCCTTCAACATGATCAAGGATCGCCTCTTCATCTCGAAATACGACAGATCCGATTCCAGTCAGCCCAGGAGGAATCCTGTCAATCGCTTCTTTGACAGCAGGTGAATAGAGCTCATAATGTTTCCGCGCTTGTGGTCTCGGCCCGACGAAACTCATCTCTCCCCTGAAAATATTGAGCAGTTGCGGCAACTCGTTGATCTTCGTCTTGCGCAGAAAATTTCCCATAGGCAGAATACGCGGATCATTCTTCTGGGTCAGCACTCCGCCCGGTAGCGCAGGACTATTTCGGAGCATAGTAGCAAACTTGAAGACCTTAAAATCCTTGCCACCTCGTCCCACCCGCTTTTGAAGATAAAAAACATCATGCTCCCCTGTCAGCTTCAACCCGATCATGATGGGTATCAGGAAGGGCGCGAGAACAATCATCGCCAACAATGAAAACAGGATGTCGAATAATCTAATCATAATCACCTAATTGTAATTTATCACCTAATTAACCGAATTTACCTAATCTTTATACTGTACAGTTCTTCGTTACAACTCTCAATTCGCTTAATTCGTGTAATTCATTGATCAGCCTCTCATAAACTTTAGAACTTTAGCATTTTAGAACTTTAGAACTTCCCCGCTCTCAATTCGCTTAATTAGGTGATAACATGTTCCAACGCATCGCACACATAGTCGACCTGCGCTTCGGTCATGGTCGGGTAGAGCGGCAGCGTCAATTCACGACGGCTAATTTCGATCGCGCGCGGGACGATCCCGCGACAATCACGATAGGCTGTGAATTCTTGAATCGCTGGATAGTGAACACTGCTCTGCACGCCCGCATCCCGTAAACCATCGATCACCTTCTGCCGATCCATGCCCACATCCAATAGAATGGGCATGATGTGCCATGTTGGCGTTCCCCGGTCAAAATAGCGGAACGGGATCGACAGGCGCGGCATCTTGTCAAGACGTGTAAAATAGTGCTCGGTTAACGCTCTCCGGCTCCTGTTGGACTCATCTAATTTATCCAGTTGAACGAGTCCCAGTGCCGCGCGCATTTCATCGAGCCGATAGTTGAGACCCGGCTCGACCACATCATACGTGGAGGCCCGGCCAGCCATGCGGTCAAAGCTCGCAACTGTCATACCGTGCGAACGTAGATTCTTGCACTTTTGGAAAAGCATGGAATCGCGTGTCACCACCATGCCGCCTTCACCTACCGACAGATTCTTATTGGTGAAAAAACTCCATGCCGACACATCGCCGAAAGTTCCGAGCTTGCGCCCTTTATATGCCCCGCCAGGAGCATGAGCACAGTCCTCGATCAACGGCAGGTTATGCCGCCGACAGATCTCCTGGATCGCCTCCATGTCACACGCATAGCCGGCATAGTGGACGATCAAAATCGCCTTTGTGCGTGGCGTGATATTACGTTCGATGTCCGCAGGATCCATGGACCAATCCTCAAGGGAGGTGACATCCGCCAATACAGGGGTGGCCCCAGCCATGCTCACAACATTGATATCTGCAATAAAGGTGAGCGCAGGAACGATCACTTCATCACCTGGGCCAATGCCCAGAGCGAGAACCGCGAGATGCAATGCTGCGGTCCCATTCGCAACCGCAAGACACTGTGCACCTTCACCCAATTCTCGTGCAAAGTTCGCCTCAAAATCAAGGGTACGCTGACCCATCGTGATCCAGCCCGAGCGTAACGTCTCCGCCACCGCCTCGATCTCACGCTCATCAAAATTCAACTTGAATAACTGTACTTTCCAATCCATAAGGCCCCTTTTTTATCACCGAATTAATCTATTCACCAGCAAGATGCTCTGCAATAAACCGAACGCTCCGTTCCGCCTCGGTGCGTGTCACGCGCGGATGGAGAGGCAGGTTGACCACCTCACGTGCCGCCCGCTCCGCCTCTGGGCATTGACCCAGCGTGTAATTATATGGTGATAGAGGCGTTTCGTGGGGATGAAGCGGAGACTCGAACCAACTACCTATCTCCATCCGCCTGCTTACGGCCTCCTTCAGGATAAACTGTTTGTCTTTCACACGGACAGGATATCGCACATAAACAGGAGCACCACCAACTGGTGGCTGCGGCAAAAGCGCCTCCTTCCCCTTCAATTCGTCTTCGTAAAGCTTGAGGAGTTCCTGTCGGTGGTCACGGTTTTTCTCTAAGAAGGATAGTCCTCGTAATCCTGCACGAGCTTGGCCGACGCTCATGCCCATGAAGAAATCCAAGGCTTCAACAGGATTAAATTCTTGAGACGACGACGAGCCGATCACCACCCCCTTCGCAGTAAGCCACCGAAACAACGCCGTTGCAAACGCAGCCGTCTTGGGATAGAGCAGGAAGCGGTGCGCTAGGCGTTGGAGATCCAGCAACGTCGTCGTCCGCAGAGAAGGATTTTTGGCCTGAGCGCAGAGCACCCGCACCTTCTCCGCCAACACGGGGTCATTTACAGCAGCCATCCCACCAATTCCGGTCGTCACTGTCTTACTCCACTGAAACGACCAATACGCCGCAACACCCATGGTTCCACAGAGTCGTCCCTTATAGGTTGAGCCCAGAGCAAGGCAGCAGTCTTCGATGACCGGGACACCATGCTTCTTCCCAATCGCAAGAAGTACATCCATATCACACGGAATGCCATACGTATGCTGGGCGATGATCACCCGCGTCCGAGGCGTGATCGCCGCCTCAACACGCCCAGGGTCGACATTATACGTCTTTGGATCAATGTCTACATAGATGGGACAGGCACCGCAGTACTTCACTGGGTTGATGTTCATCACACACGTATAGCCCGGAACCACCACCTCGTCACCAGGAGCGATGCCGAGTGCCTTCAGAATAGCATAAAGGGCTACACGGCCCTTCCAGAAGGGAAAGCATGGAGCCCCCCCTGCAATCTGCTGTGAGAAGCGGGCCGCATAAGGTGCTGTCTGTTTGGTCATGCCTTCGATCCTTCCTTGTACCCTGTTGGAGGTATGTAAGCCGGCCACACGGTACGATGTATTAGGCTCTCGGCGGAAACCGTCTCAAAACAACCCAGCATGCGACGGAATTTGTCTTCAAAACTCCCGCGCCCCAGCCCCTGATGCAATCGCGTCTTCAACGGCAAAGCATACGTCAGATGGTGAAATTCCTCGGGGTCGAATTCATACGGATGACAATAAGACACGAACACCTCGCCCTTGTTAAGCGCACGAGAGAGGGCCAGACGGATCGCAGTCCACGGCAGGAGCCGATGATAGCCGCCACCGGCCACCGGCCATGCGCGTCCGAAAGCTTGAGCCGTGGCCATAGGCAACTCGAGCAAACTGCGTCCGGAGGGAAACGTCACCCGCACAGGCTGGCGTGGCCAATTCGATACACCATACCGCACACTGACAGCCGGATTGATGCTCGAATCATAGAGAAACCCTTCCTCTTCCAGAATCTCCAACGCCCACAGTGACTCGCGTACAATCGAAAACGCCGGTGCACGGTATCCAACGACCTTCCGCCCTGTCCAATCCTCCAGTTGCTTCTTTGCGCGACGCACATCTTCCCTGAATTCTGCGGGCGACTGCTTAAAGACATCGACATGCCCATGTCCATGAGATGCGATCTCGTGTCCTTCAGCCACAATCCGACTTACAGTACGTGGAAATTTCTCGAGGAACTTACCAAGCACAAAACAGGTGACGCGCGCTTTCTCTTCAGTTAGAACATCCAGCAGGTG
>CAMBQV010000044.1 GCA_945870145.1 Akkermansia muciniphila
ACAGCGCGATCGGACCTTACAAAGGCGGTTTACGTTTCCATCCGACCGTGAACCAGAGCATTCTGAAGTTCCTCGGTTTCGAACAGATCTTCAAGAACGCACTGACCACACTCCCCATGGGCGGCGGTAAGGGTGGTTGCGACTTTGATCCGAAGGGCAAGTCAGACAACGAAGTCATGCGCTTCTGCCAGTCTTTCATGAGCGAACTCTTCCGTCACGTGGACAGCGACACGGATGTCCCTGCAGGCGACATTGGTGTGGGCGGTCGCGAGATCGGATTTATGTTCGGACAGTACAAGCGCCTGCGCAATGAGTTTACAGGCGTGCTGACCGGTAAGGGCCGCACCTGGGGTGGCTCACTGATCCGTCCTGAAGCAACAGGATATGGTTGCGTCTATTTCGCCGATGAGATGTTGAAGGCACGTAACGAAAGCTTCGCTGGCAAGATCTGCACAGTCTCCGGTTCCGGAAACGTTGCGCAGTACACCGTTGAGAAGCTCAACGATCTCGGTGCGAAGGCTGTCACGCTTTCTGATTCCAGCGGGTTTATCTATGACGCAGAGGGCATTACCGCTGAGAAGCTGGCCTTTGTTATGGACCTCAAGAACGTCAAGCGCGGTCGCATCAGCGACTACACAAAGAAGTTCAAGAAAGCCCAGTTCACCGCTGGCAAGACCCCATGGGCCGTCAAGTGTGATTGTGCCTTCCCGAGCGCCACGCAGAACGAGCTCAACGGCAACGACGCCAAGGCACTCATCAAGAATGGGTGCAAGCTGGTCGCCGAAGGCGCGAACATGCCCAGCACGCCTGAAGCGGTTGAACAGTTCATCAAGGCGAAGCTGATGTATGGTCCTGGCAAGGCAGCAAATGCAGGTGGCGTGGCCACTTCGGGCCTCGAAATGAGCCAGAACTCTATCCGCCTGAGCTGGACACGTGAAGAAGTGGATCAGAAGCTCCATGGTATCATGTGCGCCATCCACCAGCAGTGCTGGGATGCGGCCGCTGAGTTCAACCACAAGGGCAACTACGTCATGGGCGCTAACATCGCTGGCTTCATGAAGGTCGCGACAGCCATGATCGATCAAGGGCTCGTATAAGCGGGTGATTCTCACCTAACAAAAAAAGCACCGGAAAACTCCGGTGCTTTTTTTATTCTATTCAGGTGCGCCTCACGCCGTCCTGAAAGAACATGCTTACTTGGCTGCTTCTTCCTTCTTCTCAACCTTCTTGCAGCTACCATCTTTCGTGCAGCACTTGCCTTCGGCCTTCTTGCCACACTTCTTGCCACACTTGCACTTCTTGCAAACACAAGCAGCATCCTTCTTCTCGGCTGTGCAGGTTGCGGTGCAGGAGCACTTTGGGGCTTCCTTCTTCGCAGGTGCAGCAGCTTCTTCAGCCATCGAAACAGAAACCGCCATCACAGCCATCATCATCATAACAAGCATCGTCTTCATTGTGAATCTCCTTAATGGGTTAATTAACTATTTTAAATCTTACTCCTTTGTCCTACAAAAGTCCACTCAATTAGTTGATAATCAGTACGCCACCGAATGAAGCTGGTTCATGGACAAAAAAAGACACTGGCGCGAACCAGTGTCTTCGTTTGTCTTGAATAGCGTTTTACGCTGCTCAACCCATTTCGCGCATGGCGCGACGGGAATGGCTGCGGATACGGGCGCGTGCTGATTTGAGCCGGGATTTAACACACGGTTTCTCGTAGTAACGGTTATTACGAAGCTGCTTGAGCAGTCCTTCCTTATCCATTACCTTTTTCAGGCGCTTGAGGGCTCTTTCGACTGATTCGCCCTTCTTCATTCGCATCTGGATCACGCTATTCACCTCCTCTCAACAGAACTAAATGGTGGTAGGACTTGGATTCGAACCAAGGAAGGCGTAAGCCAGCAGATTTACAGTCTGCCCCGGTTGGCCACTTCGGTATCCTACCATTCTCAAAAAAGAGTAAACAATTTATCAAACCAGCCCCCTGAGAGCAAGGCGGAAATTAAACAATTTTGAAATCGCCACCTATCAGGAAATGTGCTAATTTAATAAGACGTTTTTTTGCTGAAACACAATCTCTTTCACGACTGATCATGCGCGTTATTTTTATAGGTTCGTCCGAGGCCTCGGCTGTCACCTTGCGGGCGTTGATAAAATGCCCCTTGCTCAAGGTCGTTGGCGTGGTCACACAGCCTGACCGTCCCTCCGGACGTAAACAACACTTCACGCCCTGCCCCTGCAAGACCTTTGCTGTTGAAAACAAGATTGGCCCCATCATCTCGCCTGAAAAAATTAATGCGCCTGCCGTGCTCGAAACCCTCGCCGCATGGAAGCCAGACGTAATCGTGGTCGTAGCCTTTGGACAGTTTTTTGGAAAAAAACTCCTCGCCCTGCCACCCCATGGGTGTATCAACGGACACTTCTCCCTGCTGCCCAAGTATCGCGGTGCAGCTCCCGTGCAGTACGCAATCGCTGCAGGCGATGAGGTCTCAGGCGTGACCATCATGCAGATGGACGAGGGTATGGATGATGGCGACATGCTACTCACTGCGGTGGAACCTATCTGCTCGGACGACACCTCTTTCACCCTGATGGACCGCCTGGCCATTCTGGGGGCTGTCACCATGGTCAAGGGCCTGCGTCAGATCATCAATGGCACCATGAAGCGGGAACCACAGAATCATTCCCTTGCAACTTACGCCCCTAAGATGCAGAAGCACAATGGATTGATCGACTGGGCTCTCCCTGCCCGATTGATTGAGCGACGCATCCGCGCCTTTGACCCTTGGCCCGGCGCCTTCACCTTTCTGCCCAACCACCTTGTCAAAAAAGGCTCTTCAGGTCGTATGAAAATCTTGGAGGCGACAATCCTGCCAGCACCTTTACAGGCTTCAGCCATGCCCCCAGGCAGCATTTATGACTTCTGCCCTTCAGGCCCTCGGGTCTTGACCGGCGATGGTGCCCTCTGCCTCACTGCGGTACAACCTGAAGGTGGACGGCGTATGGACGGCAAATCATTCTTGAACGGACATCCCCTCGTCAAAGGCGATGTCCTGGGCGTCTGTTAGACTCTATCCTCAAAGGAAAAATGACTATGTATCCCATTCACACACGATTGGCTATACTTTCGCTAGCGATCCTTATCCTGTTGCCAGGCTGTATCTCCTCGGATGCTCAGCTACTCGCGGTCAACCAGAAGCGTTGCTATGCGTTGCAGGCGAGCCTGCCTGCAAAACCAGTCCCAAAGCCCCTCTTTAATAACCTAAAGATGCTCTCTTTTAACAGCCAGCCCCCGTTCGACACGGGCAACCTCATTGTCAAACGGGCGAATGGTGAGACGGTCATGGATTACTACACCAGTTGGATCGCCTCCCCCCATGAACTGATCCGCGTGCAATCCATGCACTATCTGAGAAAAACTGGCCTCTTTAAGGCGGTCTATGACTCCTCCTCTGGTGCGCTCGCACCCATGGGTCTCGAAGGTACCGTAGAGGAAATTCTATTGGACTTCCGCAAGGAGCGTCCCATGGCGATCATCACGTTGCGCTTGAGCATCGTGGATGAGACTGCCCCTTCATTCACCCTGCTCTGGAGTGACGAGGCGACGGGCTCCGCACCGCTGGAATCATCCGCCCCTTCAGACATCATCACTGCGTTTGACAAGGCTCTCACGCAGTCCCTCTCAAAATTGAGTCGCGAACTAGAGAAAAGCTCACTGACCCCAAAAGGAAACTAATCCATGAAAAAAAGCATTTTAGCCGCCACCTTACTTCCACTCGCCTGTGTTTTTGCGCAACAGCCCCCTGATTGGCAGAACCCCAAGGCCATTCATCAGGGGACTGAAAAACCTCATGCGACGATGATCACCTGTCCGTCACTGGAGGTCGCGAAAACCATCCGTTACACCTTTGGCGCGGAACGCGAAAAATCGCCCTTTTATAAATCGCTAAACGGACAGTGGAAATATCACTTCTCCAAGACCCAGCTCGACCGCGTCGCGGGTTTTGAAGCACCTGCGTTTGATGACTCCCAATGGACCTCTATTCCCGTCCCTGCCAATGTTGAAATCGAAGGCCATGGCGTCCCGATCTATACCAACATTCGTTACCCCTTTGGCAAACCCACCCCGCCTATTGTGGATCCCGCGAATCCCTACAACAGCGTCAGCTCCTACCGCCACACCTTCACTGTGCCCAAGGACTGGGACGGCAAAAAGATCTTTATCGGGTTCGACGGCGTCAACTCCTTCTTCTACCTCTGGATCAACGGCCAGAAGGTCGGCTTCAGCAAGGACAGCCGTACCCTCGCCGAATTTGATATCACACCCTTTGTAAAGCCTGGCGAAAACAAGATCGCGGTCGAGGTCTTCCGCTGGTGCGATGGCTCCTATCTCGAAGACCAGGACTTCTGGCGCATGAGCGGTATCTTCCGCGATGTTTATCTTTGGTGCGCACCCGCGACCCGTATTCGCGACTTCGAGGTGAAAACAGAGCTCGATGCGGCCTATACCGATGCAACGCTGAAGGTCAACACAGAAGTCATCAATGGCACAGGAGCCTCCGTGTCATTCCTCCTCGAAGATGCGACAGGAAATACGGTCGTTAGCCAGACGGCCACGACTGACGCAGACAAGGCGAACCTTTCGATCCCTGTCAAAAATCCACTCAAGTGGTCTGCTGAGAAACCCAACCTCTATAAGCTTTATATCACACTGAAGAACAAGGACGGCCAAACTCTGCAGGTGATCCCGACACGTGTCGGTTTCCGTTCCGTCGAACTGAAGGACGGCAACATGCTCGTCAACGGACAGCGCATCTTTATCAAGGGCGTCAACCGTCATGAACATGATGTCAAGAATGGCCAGACCATGAACCTGGAGATGATGATCAAAGACATCCAACTCATGAAGCAGCACAATATCAATACGGTCCGTACCTGCCACTATCCCAACATTCCAGCCTGGTACGAGCTCTGCGATGAAATGGGGCTCTATGTCTATGATGAAGCCAATATCGAGTGCCATGGCGCGCAAGAGCTGACCAAGGACGCCAACTGGCTCCCTGCCTACATGGACCGCACGGTGCGCATGGTCGAGCGCGACAAGAACCACCCCTCCATCATTATCTGGTCCGTGGGAAATGAGAATGGCTGGGGCAAAAACCTCGAAACCACCGCCCGCTGGATGAAACAACGCGACCCCTCGCGACTGATCCACTCCTGCGAGGCGGAAAGTGCGCCTGAGACCGACATCATCGCCCCCATGTATCCAAAGCCGAATGTCCTCACAAAACATGCCTCCCAAAAACGCGACCGCCCCTTTATCATGTGTGAATACGCCCATGCGATGGGCAACAGCACAGGTGATATGCGGGCCTACTGGGATCAGATCTATACCAAACCCCACCTGCAAGGTGGCTGTATTTGGGATTGGGTTGACCAAGCCATGTACCAACCCGTACGCGCCAAGCGCTCACGCCTCTTTGAGAAGGCGAAACCCGGTGAGAAAGTTTTTCAGGCGTATGGTGGCGACTTCTATTACATCGATAAAGATGGCAATCCACTGCATGGTGTGAAGGGTCCACACAATGGTATCCCGAGCGATGACAACTTCTGTTTCAACGGACTCGTCACCGCAGACCGCACGCCCCATCCTGGCCTCGCTGAGGTCAAGAAGGTCTATCAAGATATTCAGCTCTCCTCCTACAATCCCGCTGACAGCACCATCAAAGTCAAGAATGGCTCCTTCTTCAGAACGCTGAACGATAACCTTATCGGAACCTGGGAGGTGAAGTCCAATGGCAGCGTGCTTCAACAGGGTAAGTTTGAGATTCCCGCACTTGCGCCGGAAAAAGAAGGGCTCATCAAAATCCCCTTCCAAAAAATCCTCCAAGCGGAGCCTGGAACCGAGTATTGGCTGAATGTCTCCTTCAAGCTCGCCAAGGAGACTTCGTGGGCTGCAGCAGGACACGAAGTCGCCTGGGAGCAGTTCGCCATGAACAAGGGCACGCCTGTCGCCCCGAAGCAGTCTGCAGGTGCACTGACTGTCCAGCAAGAGGGCAAGACCATCACTGTCAAGGGCGCGTCCTTTGAGGCCGCTTTTGAAAACGGTCTCCTGAAAACACTCACCTATAACGGGGTGGCGCTCATCCAGGAACCGCTACGTCCTGACTTCTGGCGTGCACCCACAGATAACGACCGCGGCTTTAAGAGCGAGAAGTTCCATGGTGACTGGAAGCGCGTCGGCAACGAGTGGGCACCTGAGAAGGTCGCCATCATTGAACAGACCGCCCAGCACGTCAAGATCGTTGCAGAGGGTAAACTGCCAACCATTGGCGCCCCCTACTCGCTGACCTACATCGTAGCCCCGAATGGCGAGATCGCAATCACGGCAAACTATACGGGCGTGCAGAAGAAGCAGTCGCCCACGCGCTTCGGCCTCCAGATGCTGATGCCGGAAGGCTTTGAGACCGTCACCTGGTACGGGTGCGGTCCGCAGGAGAGCTACTCCGACCGCTGCGAAACGCGCATTGATATCTACAGCGGCAAGATTGACGAGCAGTATTTTGATTACTCAGAACCCAGTGAAGGCGGCAACAAGGTCAAGGTCCGCTGGACCGCCATTGCGAATGCACAGGGCAAAGGGTTGCTCGCCATTGCGGATAAAAATCTGCTGAGCGTCAAGGCCCTCCGGTATACGACAGAAGATCTGCAGAGCCACAAGCATACCTTCCAGATGCCCCAGCGAAAGACCACGACACTCAATCTCGATCACGTCCAGATGGGCGTCGGTGGCGATGACAGCTGGGGTGCCAAACCGCACGCGCCATACCAGATCCCCTCCGACAAGAACTATTCCTACACCGTGCGGTTGCTGCCGTATGACAAGGCAACCTTCGCTCCGCCACTACTCGCGGAGTAAATCCAATGACAAACCTCAATCACCATCACTCCTGCAAGCCGAACCCATTGGAAATCAAGCAGCTCGCTGAATTTGATGCTTCCATCGGAAACGACTCCGAAGGAGAGAAGCGAAGAAAGCGGGTCATTTATCTTCGAGATGCCGTGCGGCAGAACGAGACTGCCGCCTCCACCTTTAAAGCGTTCGGGTACTTATTAATCCCCTTTGCCCTCATCCCAATCTTCTGGCCCTTTCTGATCTTCATATGGTTCATGCGAAAGAAGTCAACTGATTTGATAGGTACGCATCTCGCCACCGCCCTCGAATATTGGGGTATCCAACAGAGTGAATTGGGCTAAGAAGTAATCAGTCTCACACGTTGCAACGTGTGGGACTGAGCATTTCAATAATTACTTGCCAAGAGGCGCGCCAAAGACGATGCAGACGGGTTTATAGGCGCCGAGTGGTTTTGCAATGGGCGCAAGTTTTCCTGTTGTGTAATCCACGGCGTAAACTTGAAATCCATGCGAGGTCTCATAGCCGACGATCATAAACTTTTCACCTGGCACCAGTTCAAAATCACGCGGAAACTTACCCGTCAGCTTTGACACCTTCATCAACGTCAGCTCCCCTGTCGTTTCATTCACTGCAAAGGTAGCGATACTGTCGTACCCTCGATTCCCTGCAAAGAGCATCTTCCCGTCAGCCGTGAGCTTGATCGCCGAGGCTTTGCTGAATGACTCAAACCATTTCGGAAGCGTGGAGAGCGTACAGACAAGCTGGTTGCTTTCACCTGTGTATGCGTAGGTGGAAACTGTATTGTTCAATTCGTTCAGCAGGAACAACCACTTGCCATTGGGATGGAACGTCAGATGACGTGGCCCAGCGCCAGGGGCTGTCGTGATGCGCAACGCCTCGACCTCGCGAAGGCCAGTCTTGCGCGCCGCGAAATCATAGAAGCGGACCTGATCCATGCCCAGGTCGGTGACACACAGATAGCGATTATCGGGTGTCAGCAGCGTAGCATGCGCATGCGCGCTTTTCTGTCGCGGTTGATCGGGTCCGCTGCCGACATGCTGAATTGTCACCGGTGGCTGTGTCGCAAGTGAGCCATCGGACTGAAGCTCGCAGACGCCGGCAGTCGCACTGCCGTAATCAGCAAAGACAACGGTCTTCTCCTCTTTGTCCAGCGAGACATGACAGGGCGAACCGCAACCCAGTGCAACCTGGTTCACCAATACCAGTTTTTCGCCTTCAATCCGATAACAGGCGACCAGCCCATTCGTGCCCTTTGGCAGACTCGGATCAGCCTGAGCCGTATACAAGAACGTCTTGGCCTTATTGAGCGCAAAATAGGTTGTACCTTCGACACCGGTCAGCGTCCATAACGGCTTCATCGCACCTGTCTCGGTATTGACCTTCACGACATGGATACCCTCTCTTTTCTCGTCCGTATAACAGCCCACATATGCCAGATACTCCTGGGCACACGTCACTCCTGCCATTGCGATCATCATCATAAAGATCTCCATTTTCATTTTCACTCGGCGTCCTTGGTTATGAGCTATCTAACAATCAGTTCGTTTGTCGTGGTATCCATGCGAACAAGGCCGATCGCATTCTTGGCAGTCACCTTGACATCGTAGGTGCCGGCAGGTAACGCGCCTAACTTCTCTTTCGGAAGTTTCCACGTTCCGTCACGGTTATCAATCGCATCAAAACACTTTCCTGCGATCTCAATCACGAGGCTCTCGGTCACGCATCCGACCGTGCCAGTGAGATCAGCCCCGCCTGCTTTGAGGGTCAAAGGATTCACCGTGACATCCGGGGGCAGACGGTCGAATTTAAAATCTCCCAATTCGTACCCGATTTTAAAGCCATGCTTTTCAAGCTCCTGGCGCACACGGGGAATCAGGCGGGCTGAGTTCCAGTAATAGATGTGGTTCAGCACGTCATTGGGTAAATTCAACCCTTTCAAGGCGGGGCCCCGGTGCATCCCTGATGTCACCTCTTCGGTCTCTAACAATTTGCGTTCCTTGAGGAAAGCCTCTGCTTTGGCACCTCCGCCAAACACATCAGTTCCAAAGAGAATACGGTCTTTGTATTTGATGTAGAAGTCACGGGCTTTGCTGACGGTGTAATGCTCTTCCTGACGCATATTATGTACATAGGACAAATCCACAAACACATTAGGATATTTGTCAAAAATACCGGACAGCTTATCCAGACCTGCATCGTTTTCCAGCATGAAGAGTCCGTGGGCAAAGATAAAGGTCGTCTGCGGATGTCCCTTCGCGACCTCGACGGCATCGTCTTCAAATTTAGGGAAGGCGACGTTGTTGGATTTTGCGCTTCCGGGATCACCCACATGCATTCCGATGAGGGGCATGCCCTGGTGTCCTGCTTCATCCAGATGCTCGTGGATCATTTTAATCTTACTGGATAAAATCTTTCCATGCGGCCACAATTTAAGTCCGACAAAGCCCTGCTCTTTGAAGGTCTTGATCTCATCAACATTCCACCAGATACCTTTGCTGGGAATCGTGAAGGCGCCGGGAACGAAGAGAATGCGATTGTTGAGCTTCTCCTTCACATAGACCATGTCATTCGTCGGGATCTGACGGACACTGACCGGGCTGGCATTACTACCCACGTTATCCTTGACCCAGAAGAGGCCGTTCAGCGTGATGGTGAGCGTCCCCCCCCATCCATCCATGGCTGCAACGGCTTTGTCATATTGATTGGTCGCATCCATGTGCGTATGCATATCTACGCGTGGCATGGCCGAAGGCAAATAAATTTTTTGCTGATCCGCTGAGGCGGTGATGGCGAGCAGACAAACCATCGCGACTGTCCACATTTTATAAGTATCCATTTTACCTTTCGTTTCTCTAATTTTATGTTTCAGGGGTTATGAGCTGAACGGGGCCGAACAGTCCGGACTTCATCAAAGGCGGGAGTGTCGTATAGACAGGGCGCGTTTTTCCTTTAGGGACCCGACCATACGAACTATCCGAGGTGGGATCGGTTTGGATCCGATCAAGGTTACCGCGGGTGAAGCGTTTTTCCTCCGGCAGGAGTGAATCGCCATTGAGCCGGTTCGCCCAGAGGTTGGCGACGCGAACCTCCAGCTGATTCGTCCCAGGCTGAATCGCTTTCGTCACTTCTAACCGATACGGGGGAAGCCAGGAGAGTCCGAGGCGTTGGCCATTGAGTGTGACCTCCGCAATCTCCGCGAGGTCGCCCAACTGCAGGAAGAGCCGTTTCTGCAGCGCCACGGAGGCTGGCACCTCAAAACTTTTCCGATAGGTTGCAATGCCTGAGAAGAAGCGGATGTTTTCATTATCGGACTCCGTCCAGCTCTGAAGTTTCTCAAAGGTCGCCATGCGGGGCGCCCCCCACCCTTCAGGGAACTCGACCTGCCACGACCCCTCGAGTGTCAGCGTGGCCGGGAAAGCGGCCACAAAGGTGTCGGTTGCCAGATGATCAAGCGCCTCTGACTTGCCTGTCTCCTTTTTAGGGAAGACCACAAAGACGGAGCCTAACGGCGCCAGCGTCACCGGCAGTTCCGTCTGGCCTGTGGCTAGGGACTTCCAGGTCGGACACGAGCTACGTTGCCCAGACGCGGGCCACCAGAACTCAGGTGCCTGTCCATTGGGGGCGGAGGCAACACGAAAACGGCATGTCAGCGACTGCGCCTGCTTGGTCTTGTTGCGGACGAAATAAAACTCATGATCGGTAGTCTTCCGATGAATAAAGTCGAGTGGACCCAGATCTGGTTCGCTGCGGTTAGCAATTTCAAAATCTGGGCCGACATTGATCTCCCGGAGCGCCTTCGTGCGATCGCTTGCGAGAATAAACCGCCCATCACCAATGGATCGGCTCAAAATTGTTGGCGTAGCAGGCACTGCATCTTTCCCCCACAGGGCTTCGCTCCAACGGCGTACATTTTGAGTTTCTCCTTTCTGCTCCTTCAGCCCTTGCGCGCGCGTTGGTCGCGTGTTGGCGATGACCGTAGCCCCAGCCGTCACCAGAGCATGAATCTTTGCGAGAACAGGCGCTGGGATATGATCCTGCTCCGGTAACACGAGCGCGGCATAGCTCATTCCGTCCGGAAGGACAATACGCCCGACCTCAACACGCATGCGCTCAAGAATCACCTGCGATGAACAGACGTCATAGTCATTGCGCGCATCGAGTCCCGCCAGCAGCGGTTTCTCCGGTACATTGCACAAGGGCGGATAGAAGTTCGGCGCCTGATCGCCGTAAAAGAAGCAGACATCGGCCACGGCCCAGCCCTGACGGAGCATGTAGGAACAACGGGCCAGATAATCCATCAATCCGCGCACCATGGGCCACCAGGTCGCACTCGGATTGATATCCGTGCCAGCATGATAGGCCCAGCCAGGCAGGCCAGCCTCTGGTGGCGAACTAGCAAAGGTATGGCCTGAAAAACAGTTGAGTCCCTCGCAGAGCGCTCGGTCGGCAATCTCCTTGTGATTCAGCGGACCATCCACCCAGCGCCGCCAAGTGGTAAAGGACTCTGCATCCGCCAATCGCTTACCATACACATGGGCGGCTGAGGCGATAGTCTTGACGAGAAATATGCCGCGATGTCGGATCCAAAACTCGCCGCGCGGAATATCCACAGCTCCGAGCGCCTTAATGCCGTCCACGGGATTGGATTCCCAGATCGGAGGTCCGGGGCCACCGGACTCCGCGATGAGCTTCACACCATAGGAACCCAGCACCTTTCGGCCTGTCACATAGTGGGCGTCGATCAAGAGGTCGCTCACCAGCTTCTGCCAGTCATAGAGAAATTGAGCCTGCTCATCCTTTGCAGAAAGAGTCCATCCAGCGAGTACGGGAAGATACTGGATGAGCGAATAGCCTGCACGCCGCTGAAACTCAGCAGCCATAGAGGCTGTCCACGGTGTAAAGCCATCGAGCTCCATGCTGTCCAATTCCATGGCCTTGAAACAGGTTCCTGTAAAAGTGTCGCGTCCCAGCTCCTTGAGCAGCGTATCGGCGATATGCCGGAGATGGAACTCCGTAGCGCTCGGATCAAAGAAGTCGATCATGGGTCCGCCCGAATTCGGGCTGGGCACGATCAGTTGCTGTCCGTGGTTCAAGCAGACAAAGCGAAGAAGGGTCCACTCCCCTGCAGGCACCTTCCACTGCACTTTTCCATCGTCACCGATCTTGCAGGTCAGGTCAATGACTGACTCTTTTTTAGCGAGAACGTTAGAGGCGGTCTTCGGTACTGCCAGAACGGCAATTTCGCGGAGATAGAGGGGCTTTCCCTGCTCATCACGCGGACAGTTCGCCGGCAAAGGAGGTAGCGGCAAAGATTCATGAAAGGATCGAGGCCCTGTCACCGAGGTGGCGGTGTGATAGAGGCCCTTGCCTGCATACGCCGGGGTGACCCACGTGCCGCCGGCATTCCAGCCACTTGAAGCGACCACGCCAAGTTCCAGTCCGAGGCGGTCGCCTTCGCGGATCGCATGGACCATCAGACGCAGGGATTCCGGGCTGAGAAAAGCTGGGCCCGCTGGGACGCGTTTATCGGGGTCGGCACAGGCGGCCACATCCCAGATTTCACCACCTCGCATACCACCTTTTTTCATGGCCTCCAGATCGCGCGTCACCTGCTCCGGGGTGATGAAGCCATTGAGCCACGCCCAAAAGCAACCGGGCCGTGTCTCTGTCGGCGGATTAAGAAAGAGGTCTGGCGAGAGCTTATCTTCAGCCCTGGCGATCTCCTTGTTCTTTTCAAAAAGTCCCTGACGCAGTGAAACGTCAATGGAGAACCCCGCCTGCACAACAGATGCCCACACCAGTGTAAAACAACAGGCTACCCCAACTCGATTAACGTTCATCATTCCCCCTCCTCCGCGATAGAAACATATGGTTTCGCTTACAGATCTGCCCGGGGGAGCCACTTATTAAAACTCTTCATGACGAGGAAACTCTCTGTGGAAGCAATTCCCTCGACCTTGGCGAGCGTCTGGCTCAAAAATTCAATCAGTCCCCCCTTGGCGTCAATCCAAACTTCGACCATAATATCATAATGGCCTGCTGTAATATAAGCTGATTCTACAGTGGGTCCCGCGTCTGCGGGCCTTGGATAAGCACACCCGCCTATGCCAAGGATACGGCGACAGCCGGATGCGATACAGTTAATCATTCATTTAGTCCTGGCCCAGCGGATGTTCACTTGGCATCAGGTACCTGAGCAGACAGGATATCTTGTACCTTATCGAGAATCTCTTTCGGGTTTGAGTTTCCTTTGATCAAGTAATCATTTGCACCCATAGACAACCCCATACCGACCTCCCGCTCTTCTCCCAAGACGGAAAAAATAATGACCGGTATCTTCTTGAGTTCGTCCGTTGCTCTGATTTTCTTCAGGACCTCAAGGCCATTCATTTTGGGAAGCAACAGGTCAAGCAGGACGATGCTTGGACGATGCTTCAACACCATCTGGAATCCCTTTTCACCATCTTCAGCATCTAGGACATCATAGCCTGCATACTTGAAGACGGACGTATATATTCGTCGGAAGCCAAACTCATCCTCGATCAGCAAGACCGTTCCTTTAGGATTTTGTTCATTCATGTGTGACCTCCTCCCTTCCGCTCGTATTAAAAAATAGACATAAAAATAAAAAGTTAAAGATAACTTTAGCACTTACAGAGTATCGCGTCAAGTCAGGGCATGATTCATTTTAGTTGAAATGACCCTCACGCAGACTGTTGGACCGCTAAAATTGGACATTGACGAAGCTGAAGCCATCTCGCATAATACAAATAGTTTAACGTGTGTAACACGCCACTAAATACGTGAAGCGCACAAAAGGGTTAAAACTATGAACCACCATCTTGCTTCGCTTGAGAGAGAATCCGAGACGCTGGCGTTGCCACTTTCCACCCGGCCTGAAGCCATCTTAGAGGCTATTTCTGAAATCATTATGTACGTGGATGTGGATAAGGTCTATCGTTGGGCTAACCCTGCGGGGTTTGCTTTTTTCGGAGATGATGTCATTGGCAAGAAAGCCTCCTTTTTCTTTGTTGGCGAAAGTCGAATTTACGAAACAGTCGATCCATTATTCGACGGCGACGAAAATGTGATTCGTTTAGAAAGCTGGCAACGGCGCAAGGATGGTGAAATACGACTGCTGTTTTGGAATTGCCGTGTACTGAAAGATTCAAACAGCAATATCATTGGCGCCATCTCGACTGCGCATGATATGACTAAGAGGAGAATAAGAGAGGATTATCGCGAGATGAGCCGCGAAATCCTGCAGCAGCTCAACCAGCCAGGCCAATGGCAGGATCTGCTCAACACCGTCATTGACATCCTTAAAACACGAACTGGCTTCGCGGCTGTCGGTTTGCGGTTGCGAGCCGGAAATGATTTTCCCTATTATGCACAAAACGGATTTTCAAAGGAATTTCTGTTAGCCAAAAACACCTTGCGAGAATGTGCTGGGAAGGATGATGCGCATAACACCCAAGAAGGAAATGTCTATTGGGCATGTGTCTGCGATTTGGTCCTCTCAGGCAAAGCCGACCTCTCCTCTCCATCCTTTACGAAGGGGGGCAGCTTCTGGACAAATAATTCCATCGCCTTGCTTGACCCTTCTGCAGAGCAGCACCTGCGGCATCCTTCGCGTAACCTGTGCATGCAGGGCGGGTACGCTTCACTGGCTCTGATCCCAATCCGCAACAAGGAAGGCACTGTTGGATTACTCCACTTCGCTGATCAGCGTAAAGGACGCTTCACGCTCGAGATCATCGAACTTCTGGAAGATGTCGCCTCACACATGGGCGAGGCATTGATGCGAAAGCAAACCGAAGAAGCGTTGCAGAAGAGCGAAGAGCAACATCGTCTTCTACTCCAATTCTTGCCCGTTGGTGTGGTGATCCATGCGCCGGACACATCTGTTCTGTTGGCGAACGACGAGGCAGAAATACTGCTCGGGATTCCTCGTGAGGTGATGCAGGGGAAAAAAGCCATGGATCCCTACTGGCACTTTGTCCGAGAGGACGGTAGCCAAATGCCGCTGAATGAGTATCCCGTGTCACGGGTCCTAGCAACAGGCAAACCCATTGAAAATGTTATCATGGGCGTTGACCGATACATTGGTGCCTCTCGGGTATGGCTACTGGTAAATGCTTTTTCTCAAATGGATGACGCAGGAAAATTGTTACAAGTCGGCGTAACCTTCAGTGATCTGACGGAACGCAAGCGACTCGAGGCGGCCCTAGAACAGCGTCTTGTCGCGCTGACGCGTCCGCTGGATCACCCAGAATGTATCACCTTTTCGGAGCTCTTCGATCTAGAGACGATTCAGCACATTCAGGATGAATTTTCAGCTGCAACAGGTGTTGCCTCGGTCATCACCCACACGGATGGTACGCCCATCACCCGGCCCAGCAACTTCTGCAGATTATGCCGAGATATTATTCGTAATACTGAAATTGGTTGCCGCAACTGTTATCATTCTGATGCCATTCTCGGACGTTACCATCCCGAAGGTCCTGTCATCCAACCGTGCCTCAGCGGCGGGTTGTGGGATGCAGGGGCGAGTATCTCCATCGGCGACCGACATATAGCAAACTGGCTTATCGGACAAGTACGCGACGAAACGCAGAGCGAAGAGAAAATCAAGGAGTACGCTCACACGATTGGAGCCGATGAAAAGGAAGTCCTCGCAGCCTATCGCGAGGTTCCAGCAATGTCGATCTCGCATTTTCAACAGATCGCCCAAGCGCTGTTCACCTTTGCAAATCAACTCTCCACCACTGCATATCAAAATATCCAACAAGCCCGGTTTATCACTGAACGCCAGCAGGCAGAAGTGGCGCTGAATAAAGAGCGCTTACAACTCAGAACCTTGATTGACAACCTACCGTATGGTGTTTATGTCAAAGATGCAGACTGTCGGTTTCTGGTGGCCAACAAGATCTTGGCGCAATATATGGGGGTGTCCAGTCCTGAAGCGCTGATGGGCCATACGGATCAACAACACCACCCGGAAGCGCTTGCGCGTCAATACACCGAGGACGATATGCGGATCATCCGCGAGGGCGTAGGACTCTACGGCAAGGAAGAATCTGTTAAGATCGCGGAACGGGACGATCTGCGATACTGGTCTACCACGAAGGTACCCATGAAGGATGCAACCGGACAAGTCATTGGTTTGGTTGGAATCGGTATTGACATCACGGAGAAGAAGGCTGCCGAAAAGGCGATCCTAGACATGGCGGAGGCCAAATCGAAATTTACCTCCACAGTCTCCCATGAACTTCGGAGTCCGCTTGCCATGATCAAGGAAGCTACAAACCTTGTCCTAGAGGGCGTACTGGGCTCTCTGAATGACGGACAAAAGGAAATGCTTGAGATTACGAAGAGCAATGTTGACCGTCTTGCCCGTATGATCAATAATGTCCTTGAGTTTAAGAAGATGGAGGCAGGAAAGACAACGTATGACCTGAGAAAAAACAAGATAAACGAACTTGTCAAGGAAGCCAACAAAGGTGCCATTCTTTTTGCTGGGGAGAGAAAATCAGACCTGGTCATGGACCTTGAAGCAGACCTACCAGAGATCGTCTTTGACAGAGACAAGATTATGCAGGTGCTGATCAATCTGACGGCGAACGCGATCAAATACAGTGAAAGCGGACCCATCGTGATAAAAACGCGTTTGAAAAAGGGGGAGATCCAGATCAGCGTCCAAGATTATGGCCATGGTATTGCTCCTGAGGAGCGCGAGGAAATTTTCAAACCCTTCTCACAAGGCAAAAATAAGAAGAAGAAGGGTGGCACAGGATTGGGCTTGGCCATTGTCAAGGAGATCGTTCTTGCGCATCATGGACGGCTCTGGGTCGAATCAGAACCCAACAAAGGAAGCACCTTTTATTTCACCTTGCCAGTCTAAGCGCTGAATTCACGAGTGTTTAGAGAATTAAGGCTCTGTCGTAATTTTCCAGACCTTCTGCTTCACACCAACCTTAACCGATAGCGGCAGGGCCCTCTTCGTCGGTACGGATGCGGATGCACTCTTCGAGTGGCATCACAAAAATTTTGCCATCGCCGATCTTGCCTGTCTTGGCAGCTTTAATAATTGCATTAATCGTGGGCTTGACGAAATTATCGTTCACCGCGATTTCCAGCTTCACCTTTTCGAGCAGGTTGACGGAGCGGATCTGTCCGCGGTAATGCTCGGTGTAGCCGCCCTGTTGCCCACAGCCCTTAACACGGCTGACGGTCATCTTAAAGACCTCGGCATGGAAGAGCGCATCTTTTACATCGTCAAGTTTCTCAGGCTGAATAATGGCAGTAATCATTTTCATAGTTTATTCTCCTTTGGCAGATTGCACGTTTACATGGACTCTTCCGGACAGGCTTCAATTTTATGGATGGACAAGTCCGAGCCTCTGAGCTCTTCATAGGGCGTGAGACGAATACCGACCGTGCGCTTCAACAGACCATACACCAACAAACTGGCCAACAGACAGAAGCCGATAACACCCACCGTCACGATCAGTTGCGAAAAGAAAGAGACCCCTCCCATGCCCCCTAGCGCGGTCTGTCCGAAAATGCCTGCTGCAATGCCACCCCAGGCTCCGCAGACCCCATGCAAAGGCCAGACACCCAACACATCATCCACGCGCCACTTGCCGGTCTCCGCTTCGAACAACGTCACAAAGATACCGCCGGCGATCGCACCGACCACCGCCGCGCTCACCGGATGATACAGATCTGACCCCGCACAAACCGCCACTAAGCCGGCCAGCGCGCCATTGTGCACAAACCCCGCGTCGTTTTTGGAGATAAGCAAGGCTGCCATAGTCCCGCCCACCATGGCCATCAGGGAGTTGATGGCCACCAGACCCGAGACCGCTTCAAGCGAACCTGCGCTCATGACGTTGAAGCCAAACCAGCCGACAATCAGAGTCCAACTTCCCAGCGCAAGAAAAGGAATCGAGCTGACCTTGATCAAGGTGGTATCATACCGTTTCAGACGAGCACCAAGCAAGAGAATAGCCGGGAGCGCCAGCCAGCCGCCGGTCGCATGAACCACCACAGAGCCAGCAAAATCGTGGAAGGGTGCTCCGAAAGTCATGGCCAACCAGCCCGTGGAGCCTGCAAGCATATTCGAGAAGCGGCCCCAGGTCGCACCTTCAATCAAGGGATAAACTAAACCGACAAAGAGCGCCCCGGCAACCGAGTTGGTCCAGAACTTCGACCGCTCAGCCACACCCCCGGAAATAATGGCCGGAATACAGGCGGCGAACCCCAGCAGTAAGAAGAACTTCACATATTCAAACCCATGCGAGGCCGCCATCTCCTGGACAGGGACGAGAAAGGAGATACCGCGCGCAATCGGATAGCCGATAAAGAAGTAGACCAGCGTTGAAAAGCCCCACTCGCAAATAATCTTGTTGAGCGCATTCACCTGGTTCTTGCGACGGACGGAGCCGACCTCCAAAAAGGCAAAGCCGCCGTGCATCGCCAGGATCATCACAGCGCCCAAGAGGATGAAGAGCGTATTCGAGGATTGCGCCAGCTCCGTGGGCGCATTCCCCTCTGCCGCCTGTGCAGATCCAGCCATCAGAGCAGCCATTAAGATAAGTGACGCGATTGACCATACCCTGTTGCACCTGAACATAACACACCCTCCCCCTGAGCCTAAATACGGCAGTTAATTTTCATCAAGCAGTCTAAGTAACCAGTGATCAGTCATCAGTGATCAGTAGGCTTCACACCAAATGACCACTGATTACTGAACACTGATTACTCCTCTTCCTAGGACTCATTGTCCCTGAACTAAAAACACCACCCCGAAAAGAGCGAATGGCTGTCTTTAAGGACAAATTTGTAGCAAAAACGGACATTTATGTCAAGTATGCACGAGAAGAATGCTCCGGATGCTTCGGATTCATTGACTTGAGAGGGGTAAAATCGGCGTCGCTCGGAGCTTACTCGTCAAGTGCGCCTTGGTAAGCTACGCGACGAATTTTTTGAACCGAGGTACGCTCCAAGGGTTCTCTTTGTAGGCGTAGCTTACGAATATGTTTATAATCCGCCAATACTGTTGACCGTTCACGGATCGCGTCATGGATGATCTTCTCAATACTCGACCACTTGGGTTCTATGCCATTGTTTGCTGAGATGATGTTATCAAAATGGGGCGTAATCAGGCCTCCCACACGTTCCCCAGGATCCTTTCCCACGCGATACCCGATGACAACAATATCTGCAATGAACGGATGTCCACTCAACACGTTTTCGACCTCTTCTGGATAAATATTTTTCCCTTCGCGGTTCACGATGAGTGCCTTTTTACGCCCGCAGATACTGATATACCCATCGTCATCTATTGTGGCCAGGTCTCCAGTCTTCAGCCAATCTCCGTCAAAGGTCTCACGCGTCGCCTCCAGGTCTTGGAAATAACCCTTCATGACGATCGGTCCACGGATCTGCAATTCGCCAACCCCTTGCGCGTTCATCTCTGCGAGACGCACCTTGATATTGGCAATCGGTATGCCCACGGTTCCAATACGAGGAGCACTCAGCGGGTTAATCGAAACGACAGGCGAGCACTCTGTCAGTCCATACCCTTCCAGCACGGAGATGCCCAG
>CAMBQV010000045.1 GCA_945870145.1 Akkermansia muciniphila
CCGACCCTTCAGCCGGAGAGGCCATGCCCTAACCTCTGGTTTACCCTCGCCGCGCCCGCTCATGTTTTCGGCCCGACGCTTGATGCCCTGCGCACGGCCTGTGCGCCTTATGCGATTGACGAGCTTCCTGCGGTGCAACGGTTTAAAATCGATGTGGTCTTCGACTTGCGTACCCGCAACCGCGACGAGCGCGTCGAACCGCGTAACAAAACCGACCTCAATACGCGGCTGGTGGAGTCCGTGAATGAAAAGCAGGAGGCGATTGTGCGCCTCCTGCAGGGAGACATTCCACTGAACAGTCGGTTGTTTGAAGCGCCAGCCGCTCAACTGGGACTCTCCGAAGCCGAATTGATTGAGCAACTCAAAGCGTGGCAGGAGCGGGGCGTCCTGAGGCGCATCGCCCTCTTGCTGCGTCACCGCGAGATCGGATTTACCGCCAATGGGATGTGCTGCTGGGATGTGCCGGCAGAATCCATCCAAGAGGCTGGCCGCCGTGTGGCCGCCTTCCCGGAGGTAACGCACTGCTATGAACGTCCTCCGACCGCCTATTTCCCCTTCCGTCTCTATGCGATGATCCATACGCCCTCTTCTGAAGAGACCCTCGCGCTCTACGAACGTATCACCCGCGAAACAGGCCTCTCACACGGCGAACTTCTCCTTTCCTCCACCGAGTTCAAAAAAACCAGCATGAGGTTCTTTTGAGAATGGAAGACTTTTCCGCAAAAACCGCTAAAAGAGCGGAAATAGGGGCCCGGCGGACCCGCACGGGTTCAATCAGCCCGCCTCACCCATGGATACATGGACGGCGGAGCGACCATTTGCGCGGCATAATATCATTTTTTCATCAGCAAAAAACTCGTTTTTTGCTGATGAAGATTAAATCTTCCTTATCTAGGCGGTTATCCGTTCTGCCGTGCTGTATTCAGCGTGAGGCAGACGGGATAACCGCCTTTCTTATTGCGGTTTTTGCGGTAAAGTATTAAATCCAACATTCCACTATTCCAGGCTTTCCTATGAAAATTACTATTGATCGAAATATGCCGTATGCAAAAGAGGCTTTCAGTACGCTAGGCGAAGTTCTGGCTCGTGACGGACGTCAACTGACCGTCGCTGACGTGCGCGATGCAGATGCGCTCTTTACCCGTTCCACCACTCGGATTAGCGCCGCTCTTTTAGCAGGGAGCGCTGTCCGCTATTATGGGTCCGCTGTTATCGGCACAGACCACATTGATATTCCGTATCTGGAAAAACAGCAGATTCCTTGGGTGGCCGCCCCTGGCTGCAATGCGGAGAGCGTGGCGAATTATGTCACCTCGGCGTTACTGTGGCTCGGCGGACAACACCGCTTTACGCTCAAGGGCAAAACCATAGGCATCATCGGGTGCGGCAACGTGGGGAGCAAGGTCTTGCGCCACGCCGAAGCGCTTGGGCTGAAAATTCTGGTCTCGGATCCGCCGAAACAGAGATCAGAGGTCGGAGGACAGAAGTCAGAAATTCCGTATGTTACCTTGGAGCAACTTTTGGCGGAGTCGGATATTGTGACCTGCCATGTGCCACTGACGAAGACTGGACAAGACGCAACCTTTCAGATGTTAGATACCCCGCAGTTCGCGCAGATGAAGACCGGCGTGATCTTTATCAATGCCGCACGTGGAGCGATCCTTTCAACGGATGCCCTGCTGGCTGTACTTGGCACACGCATCGCCCACGCCGTCATCGACTGCTGGGAGGGTGAACCCACCTATCGTACCGATCTCCTCGCACGGGTCGATATCGCAACGCCCCACATCGCAGGACACTCGTACGAGGGCAAAGTCAACGGCACCAAGATCATTTACAAAGCCTATCTCGCCTGGCTTGCAAAGACAGCTGACCCCGTTCTCCGCGAGCGCGCCAATGAACTTTTACGCGAGGAGGCCATCGAAAAACTCTTCGCCTTGCCCCCACCCCCTGTGCCAAAGGTCGACCTCTCCCAAGTTTCAAGTTTCAAGGATCCAGTTTCAAACACCGAAGCTATGCTTCGGGAAGCTGTCCTGCGCGTCTATGACATCGAAGCGGACTCCCTGCGCCTGAAACGCTCCTGTGTCGAAGATGCCATGGCGCGCGCCGCAGCCTTTGACCAGCAACGCAGTAAATACCCGATGCGCCGCGAGTTCACCTCGACCACCGTCACGCTGGAAAAGGCCTCGCCTGGACTCTGCGCAACGTTGCAAGGACTGGGGTTTAAAATCTGAGGTCACGCAAGCGCGTGAGTCTTGCGTCCTTCTGTCCTTGGGTCCTTTCGTCAAGAGAAGATGACCCAACGACGCAAGGACAGAAGGACGGAAGGTTAAAAGGAACACCTTTTTATGTCTAACACGCTCGCAACAACCGCTAAACCCGCTCCCTGGGAGCATCGTCGCTGGCGCAATGGCATCTGCCGCTCTGGGTTGTTGGGGCCGGCAATAGCCTTTTGGGTTGCCGTGGCGATATGCGCGGGCATTGTGACACTGATCGCTATTAAATCCCCACGGATGCTGCATTTTTCCCAGTCTCGCTGGGAAGTTCTGTTGCCCTTGTGCTGTGCACTCGTTGGCGGGGGGTTTCTCATAGGTGCCCTGATCGCAACGGCCCGTTGGCTCAGGTTTGGCAGGTGTCGTGTGCAGATGCGGACCGTTCCTGGCGTCATCGGCGGCCATTTTCGTGGCGAGGTGTTACTCCCGGAATCATTCCCGTCGGATACGGATGTCCGGATGGAGTTGTTTTGCGAAATAAACACGACCATTACGAGGAGCGGTGACCAAAGCGACTCCTTCTCCATCGACCGGGAATGGTCGCAGTCGATCAAGATTGTTACCAATGCCTCCCTTTGCCATGATGGCCATTGCGTCCTGCCCTTTGACTTCAAGATTCCCTACGGTCACTCGGATGCGACAGACTCGAAGGTCCAAGGGGATACCCGCGTGACTATTGATTGGATACTACGGGTCTTTGCCAAACTTCCAGGTCCTGACCTGAATATGCGGTTTCCAGTCCCTGTCTTCCGGACAGCCGAAAGTGATCCATCTGTGAAGGACGACCTACAAACAGAGAAGCCGCTCGAGACCTTCCTGAACGATACAGGAAAAAAACGGCGCGTACGGATGGAGTTTGAAAACGGCGCGACCACCTATGTCTGTGATGCCAAAGGCCTTGATCTGGGGGCTAACTGGTTCCCGATGATTTTCGGCCTCGTTTTCTTTGCTGCCGGGCTCTTCGCAGGTTTTAATGGATTGCCAGACCTCATCAAGCAGGCGCTCAAGTCTGCTCAGGGGTGGGAGAACCTTCTCCGTCTCATCCCCTTGTTTATGGCCCTGGGCCTCTGTGTAATCACGGTTGTCTTCAGCCTTATCGGACTCCTCCTTTTTTATATCGGTTTAAACGGGTTGGTTTCCCGGCGCACCTGGATACAGAACGGCATGATTCATCAGCGGTTACATCTTTTAGGCATTCCCTGGTCGCGGAGCATTCCTTGTTCAAGCGCCACAGGGGTCAATCACAGTGATACCACCAAGAGCGGCGGCCAGACCTGGTATAATATCGTCATCGAGCGTAACACAGAAGCTCAATACAAGCGAATGGAATGGCGTTACCTCTTTAGCCGGATGACCGTGGCCACGAATGTCCCGACGGAACGCGAGGCCCAGGCACTGATCAAGCAGTTACAAAAGGAGCTGCATCTGCCGGACGAGCGAGAGGATTGATAGGATTTAGAAATTTTACCGCAACCAGCCTTCGCCAAGGCTACGGCGGTCAGGGAGAACGCAAAGAACGCAGAGAAAAGATGGGACAGAGTATGAACCCAATCCTCAAAATCCTGTTCATCCTGTCAAAAAAACTTTTCGTTTTTTTCGCCTGCCCACCGTAGCCGTATTCGCGAAGGTGGGTGTGTTTCGTGGGCAAAAATTAAATAACTAAAAGCAGGGCTTGCGACTGGGGGGGAGTTTTTGCTATATTTAAAACCTTTTTCCCCTTCATAAGGAAGGAGAACCGGAGAACATTATGCAAGCGTTGATTAGCTTTTTGTATGTCATTGAAGTGATTATCTGCCTGTTGCTCGGGGCTGTGGTGTTATTGCAGAAGCCAAAAGAGGGCGGTCTTGGAGTCAGTTTTGGAGCGGGTACCGCAGAGGCTTTGTTTGGCGCCCAAACCGGAAATGTTCTGGTCAAGATCACGATCATCCTGGGAACCATCTTCCTGCTGAACACGATTGTGCTCTCCCGCTTGACCTCCAGTGTCTCGGATTCCGTCATGTCGAATGTGAAGACCGCACCGACCGCACAGCAGCCACTGCCTTTCTCGGGCGGATCTGCCCTGCCTTCCCCATCCGAAGCACCAAAGCCGGTGATTCCTTCACCGACTTCAAACTAATTTCTCCTCGGAGGGGTGTCTGAGTGGTTTAAAGAACCGGTCTTGAAAACCGGCGTGCCGCAAGGTACCGGGGGTTCGAATCCCTCCCCCTCCGCCAACCGAAATTAAAAATGAAAAGCTGAAAGTAAAAACTTTCGGCTTTCTTTATGCCCTGGAGGGATGAGAACCTTGGTTCGAACAAACGCGCGTCGAGGGCAAGGGTATTCCTGCAGCCCGAACGCCCGTTTGAGGCCCTTTCGGTACTCCGAAAGGGAGCGATGAGCGTTAGCGAAAGAGCGGCAACCCAAGAAAAAAATTAAAAATGAAAAGCTGAAAGTAAAAACTTTCGGCTTTTTTTATGCCTGGGAGGGATGAGAATATCCAATCATCAACAAGGAATATCCAATATCCATCGGAAATACTTGATCATTGGTTATTCCGTGTTGGATATTGATTATTGTTTCCCGCCGCCCATCTCTTCTTGGAGGCGCTGATCTTGGTCATAGGACTGAAGAGCAGTAAGGAGTGGACCAAGGTCGCCTTCGACAATCCGGTCGAGGCTGTAAAGTGTCAGGTTGATCCGGTGGTCGGTCATGCGGTTCTGGGGGAAGTTATAGGTGCGAATGCGCTGGCTGCGGTCGCCAGACCCACGCAGATCGAGGCGTGTCTTGCCGAGCTTGGCCTCTTCAGCCTGCCGGCGCTGGTCGAGGATACGCGCCTTGAGCACACCGAGAGCCTTATCCTTGTTCCGATGCTGGGAACGCTCGTCCTGACATTGCGCGACCAGTCCGGTCGGTAGATGGGTTAGACGAATAGCTGAGTAGGTGGTGTTCACGCCTTGGCCGCCACAGCCACCTGAACAGAAGATATCCACACGCAGGTCACTTTCAGGAATTTCGAGAGCGTCTTCTTCGTCTGCCTCAGGGAAAACGATGATCGTGGCCGCCGAGGTATGGATGCGACCTTGGGCCTCAGTTGTGGGCACGCGCTGGACGCGATGGCCACCACTTTCAAACTTGAAAAGTCCGTACGAGCCTTCACCGATCACGGTAAAGACGACCTCCTTATAGCCTCCGAGTTCAGTACCGTTGGCGTCAATGATCGAAATCTTATACCCTTTGTTGTCGCAGTACTTGCAGTACATTCGGAAAAGGACTGCCGCAAAGAGTGCTGCTTCGTCTCCACCTGTTCCGGCACGGATTTCAAAAACCGCGTTTCTGGCATCTGCTGGATCAGGAGGAAGTAGGTTGGACAGGACAGCCCTCTCTGCCTCGGGGAGCTTGGGTTCGATCAGGGCAATCTCTTCTTGAGCCATGGCGCGCAAATCAGGATCGCTGGCGGGGTCATTGGCGATTTCTCTGTTTCCTTCCAGATCGGCTAGGACACGGAAATAGGTGTTTGCAACAGCCTCAAGCTTTTTAAGCGCCGAATGTTCGCGTATTTTCTCGCGATAGAGCTTCTGGTTTCCAAGAACAGAGGGATCTGAGAGTGCCGCTTCTGCGACTTGGACCCTAGCAAGAACATTCTCAATATGGGCTTTATCAAGCATGATGCGTAACCTTCAACGGGATACGGCGGAAGGGGCGGACCCCAGGCCCTAAAAAAGAAAGAAAACGGGCCGGAATGCGTCTGCGGCTTGCCGCACCGTCAAACCAGCCCGTTTCAGTACAAGAAAGCCTACGCCTTCTTCATGCTGTAGCGCTTCATGAAGGAGTCAACACGGCCTTCCGTGTCCACCATCGTCTGCTGGCCCGTAAAGTAAGGGTGGCAGGCTGAACAGGTGTTAACGCTCATTTCCTTCTTGGTGGAGCGCGTCGTGATGACGTTGCCACAGGCGCAAGAAATCGTTGCGTCTTCGTATTTTGGATGAATTTCCTTCTGCATAATCAAAAACCTTTCGAAACTTATGGAGCGAAAATATTAGCTAAAAACCCCACCTCTTAGCAAGGATGAAAAGCGAAAAGTTTATTTTTTTTGCTTTTCGGCCTTTTTGGGCGTTACTCTTAGGGGGTAAATGCTATAATTACTGCCTTTTTTAGAGACAAGAGTGGACGTTTGAGAAATTTCAGCCCCCACAAGGTGTAAATAGAAGAGGAAGTGACACGCGATGAAGAAAGCATTAATTACCGGTATCACAGGCCAAGATGGTTCCTATTTGACGGAGCTTCTGCTCAGTAAGGGATATGAAGTCCATGGCATTATTCGGCGTGCCAGTTCATTTAATACGGATCGCATTGACCATCTTTACCAAGATCGCCATGAGTCGCATGTAAAGCTCTTTCTTCATTATGGCGACCTGACGGACTCCAGTAACCTGAACCGCATCATTGAAAAGGTCAACCCTACTGAAATCTATAACTTGGGTGCACAATCCCATGTCCAAGTCTCTTTTGAGGTTCCGGAGTACACAGCCGATGTGGATGCGCTCGGTACGCTTCGCCTACTGGATGCTATTCGGGAAACCAAGAGTGATGCTCGTTTCTATCAGGCCTCGACCTCCGAACTCTACGGCAAGGTGATGGAGGTTCCTCAGTCAGAGACAACCCCCTTCTACCCACGTTCACCGTATGCCGTCGCTAAGCAATATGGCTTCTGGATCACCAAAAACTATCGGGAATCATACGGTTTGCATGCCAGCAATGGGATTCTCTTTAACCATGAGTCCCCTCGCCGGGGCGAGACCTTTGTTACCCGTAAGATCACCATGGCGGTGGCGCGCATCCACCGCGGGATGCAAGACGCCCTCTATATGGGCAACATTGATGCCTACCGCGACTGGGGATATGCCCCTGACTTCGTCCAGATGATGTGGCTGATGCTCCAGCAGGAGAAGCCCGATGACTATGTGGTCGCAACAGGCGAGATGCATACAGTCCGGGAATTCATTGAGAAGGCCTTTGCCCATGTCGGACGTACCATCGCGTGGCAAGGCAAGGGTGTCACTGAAGAGGGTATTGATACCACAACAGGAAAGGCTGTGGTCAAGATTGACCCACGCTATTTCCGTCCAGCGGAGGTGGAGCAGCTTCTCGGAAATCCCAGCAAAGCCAAACGCCAACTGGGGTGGACTCCCGAGGTGACCTTTGAAAAGTTGGTCAAGATCATGACCGATGGCGATCTACGCCTCTTAGACAAAAAGGGTTATGAGATCGGCTTCTAAGACTATGTTCCGAGGAGAAAAGAAACGTGCACGTATCTGACCGTATTTATGTTGCAGGACACAATGGCATGGTGGGATCTGCAATCTGCCGTGAATTGAGATCCAGAGGATATCAGCAGTTGATCACCATGGGTCATCGAGAGTTAGATTTGACTGAGCAGGCTGCAACGCGGGCGTTTATCCAGCATGAGCGGCCAGATTGCATCATCTTCGCTGCAGCGCGCGTGGGGGGGATCGAGGCAAACCGCTCCTTGATCGGGACCTTCCTGTATGAAAACATCATGTCGTCGGCCAATGTCATCCATGCCGCACATGAAGTCGGCGTCAAGCGACTCCTCTTCTTGGGAAGCACCTGTATCTATCCGCGCCTTGCACCCCAGCCCATTCCAGAAGAGAGCCTTCTGACAGGTCCCTTGGAGTTGACAAACGAAGGGTATGCCCTTGCGAAAATTGCTGGATTGAAGATGTGCGAGTATTATCGTCGCCAGTTCGGACGACTCTATCACTCCGCCATGCCAACGAACCTCTATGGGCCAGGCGATAATTACCATCTTGCGAACTCGCATGTCTTACCTGCCCTCATTCGGCGTTTCGAGGAGGCTCGTTTGGCAAAGGCTCCGTCAGTTACGCTTTGGGGTACAGGGACCCCGTTACGTGAATTTTTACACGTTGAGGATCTTTCCCGTGCGCTGCTCTTTCTGCTGGAACAGGAGAATCCACCAGATTGGGTGAATGTGGGCTCCGGCCAAGAGGTTTCTATTCGTCAACTGGCTGATCTGATCAAAGAGGCGACCGGTTTCCAAGGTGAACTTGTTTTTGACACTAACATGCCAGATGGGACGCCCCGTAAGATTTGTGACACCACACGCATTAGCAAGCTGGGCTGGAAGCCCCAGATTCCCCTTGTAGAGGGTATCAAGCGCACCGTGGGTGAATACCGAGCCGCTCTGGCCGCCGGAACCTTGCGTGGCTAAAAAAGCGGTGAACCTTTTCGCTTGCCATACGTTTAAATATATAAGTAATAAGTGTTCAGGGTGGGAAAACCTGTGCAAAACGTACAAACTGAACCCCGAACCCTGAACCCTAACACCTTTAGTTACAAGGAGACATCATGAAGAAAACGTTCGTTGCAACCGTATCCCTCTTTTGTTTAGCCCAACACACATTCGCAGAACCCCTCAATCCCGAGTTGTTAAAACAGGTTAAAGATTCGGTCGCGAAAGGTACTGCTTGGTTGCAAAAGAGCCAGAAGGCGAACGGTTCTTGGTCCGAAGCAGGGATGCCAGCCCTGACAGGCCTTCCTCTCTGGGCGTTGGCCTCTTCGGGGCTCCCCTCGTGTAAGGAGAGCGCAGACAAAGCCGTAACCTTCCTTGTCGACACCCAGAAGCCGGATGGCGGTATCTATGTTGACCAGCCAGATAAGAAGGGCGGTGGACTCGGTAACTATAACACCTCCATCTGTGTGACCGCCCTCCATGCAACAGGTCGCAGAGACCTGGTGCCTGCGATTCTCAAGGCGCGCACCTATATTGCCTCGTCACAGCACTTTGGGGATGATGACCACAGTGGCGGTTTCGGCTATGATAAGAACAATAAACGCGCTTATACGGACTTGAACAATACGACCTTCTCAATGGATGCCATGCGCCGCACGCAGTCGCTCGAAGATATGCGTCCCGCAGGCGAAAAGCGCGTGGATGTTAACTGGGATGCGGCATTGAAGTATGTCGAAAAGATGCAGAACAAAGAGGGAGAGACCAAGGGAGGCTTTGCCTACAACACCGACGATCCTAAGAGCGGGGCGACGACCAATGCTAACGGTACAGTCATGCTTCGCGCGTATGGAAGCATGACCTACGCAGGGGTGCTGTCATTGCTCCATGCTAATCTGGATAAAAATGATCCGCGCGTGCAGAGCGCCTTTGGCTATGCTTCTAAATTCTGGACCGTGGATGAACACCCGGGCCAGGGACAGCAGGGGCTCTATTTCTACTACAATATCATGGCGCGCGCGCTGAACGCAGCAGCGGTGGATAAATTGCCGAAGTCTTCGGGCGAGATCGCCTGGCGCGAGGAGATGATCAAGAAGGTGCTCTCACTTCAGAAGCCAGATGGCTCATGGGCCAATGAGAACAACCGCTGGTGGGAGAACGATCCCGTGCTCGCCACCTCGTATGCCCTGCTCGCCCTCGAGTTCGCTAGCGACATTACTAAGTAGGATGTAGGAGGTAGTGTTGAATCTCCTCCTTCTGGCTTAGGTCGTCGGAAGTCCCCAAGCCTTGAGTTGCTCGTAGATGAAAGAGACGCTCTGTTCGTGCGTCTTCTTCGCACCCAGCTCAGGCATGAAAAGGGGGCTGGCCTTGAAACGAACTGGCTTGGCTGGGTCTACAGGGCCGAAATCTTTAATCAATTTACCATTTTCTAGAAAGTCCGTCTTGGCTGCGATCGCCACCAAGGGGACATTGGCACGTTCGGCAAGCTTAGCCCCGAGCGAATTAAAGCGCTTCATCTCAAAGACCGACTGGCGAGTGCCTTGAGGAAAGAGCAGAACCGACATGCCACTCTGAAGCCGCTTTGCGCCCTCTTCAAGGACCGTGACCAGATCTTCGCGCGCGTTCTTGCGTGTCACCGGAATACAGCCAAGAAGGATAGCGGTATAGCCAATAATCGGGATCTCGGTCAAACTCTTCTTGAGAATGATGGAGAGCTTATCAAAGCTATTCAAAACAACCGGATAGACAACCGTCTCAAAGGTGCTCATGTGATTTGAGACATAGACGACTGGACCCTTGTAGGCCGCACGCTGCTCAAAACCTTCCATGGTCACCAGGGTTCCAGCACCCTCAGCAAAGTTGATTGAGGACATACAGACCTCGGCCCAGCGGTTATGATCGAAAGACTTTACGATTCGCCACCCTGCACAACGACACATCACATCCCAACAGACAACCTTTGCACAGCGCAGACCTAGCCATGCGCTCTTTTGGGAGGGACGTTTAGGTCTCGCTTCAAGTAGCGTTTCATAGCGTCCTGTTGTTCGCAAGGCCTCTTGTAAAACCTTATAACTTGTTTTCTTCATAAAACTGTCGTGTATTCTCCCCGCCTAAAGGCGGAACTCCAAACCACTGCCCACTGCCAACTGCTACCCTGGCGCGGCGTAGCCTTAGCGAAGCCGGCTACCGACTGGCTATTTTCAGAACAATCTTCTTCACGGGACACGGACCTTGAATCTGGCGGCAAGGCAGGTGCGCGTCATGCGGATAGAAGATGGCAAACATCCCAGCAGAGAGCTTGATGAGGTTTGCTTCTCCGTGATAGAAACCGATATCCTTTTCGAGGTTAAAGGGGTCTACCGGGGCTTGCTGAGTCAAGGGTGCATACCCGATATACTCTTCGCCAGAGACCACAACCTGGATATCAATATACTTGCGATGCGCCTCCAATTTTCCGTCCGCGACAGGCTTCGTCTGGTAGTTCTGCGTCAAGGCGAAGAGATTCGAACCATCAATTTCAAAACGTCCCTCGGGCAACGCTTGCAGGTCCGTCTTCTTTAAAAAATCAAAGGCGGCCTTAAAACGCGGATGCAAAGCCACATACTGTTCTGAATGGTCTAACGTGTCAACGATCATACTGAGATTCCTCGTGTGCAACTTCAAAACTTTTTCGCTAAGATCGCTATTTGGGTGAAGAACGGCGTGCCTGCGCATTCGGCGAATACGCCGGCGGCACAGCTCGTTCTTCACCCAGAGTCACTAAGTAGACTCGGGTGCTTGCACGAGATAAGCCCCGGCGGTATTCCGCCGCTCGCGGGGGCTTTCCGTGCAAGCACCTCTCATAGCGGTCTTCGCGTAAAACAAACTCTGCGCCTCCGCGCCTCTGCGGGGAAAAGGTATACCTTCGTTCTATTCATCTATTCGGATGCTAAAAATCTAACTAGCCCTGGCATGGCGTGTTGAAGGGTGTCACGGCAGGCGCGATAATCTTCAAGACTGCCACAAAAGGGATCCTGCACATCAGTGCCTTTTGGCGAAGTAGGGTCAAAGGAACACATGAGATAGAGGCGATCACGAGCAGTGGGCACACGTTGCAGGATTTTTTCCATGTGCCTCTGCGTCATGGCCACCACGATAGCCGAGCTATTGACAAGCTCAGGTGTGACGAGCTGGCTGCGATGGTTCTCTAGGGAGAGTCCACATTCTGCAATCGCTACACGCGCAGACTCCGAAGCGCGCGATCCCAGCGTAGCCGAAATCCCAGCAGAGGCAACTGTCCATCCCGCCTTGGACGGGAGCGCTGCCTTTAAGAGTATTTCTGCCATTGGACTACGGCAGGTGTTGCCTGTACAGACAAATAAAAGTTGCTTGGACATAACCCAGTCGGTTATTCAGGAATGACCACCCTCCAAGGCACGGTGCCCAGGTTCTTTGTCTTGAGTGGGATGGCTATTGCCATCATTCCTTTTTGAGGTTCTTGAGCCTTGATGCCAGAAGAGACCGGGGGTTCCTTTGTAGCAGGCACTGGAGTTGTCTGAGCGACAACAGGCTTCTCCGTGAGCGCAGGCGTCTCTGGAAGTGCAGGTTTTTCAAGGGGTGCAGCCTTCACGGGGATGTCCGTTGCAACAACTGGCGGCTCCGGCAGGGGAGCCTTCTCTTCGAATGCTTCTGTGGGGAGGGTCTTCACGGCCTCTGGCTTTGGCGGTTGCGGATGTTTGCGACTCATCACAAAGGACTCTTTCAGCATCTGATTTTCTTTTTTGATAGAGCCGATCTCCTTTTGCAATTTTTGATACTCAGCCAACTGGAGATCAGCCTGTTTTTGCGCGACCAACGCGGCCTGGCGTGCCTCCTCACTCTTTTTCTTTTCAATGTCGGCTCGCAAGTCTGCAAGCTCCTTGGTCACCTCACGAAGGGCCGCATCATTCGCAGGGGTTGGTGCCACTTGGGGAGACTGAAACACGATAGGCTGTGGTTGTTGTGCCGGAGCCGGCGGCGCCACAGGGGCAACAGGCGCATTCCGCTGGACCAGCGCAGCATCAATCAGTTTTGCATTAACAGCGGACATGTCTTTCAGGAGATAGATGCCCATGCCTAAAAAACAGATCACAACGGCGCACAAGACCGCCGAGAAGGAGATCGCAAGAATCATCACGCGCTTACGTGCCTGCGCACGTTCCGCATCAATGTAATCCTGAAATGCTTTCAGGACAGGAAAGGACTCGGCGCTCGAGCCGGATGCCTGATACATGGCCACCAGATTGCCACTTGAGGCATCAGGGGCTTGCTTAGGAGGAATGTCATTCATGGTGGTTAGTTTACTGAAACATGGCCTTTTTTGAAAGTCTAAAGTGGAAAAGGGCAGCCGTACACTTTAGGAGTGCGCTGGTTTTGAAGGCGATAACCCCTCTAAGAGATCCGCGACACGGCCAGCCGCGCCCTTGACAATCATGGCCTTAAGGGCCTCGCTCATCTTCTTGAGCGCTTCCGGATTCTTGCGCTTGCTGATGATATAACGGGTGATGGAACGTCCGGTCAGTTCCCGCTGGATGCCTTCGTCCGCCCCGCCGCACTTGACCAAGGCTGAGGCATTCAAGTGTTGATGGTTCCGGATCGCGCTGGGGAGCGGAATCAGCAGGGCTGGTTTGGCGAAGAGGCAGAGCTCAAAGCAGGTCGAAGCGCCTGCTCGGCAGACGACTAGATCTGCGGTTGCATAAGCGCGTCCCATGTCCTTCATGAACGCTGCGACGCGCGACGGGACATTATTCTTCTGATAGAGCTCCTGAACAAATGCCTCATCCGCTGCGCCGGTCTGATGGATGACATAGAAGTTCTCGAAACCCTCCTGTTTTAATAAGCACATCGCTTGGGAGGTCAATTCATTGACCCGATGCGCACCTTGGCTGCCACCGGTGATGAAGATGGTGAAGGTCCCCTCCGGTACCTCATCCAAGCGTGGCTCGTTGATCAGGTGCTCGCGTACAGGAAGCCCCGTCTTAATGACTTTACGCCCGGGCAGGCAATGCGCGGTCTCATCGAAACTGGTCGCCACTGTGTGCGCAAAACGCGAGAGCATGTCCACAGCCTTACCCGGCACGGCATTCGCCTCGTGAAGGACGACCGGCACCTTGGTCAGCCATGCAGCCACCACGGGCGGCAGACTGGAATAACTGCCCATAGCCAGTACAGCATCCGGACGTTTCTTTCGCATAGCTCGTAAGCACTTCAAGAGCGAGAGCAGCATAATCGGCATGTTTTTGAGTGAGATCTGTCGCGCGCCTGTTGAAAAGCGCGGACCCTCCCAGTCGCTATGCGTTGAGGTCTCAATCGCGCGTCCTGAGAACCAGACCTCCACATCATGTCCGCGACGCTTCAGCTCGTTCGCGACAGCCAAGCCAGGAAAAACATGTCCTCCTGTCCCCCCGCACGCAACAACGATCTTCTTTTTATCACTCATAAAAATCTCCACTGCCAACTGTCAACTGCTACCCTGGCTCGGCGAAGCCTTAGCGAAGCCGGCTGCCAACTCTTACTGCCCACTGCCACTGCCCACTGCTACTTCTTTCTTCTCCGCCTCAAACTGCCAATGACATCCATGAAATCATGCTTGGCGATAACGATCATCGCCGCGCTATAGACAAGAGCGCCCGAAACGCCGGTAACCGTCAACGCCACAACTTGCATCATCTTGTTCAGTTCTGTACCGAAGAGATTATGGATTCCGACGCAGCAGGCTGCCATTAGTAAGGAACAGAGGATCGATTTGGAAACCGTGGGTAGGAAGCGCGCATAGACAGGAAGTTGGTGCGTCTTGTGCAAGAGATGGGAGGAGATCATGCCATTGATCAGGCTGCACAGGACCGTTGAACTGATCAGTCCCACATGCTTGACCCCTTCAGGCAGGAAGAGAATCGAGAGGACGTTGAGCGAAAAGTTGAGCGCGATGCACCAGAGGCTGATCCGGACCGGCGTCCGCGTGTTCTTCATAGCAAAGAAGGCAGGGGTCAGGCATTTCTGGAAGCTGAAGGCGAACATACCCGGCGCGTAGGCCATCACCGCCAGAGCGGTGAAATGTGCAGATACGCGATCGAATTTTCCGTTCGGCCATACATAGAGCACCTCCACTAAGGCTGGAGCCATAAAGAGCATAATGGCCATGGCAGGGGCGACAATTATTGATAGATTCCGCAGGGCGCGTTCCATGGTGTGTTTCAGCCCCTCGAAATCATTATCTGCGACCAGGCGGCTGTAGGTCGGCATCAGCACAGTCACAAAGGCCGTCGAGAACATGCCGAGGGGGAGATAGGCGATACGGTCGGCATATTCCATGGCAGATGGTGCCCAGGGGGCAGCATAGTAAGCCAGAAAACCATCAACACAGATGTTGATCTGATCAACGCCTGCGCCCAGCGCGGTCGGCCCCAGCATGATCAGCACCTGACGGATGTTGGGCGAGGAGCGCCATGCCTTGACGGAAAAATCAAACCCGAAGCGTAAGCCGCACGCCCGGAGGGCCGGCACCTGAAAGCCCAGCTGAAAGATTCCAGCCGCGAGGATGGCATACGAGATAAAGGTCATGCGTTCCAGCGGTTTGTCCGAGACCAGCGGACAGAGGGCCAGGGCGATGATCCAGACGAAGTTGAGGATGACGGGCGTCAGGGAGGAGATCTTGAATTTGTGCTGCGTATTGAGCATCGCCGAAATGAGGGCGACCTGGCAGATCAGTAACGCATACGGCAACATAATCCGCATCAAAGGGAAGATGATCAGCCAGCGGCTGTCTGCCGGGAAGAAGGGTTCCGCCACCCAGGTCGCCACCATGAGCGCCACGACGAGCACGCCCAAGACGGCGCTCTGGAGTCCCATGACGCGCGCGGCAAAGATCGAAGCCGCCTCTTTGCCCTCCTTGACAAGGGTATCGGTGAAGACAGGGATGAAGGCATTGCTCAGCGCTCCTTCACCAAAGAGGCGACGGAAGAGGTTGGGCAGTCGAAAGGCCACGACAAAGGCGGATTGCACAGCCGAGGTGCCAAAGTAGTACGCCATGATCTGCTCGCGTACCAGTCCCGCTACACGGCTGATGCCGGTCATCACGCCTACGACCGTTGCATGCCTCAGTACTTTATGTTCCTGCTCGTCCATTTTTTTTGAAGCATATCCGCTCGACAGCGTCATGGAAGCTGTCCGTCCCACTCAAAAGTTCAATACTCACGCGGAGATAGAGCACTGGCACCGGCGTGGTTTCCAGGTGCGGAAAGCGCACCGCATCCTTCTCCGTGGTCAGCAGGGCGTCGGCATTCAAGTCAGCCGCCTTGTTCACGGCATCGATAATTTCCTGAGCATCATAGCGGTGATGGTCAGCAAAGCGGTAACAATGGATCACCTTCGCGCCCATGGCGCGCAGCGAGTTCTCAAAACCTAGCGGCACCGCGATACCGGAGAGCGTGATCACGGTCTTGCCCTTCAGCCATTCAAGATCAAGCTGAGCAGCAGTATAGACGTTTTGCAAGAAGCGTGGCTTGTGGCAGCACTCGATGATTTCCGCCGAAGGGTTAAGACCGTGAATCTGCGCGCGCAGATCAGCCGAGTTCCCGTCCGACTTGGTGATAAAGACGAAGTCTGCGCGCTTCAGGTTCCGGATCGGCTCACGCAAGATACCGCGTGGCAAGAGATTTCCGTTTCCAAAGGGGTTGGTTTTGTCCACGAGTACGACTTCAAGCCGGTGTTGCAATTTCCAATACTGGAAGCCATCATCCAAGAGAAGCGTATCACAGCCGAAACGTTTAATGGCATAACGGCCCGATTTCACGCGATCTTTGTCCACAAGCACGACGACCCCCGGAAGGTTGGTGGCCAGCATGTAGGGTTCGTCGCCACCCATTTCGCTGTCCAACAATGTCCGCTTCCCATCACTCACGATGCGGGGAGGTTCGATTCGTTCGCTAAAGATGCGTTCATACCACGGCAGTTCGCGTTTACGATAACCACGGCTCAGGATGGCGACCTTGCGTCCCGACTTCTGAAGCTCACGCGCAAAGATTTCGACCACCGGCGTTTTTCCTGTACCACCGGCGGTAATATTGCCCACGCTGATGATCTGGCACCCCAGCGGATAGCGCCGCATGATGCCAAAGTTATAGAGAAAGCGGCGAACAGCTACAATACCAGCAAAAAGGCAGGAACAAACTTTTAATGTCCCAAGCAAGAAGCGGACAGGCCAAGGGTGTCCTTGGTCTGCTCCAGGCTGCTGAATGATTCGGACTAAATAGTCCTCAATGCGCTCTGTACGTCGTATTCTACTTCGGGCCATAATGATACTCAATTAAAAGGGGGAGTATAGCTTTTTAGTCCCCAAAAAACAACTTCATAGTTCAATCGCACAGAATCCAGAATGCAGAAGACAGTATTCAGAAGATCAGAGTTGAAAGCCATAGATTTATGTCCAAGGCGCGCGCAAGTGGATTTAGCGATTACGAAAAAGCCATAAAATGTGTTTGTACGTACAAATACAAAATAAAATCGATTTCCACTTGATTTTTCAAAAAAGAAATTCTAAACTTTACCACTTGCAAATGAAAAGCTGTCACTTTGGTCGGTGACGGCTAAGAACAGGATGGCGGGTCGAACGTAGAGATCACGATGGGTCGGCAACGAAAAGGTGTGTCCTCATCCTCTAAACGTTTTGCAGGGTACAATGTACCCTAATGCCTTTATATCCTGCGTTGGGTCGTTTAGCGAAATAAGCCTAAAATGGGCAGAAGAGGGTCGGAATGATAAAGAAGGTAACGGATCGTATCGGTCTTGTATCGTTAATAGCTGTAGCATGTATAATATGTTGCCTCATGGGCTTCTCTTCCGGAAAAAATCCGGAAGAGAAGCCCCGGCGGGTCACGACGCTTGACATGGATTATCCCCAAATACGCCTTTCCGAGCATTCAGAGGACTCCCTCTTCGTCTTACGCTGAGCAACTCTTTTCGTCCCTGTTATTTCAGAGACGTTTTAGTTTTTTGAGGATTTAATCGAAAAGAAAGGTTGGATGATTAGATGAATAAAATTCGGTTGGCCGTGTGTGGTATTCTTGTTTTTGTTGGTTTCAGGGGGTTAGCGGATGATCTCACTATTGAGGGAAATCTGAATGTAACCTCAAATTTGACCAGTCAGAGTCTCTCCTCTTTGGGCGCGGCAGTAGGCCTTCTCATAGTCCAGGATGAAGCAATCATCAATGGAAAGTTGAGCGTTCCAGGGCCCATCATACAGATGGGGTCTAATGCTGTCGCTTCCCATACAAACACCTTCATTTGGTCCGATGGCACTCCGTTCGGCAGCTCGGCTGAAAAACAGTTCAGCGCCTTTGCGGAAAACGGATTCTGGTTCATGGGCGGCGCGATTTATGGAAATGGTGTCGGCTTGACTAATCTGGATATCTCTATGGCTGCGTCAGGTTCTATCACCTCGGATAAGTTGGCTGACGGCGCTGTGACGGCCTCCAAACTGGCTACAGGTAGCGTCGGAACGAATAATGCCGTTAAGTCTGAGTGGAATGCTTGGGTAAGAGCACAAGTACCAGCGCAGACACAGCAGGTCTACGTCGCGACCTCAGGAGCGGCCTCAAGCGCAATAACCGTAATAGGCGCGCAATCAAACACAATAGCTACAGCCGTACAGCCCAACGCACTCAGAGCTTATGTACCTTACACGGGGGCGACAGGGGCTGTATATCTCGGCTCACACGCAATCAACGTGGGCTCGCTCTCTATCCCCGGCAAGGCTAGGGATAGTTCCTTAAAAATAGGTTCTTTGGAGTTTCAGAGTTACTCGCTAAACAACTCGTGGGTTGGCGATAACGTCTACTTTGATGGTTCTGCTTTTAAGTATAGAGCAGCCGGCTCTGCTGGGCTTTTCTATTTCTATATAGACGAGGGGTTATTTAGAATGTACCCTGCTGGTACTAGCAGAAGCTCGCTAACCTCGACTGACGCTATAATGAAAATGAAGTCTACGGGTGAGTGGGCTTTAGGTGGTGCCCAAGGCTCTGGTACGTTGCCCGTATACGGATTCGCCGGAGCACACGTCTACAAGGCCGCCAATGGTAACTTCTTGATTGGATCAATAACCGATGATAAAGTGAATAAGCTTCAAGTCAACGGGTCTGTCTCGGCAACATCATTTGTTGGTAACGGGGCTTC
>CAMBQV010000046.1 GCA_945870145.1 Akkermansia muciniphila
TACCAGAAGGCTCCCGCAGAGTTCGAACGCGCCCAGACGCGGTTGACACAGGCGGAAAAAGAACTCGAAACCGTCTTCACCCGCTGGACAGAACTCGAAGCCCGCTCCAACGAGCCCAAAGAAAGCTCCTAAGAGAGCAACTTTACGACGCTCAACGCAGGTCGAAGCGGTCGAGGTTCATAACTTTGTTCCAGGCGGCTACAAAGTCTTTCACGAACTTCTCCTGGCCGTCCTTACAGGCATAGACTTCAGCCAATGCTCGAAGCTGGGAGTTGGAGCCGAAAACCAGGTCAGCTCGCGTGGCCGTCCACTTGACTTTGCCCGTTTTGCGATCGCTTCCTTCGAAGAGATCCTTATCTTTCGAAATGGTCTTCCAGGTTGTGCCCATATCGAGCAGGTTCACAAAGAAGTCGTTTGTCAGCATTCCCGTCCGGTCGGTGAAGACGCCGTGCTTGGAGCCCCCGACATTCGTGTCGAGCATCCGAAGTCCGCCAATCAAGACCGTCATTTCCGGCGCGGTCAGCGTTAATAGCTGAGCCTTGTCAACGAGCATCTCTTCTGCCTGTACTGCGTATTTCTTCTTCTGGTAGTTCCGGAAACCGTCGGCAAGAGGTTCGAGGACGGCAAAGGAGGCTGTATCGGTTTCTTCCTGTGACGCATCTGTGCGTCCGGGTGAGAAGGGAACCGTAATGTTTTTGCCTGCCTTCTTGATGGCTTGCTCGACACCTGCGCACCCGCCTAGTACGATCAAATCGGCAAGGGAAACTTTCTTGCCACCGGTCTGTTGGCTGTTAAATTCCTTCTGGATCTTTTCTAAGGTTTGGAGAACTTTTGCAAGTTTGGCAGGTTCGTTCGCGGCCCAGTCTTTCTGCGGGGCCAGACGGATGCGTGCTCCATTCGCCCCGCCGCGTTTATCAGATCCGCGGAACGAGGAGGCAGATGCCCAGGCCGTGGAGACCAGCTCCTGGTTCGACAGGCCGGAGGCGAGGATGTTGGCCTTGAGATCAGCGATATCCTTAGCGTTGACCAAGGGGTGATTGACTGAAGGAACAGGGTCCTGCCAGATCAAGACTTCTTTGGGGACCTCTGACCCGAGATAACGTATGCGGGGGCCCATGTCACGATGCGTGAGCTTGAACCATGCACGCCCGAAAGCATCCTCAAAGGCTTTCGGGTTTTCAAGGAAGCGGCGGGAGATCTTCTCGTACACAGGATCGAAGCGTAAGGCTAGGTCGGTGGTGAGCATGGCGGGTGCAAGGCGTTTCTTTGCATCGTGTGCATCCGGCACCGTGTTTGCACCCTTGCCTCCCTTGGGTGTCCACTGCTGCGCGCCGGCCGGACTCTTCGTCAGTTCCCACTCGTAAGCGAAAAGATTTTCAAAGAAGTTATTGCCCCATTTAGTCGGTGTGGTCGTCCAGGTGACCTCGAGTCCGCTGGTGATGGTGTCAGGGCCTTTGCCGCTACGGTAGCTACTCTTCCAACCGAGGCCCTGTTCTTCAATGGAGGCGGCCTCGGGTTCCGGGCCGACATGGGACGCCGGGCCAGCTCCATGACATTTGCCAAAGGTGTGTCCGCCGGCGATCAGAGCAACCGTCTCTTCGTCATTCATAGCCATGCGTGCAAAGACATCACGGATATCTTTGGCTGCGGCAACCGGGTCTGGTTTTCCATTGGGTCCTTCGGGGTTTACGTAGATCAGTCCCATTTGTACAGCGGCGAGGGGGTTCTCAAGGTTGCGGTCACCCGAGTAGCGCGTGTCGCCAAGCCACGTGCGCTCAGCTCCCCAGTTGATATCATTCTGGGGTTCCCAGACATCTTCGCGTCCCCCCGCAAAGCCAAAGGTCTTGAACCCCATGGATTCGAGGGATACGTTACCGGCAAGGATCATAAGATCAGCCCAAGAGAGGCTCTTGCCATACTTCTGCTTGACCGGCCAGAGGAGACGGCGTGCCTTGTCGAGGTTGGCGTTGTCTGGCCAACTGTTAAGCGGCGCAAACCGTTGGGTGCCATAACCTGCTCCACCGCGTCCGTCACTGATGCGATAGGTGCCAGCGCTGTGCCACGCCATCCTAATGAAAAATGGCCCGTAATGTCCATAGTCCGCAGGCCACCACTCCTGTGAATCGGTCATCATCTTTGCGAGATCCTGCTTTACAGCTTTCAGATCAAGTTTTTTGAATTCGGTGGCATAATTGAAATCCTTGCCCATCGGATTACCCTTGACTGAGTTCTGGTGAAGAATATCCAGGTTCAGTTGATTCGGCCACCAATCACGGTTCGAGGTTCCTCCGCCAGCCTTCGGTGTGCGAGTCATGCCGGTCACAGGACACTTGCCAGGCTCAGGTGCAACGCCTTTGTCGGTGGTGCAGGCGGTGAGGCATACAAGGGTGGCCATTGAAAACGTAAGGAGAACAGAAGAGCGTCTTACGCTACGGTTTAAGCCAAGGAATCCATTATCAGGGTGATTGGTCGTGAAGGTTCTCTGATTGCTCATGACTAGTCTCCTTTTCAATACACAGTTAATATTTAACTTTGATGCTAGTCCTTTTTTTATCCGATGGCAAGTTGAAAGTGGAAGTAGCTAGGTTTAGATTTTAAATTTTGGATTTTAGAAGGGGTCAGGAGTCACCCAACAGTACCGTAGCCTGCCCACCGTAGCCGTATCCGTGAAGGAGGCTGCCGACTGTTACGGTTCCGCTCCGGCAGGCGTTACAGCGAGTTGACGTATTCGGCGAGGTCGTTGACCTCTTTTTTGGAGAGGTCTTTGGTGTTGCCGTGCTTATTGTTGCTGTTGTCAGTGGTGATGACAGTTTGCATAGAGAGGGCACGGCCGTCGTACATATAGGGCGCGGTCCGCCATACCTCGATCAAGATGGGCGTGTGGAAGGCTCGATTACGTTCATTATCCGACCCCAGACCCAGGATGTACGGCTTTTTATCGCCATAATAGGGTGGCGTGTGACATTTGATGCACTCAGCCTTGCCTTCGAAAATCACTTTGCCACGCACGGCAGATGCGGTAAGGGAACCATCGGGATTGCGATAAGGGCTGAGTTCAGGTTCAAGCGATTTGATATAGGCGTTGACCGTATCGAGATAGAAGGGGGTCACGGATTGGAACTGGATCATGGTGAAACCCTTTTCAACCGCGATTTCGGCGGATGCCCGGATCCCCGTGATCATGACTGGTGAGGTCCTGTGGGCGTAGAGCATGCTGCGGGACTGTTTGGGGTTCCCGATGCCATCATTCAGTAAATCCCAGTTGGTACCATCTGAACGGGTGTCGGGATGGCAACTTGCGCAGCTCTGCCATTGCTGGTAACAGAGTGTAGCGTCATTGAAGATCCGTTCGCCATGACGCACGAGGTCAGGCTCTTTGGGTTGCTCGACCAGCGGGAGCGGCACGACACCGCCTGGGCCGTCATCCCACATTTGGACGACAGCGAGATTGTCCGAGAAGCGGTTCGCGCAATAGACGCGATCCCCAGAGGCGATCACTGCGCGTGGCCCGAGGCATTTTTCAAGGGGTAATCGTGTCTTTGCGCCATACAAGAAGGAGAGGTTGTTGACGACCTCCTTCGGGGTCGCGCAGGTAGCAAGGCGTTTCAAAAACTCAGCGACAGGGATCACGAGTAATTCGTGGATGCCGGAGGCGGTGATACAGAGCCACTTGCCATCAGGGGTGATGGTGCAGCCCCAGGGGTTGGCTGCGCCACGCGTGGTGTCATCCAGTAATGCCGTGTTCAGGTAAGCGCATTTTTCGACATCTAAAACTGAGATCGCGCTGGTGTTAATCCAGCCTCGATCAAGGTGAGTCGTGGGAACGGTGAAACGTCCAATGGTATGGGTGACAAAACAATGTTTTCCATCAGGGCTCATCACTGCGTCCCGAATGGCGAAGGAGCCGGAGGGGAGATCGAGCTTTGCCTTTTGTTTGAAGGTCTTTGCGTCATAGACGGAGACGGAGGTGAAGACATTTGAGCGATTGGCCTCCATCAGGGGCAGGTGGTTGAAAACCCAAAGCGTCTGTTCATCCTTGGACAGACACAACGTCACGGGTTCGCGAATGGCCTTTGCGGAACGTAAGATTTTTCCTGTCTTGATATCTAGTTCATGGAAATCAGGCTGGTCTGTACGGGCATAACGATTACAGTAGAAGAGCCGCTTGCCATCTTGTGTGACACGCGGAGACATTGGTGTATGCCCTGCAGGAAAAGACCGCAATGCCTTCCCTGTCTTCAAATCTATTTCCTGGAGGGTGCCATAGCTGGTACCGCCCGTGAGATAGAGTCGTTGCTCGTCCGGGGAGAGGGCGAATTGGTGGGTATTGGTGAGTGCATGGCGCGCCGTGACCTTCTCTGTTGCTGTGTCGAAAACCATTACTTCGCCTGCGGTCTGGCAGGCGACATAGAGGGTCTTTCCATCTCTTGTTACCGCGAGATCGGACGGCGAGAGGTAGTTCGGCTCAGCTGCAAAGGCGGCGAGTGAACAGCAGCTCAAGACGAACGTCGAACGTCCAACGCTCAACGTCCAACGTCCAATTTTAAATAAGGCAACAACGCAATAAGGCAATAACGCAATTCTTGAAGTTATTGGCAATCCTGCCATATTATTCCTCGATGACAACACGGAACCCGACATTGAAGACGCCCTGCCACGGTGCATAGCCTAGACGATAGCTGGCTGTTGCACGATAGGGGCGATCAAAGAAGGAACCGCCGCGGACCGTCTTCCGATCTTGGGGAGAGAGGGTGTCACTCTTTCCAGCCTTGTGCGGATAGCGAATGTAATCGCTTCGTGTCCATTCAGCAACGTTACCATGCATATCATAGAGTCCCCAGGCGTTCGGCTTATACTGCTTGGTGCCGGTCACAAGGAACTGGGAGTCATTAAACGTTGAGATGCGCGGAATGAAGTCAAGGGTGCGGTTTCCTACATTCTTCGAATTAAAGGTCGGATTGACTCCAGTGACTGCAAACTTCTCAATGGATTTATCAGCAAGGTTTGCATAAGGGCTGAAATCAGAGGTCTTATCACCAAAGGACATATCCTTGTCGCTTCCTGCGCGGCAAGCCCATTCCCACTGCGTTTCCGTGGGAAGCGCCACCTTCATGCTCGTCTTTTTGCCCAGCCATGAGCAGAAGGCTTGAGCATCTTGCCAGGTCATGCGGACAGCAGGCTGCTCGACGTAGTTTGCATAGTAACCCAGACGCACATGATCTTTCCACTGCTGGTCAAAGACACTCGCGTTGTGGTCAGGCTTGAAGGCAAAGAAGGCAGCGTTGTTGATTTCACTTTCCGACATCCAGAAAGGCTTGTCGATCTTGATCGTGTGCCGAGGCTGTTCAATTGCTGTTTCAGTATCACTGCCCATGATAAACTCGCCTGCAGGGATGCGGACAAACGTGATGCTGACGCCTTCAGCCACCTCAATCGTCTTCTTTTCCGTACCTAGCTTCTTTTGCAGTTCTTGCGCTACTGCCTCTGAGAAGGGCCAGTTGGCCGCCGAGACATCAACAGGCGGTTGGCGTTCTTCACTCTTCTCCTGTGCAACTTTGATGGGGTGTGGGGTGGGTGAAACGTATTCGCGATTTTCGTCTTCACTTGCGCCCGCATATTTTTCACGTGATGTGGCAGCCTTATCTGCAATCGTTGAAGCCCACGATCCTTTATCGCCTGTGCTTGCATAGACCGTAGACCAGCTTCCGTAGTATGGGACATTCAAGTCAATCCACATGTTGAGGCGACGCAGGGAATCCTCATCAAGCTTGATGCCATAATGCCCTTTTTCCAGAAGCTGAATACCTTCGGATGTTGAGGCATGGAATTCGTAAGGGATACCCATGATGCCGTTGCTCTCCGGCCCCGGACGGCGGAAGTAACGATGGAGGGCATGATACGCATTGCTGAAATTGTCGGAAGGACTCTTTGATGCAAGGCTGGTATCCTTGAAGTTGGGCTTCTTGGGATCTGTTCCGTCATGGCAACGGACACAGTAACCATCCAAGATGGGCTGGATCTCATTGATAAACGAGAATCCTTCCACGGGTGTACGATAGGGGGTAAGCCGTTGGGGCTCCTTTAATGAAGCCATGGTCTTGCTGGTGACGGGCGGCTCATTCGGGGGCTCATGGCAACCGACGCAGGAGAGATCCTCACCTGGCATCGCCACCAGCCAACTGCGGAAGAGTTGGATAGCACGGCCTTGTTTGTCGAGAGGCTGGATGGAGATCGTTGTGTTTGCCGGGATCTTAAACATGGCGGACCCGTCTTTTTCGACCTTCACGTGACCGAGCACGCGTTTGCAGTCCCAGCCACTCTCTACACCCAGATGATGGTGGTTGCCCGTCCTGTAGTAGCCATACACATATGTGAATACGCGAAGCGAGTCCACTTCGCCGACAGGGACATTCTTCAGGCCAGGCCCACGATAGATGTTCTGGATATAACAGACAGCTTCTTTGTCTTGGAGGTTGACTCGCTCAGGGATGGCCGGCGGGCGCTCACGCTTCTGCAAAACGTAAGGTTCTGTCATCACCTTATACTGCCCCATGTCTTCAGGTTGCACGGGTACGAAATTGTCAAACGTGTCTACGAGATAGAGACGATAGGGGCTGTTGGGGGTGACTTGTGCGACAACCAGATAGTAGTTTGCGTTAATGGGATAGGGTTGGATACATTGCGGGTAGACACCATTGGCCAGGCTATCCAGGTCCAGAGCCATTTCAGGATAGATGGAACGTAACTGAGCATAGCACTTGTTGAAGAAATCATTGTTCAGCTCGTGGTAATCTTTCCCCTTTGAATCCGATGCCATGTTCTTGGCGATGAGGGAATCAACATCTTTCTGAAGATTTGGAAATTGAACGAGCAGTTCCTTCTTAACTTTGGGGTACAACTGGTCAACCGTCACATGGGTCACCTTTTTGCCGTACCCAGGAATGTGCTGCACCACGCCATCGGCATGGGCATATCCCTTGTTTGTGTCAAAAACTGTCATCTTGCCGGTTCCCGCGACGCCGTGGTGACCAGAGACGATCGCTACAAATTGGCCAGCCTGTCCAGGAATGGGGCGTGCATTGAACATGGCGTTTGGCCAGAGGCTCTGTGAGCCATAGATAGATCGTTGGTTGGAGCCGTCAGGATTCATGCTCATCATGATACGTGTATAGTAATGCATGATATCTGTGTACTCCCAGCGAAGGTACATCACTTTGCCATCTGCCAAGACTGTTGGATACCAATCGGCGTCCTGCTCAAAGGTAAGCTGTCTCGGATTTTCACCGGCAGGACCCATCAAATAGAGATTGGGAACGGTCTGGCTTCCACTGATACATGGGACTCCTACCAGCGGAGCCGTAGAGCTGAAAATAATCTTGTCGTTGGGCAGATAGATTCCGCCGTAGCAATGGATATACTCGCCTGCCATTTTTGATACTTGGCGCAGATTTTTTCCATTGATGTCAACCTCCATAACTTGGAAGGCTTTGTTAGAGTCACTGGACGTGAAGAGGAGTTTGGACCCATCAAAATAAAGATCAGGTTCGCTGACGATAGAACCATCTTTGGGCTCGTAGATGTCGGTGATTTGTTTTGTTTTAATGTTAAGCTTAGCAATTTTGTTCACATGCCCCTTAGGTCCCATCACATGGGTACCGAGCCAATTGTTTTTGGTTCGCAGCTTGTCGGCCATAACGACCAAGGTCTCATCAAAGGTAATATAGGGGTTTTCCAAAACCAATGCCTTGTATTTGAGGGCCTCAAAATCCTGGTAGAGTTTAATGGCCTCGGCATCACCTTTGTCCAAGCCAGGCAAAAGGAGTGACATTTTAGCGGCAATAGACTCTGCCTGCTTCAGAAGCTCTTGACCATTCTTGTAATCGCGTGGCTTGGTTTTGAGAATGTGCTTAATAGATCGAACTAGTGCCTCAGGAGGGGAATTCTTGACGAGTGCTTCAAGGGACTCCGGTCCTTGGGGAGCCGTTGCTTTACCCTTTTTAGGAGCCTGGGTTTTAGCGGGTTGTGCGACTTTGGCATCCGTTGCTCCAGCGGCCTTGGGTTCAGGAGAAGGGGCTTTCTTTCCTGCCGCAAAAGCGTCATTCCCTAGCAACGCTACGCAACAAATAACAGAAGCTCTTATACATGTTGTCACTTTAAAGCCGACCATAATGATCTCCCCTGTATGAATATCCTTTGGTGATAATCCGCTGTTAATCTTGTAGGTCCCCTAACCATTGCCTTTAAATGAAAAGGCAGACAAAAATTAACTTTTTTAATATAACATTTTACTGATCTGGAATCAATCGTAAAGATTCGCTCTTGCGTAGGTTTGGCGCACATGATAAATTGACCAAGAAGTTAACTATTAGGGGAAGTCAAAGACAGATGAAAAACAATATGATTCGTAATTTTATTACTATTCTGACAGGCTTCAGTGCGCTCCTGCTGGTCAGCCACCTGGCTGCTGCCGAAGGGGGGATCAACCGGAAGCGTCCCAATATTCTGCTGGCAATCAGCGATGATCAGTCATGGGAGCATTATGGGGCGTATGGATGTAAGGCTGTGAAAACACCCGCGTTTGACCGTGTGGCCTCGGAGGGCGCGCTCTTCACCCGTTTTTTTGCAGCAGCTCCGCAATGCAGTCCGAACCGTGCCTCGTTGTTGACGGGCAGGCATATCTGGCAGAATCGTGAGGCGGGGACCCACTCCAGCAGCTTCCCGTCCGAGCTAGCCGTCTATCCGGACCTCCTGGAGCAAGGGGGGTATGTGGTTGGGTATACGGGTAAGGCTTGGAGTCCGGGGAACTGGAAGATCAGTGGACGTACACGCAATCCTGCCGGGGTCGCGTTCAATGAAAGGAAGCTGGACATCGTGCCAGCGGCTGGAATCTCAAAAACGGACTATGCCAGAAATTTCGAAGACTTTCTCGAGCAGAAAAAATCAGATCAGCCGTTTTGTTTCTGGTATGGCGGATATGAACCCCATCGGGACTACGAAAAAGGATCAGGTTTGAAGTCCGGAAAGGCGCTGGCGGATGTCCATGTGCCAAAATTCTTGCCAGACAACGAGACGGTGCGCAGTGATCTGCTGGATTATCTGTTGGAAATTGAATGGTTCGATTCCCATCTGGCGAAGATGATGAAACTTCTCGAGGCGCGCGGTGAGCTGGACAACACGGTGATCATCGTGTTGTCGGATAACGGGATGCCGTTCCCTCATGCAAAGGCCAACCTTTATGAGCACGGCGTGCGGCTACCTCTCGCGATTCGTTATCCGCCGGCGGTCCGCGCGGGACAACAGGTGAAGAACCTTTTGAGTTGCGTAGATATCGCCCCGACGATTCTGGATGCCGCAGGCGTGAAGATTCCGGTGGAGATGACCGGCCACAGTGTGTTGCCGTCTCTGAACAGTACAGAGGCGAAGGTTTTGAATGACTGTGTGCTCTTTGGGCGGGAGCGGCATACGCATGCCCGGCCGGACAATGTCGGCTATCCCAGCCGGGCTATCCGCACTGACGCGTATCTTTACATCTGGAACATAAAGCCTGATCGATGGCCAGTCGGGAATCCTCCGAGTTTCCGTGACACGGATGACGGCGGCTGGACGAAGGATTACCTTCTTGAGCATCAGAAGGAGGAGCTGATCGCTCCCTATTTCCAGATGGCCTTTGGTTTACGAGCGGGCGATGAGCTCTTTGATGTGGAGAAGGATCCCGGATGCGTGGTCAACCTGGCTGGCCAGCCCGCGTATGCCAAGACGGTCACGGAGTTGCGGACGCGATTGCATGAGTTGCTCCGCCAGCAGGGCGATCCTCGGGTGCTGGGTAGCGAGATCTTTGATAGTTACCCTCGGTATAACACCATGCGAAAGGACCTGCCCGGTTTTAAGGAATCAGGCAAGTACAATCCCGCGTTTAAGTAGAGCGGGCCCATCTATGAAGTTGTTGATTTTAAGATTATCGAATCGTCGGGACACAGAGGCCTCTGCGACCCATACCGTGTTGGCTGAGCTCTGCCGTCTGGGTGCGCCTGAGGCTCTGATTGACTTTGCTTTTCTTCCGCCCTATCAAGTTCCCGCAGTGAGGGGAGTCGCAACCCAATCCGACTGGAGCACCTTCGATCTGATTCTTGTCTCAAACTCTTTTGTGCAGGAGGCCATCAACTTACCGTGGCTTCTCGCTACCAATGGGCTCTCTCCATGGGCTGCTGAACGACCTGAATCATTCCCCCCTGTAATCCTCGGCGGCTCCAATTCCTTTGCCGCTCAATGCCTGGTCTGTCCGGATGGCAGGGCTGTACCCGATGCGATTTTCTTTGGTGAAGCCGAAGAGATGTTGCCAGTGTTTGTGAAGAGGATGACAGAAGAATGCAAGGACGGCAGGACAGATGCCGTTCAGGACAAGCGAGCGCGCTTGCTGAGTGCAATCGCAGGACTCGACGGTTTCTGGGTGACAGGCTCTTTGCCTGCCCAGCCTATAAAACAGGCCGTGGTCCGCTCACCAACTCCTCTGGCCTTTACGAACTGCCCACCCTGGCGCGGCGTAGCTTTCGAGCGAAGCCGGCTGCCGACTGCTGTTTTGACGGGCACTGCCCGCCTGACCGTGAGTAGGGGGTGTCCAGCCTTTTGTTCGTTCTGTTTCGAGGGGTACGAGCGAAAGCCTTACCGGGAGACCCCGTTGAAGGAAGTGCTTCAGCGCGCCCACTTTTTGAAACGCGAATATGGTGCGCGGACCGTTGAGCTGGATGCCTTTAACTTGAACATGTATGCGGACTTTGTGCCACTGGTCAAGAGTTGTTCCCAGCTTTTTGATCGGGTCTCGTTTAAGAGTCAGCGGGCGGATGGCATTGCGGCCTCTCCGGAAATTATCGCGCTTGAGCGTGCTGCTGGCAAACAGTCTTTTACTTTAGGAATTGAGGGAATCAGTGCGCGCATGCGGGCTTTCCTCTGCAAGTCGCTGAGCGACGCGGATATTGATTTAGCGCTTCAGACACTCTTGCTCAATCGTGTCCGCGAGATCAAGCTCTTTTATATTCTCACTGGACATGAAGCGGCTGAAGACCTCGCCGCCTTCTCCTCCTTCTGCTCGCGATTGCAGGAGAAACTTCGCGCGCCTAAGTGTGGTACACGCGTGGTGCTGAGCTTCGGACGTCTTGTGCGCATGCCCAATACCCCCTTGATGTTTGATCTCCTGTTGCTGGATGAGCAGGAGTGGCGTTTCTGTGTCGACGGAGTCTCGGCGGCGTGTCGTCGCGCGAAACTCGAATTCCGTTTTGCCTTTGACTGGCCGGATTATCTCGGAACCCAACTGCTGGCCGCCTGCCGCCATGAGGATGCCCCTGCAGTTGTAAAGCTCGCCAGTGAGGGACTGTCCTATCACGGTTCCTGGTTGCCAGCGGAGGCTGCCAAGCTTCAGTCTGTTGTCTCTGTTCCGATGGAACGTACGCAACCCTTTCCCTTTGTGCAGCGCCCAGTCACCACGGAATTTCTGAAAAAGCGCTGGGAGGAGGCTTGCGACTATCGCGACAACGGCTATTGTCTGGGCAGTACGTGTTCGGCATGCGGCGCCTGTTCGTCGTCGGAAGAGATGCGTAGAATTGTCCGTCATTCACGTGCGCAATGCATTTCAGAGTCCGACATTGAGGATGTCTCGTCACTCGAGTCATCTAAACGCCGTTTATCTCTTCTCTATCGCGTGGTCACGCTTTCGGAAAGTTCTGCCGGGTTGCAGCCAGCCACGCTCAATGCTATATTGATGTGTCAACTTCTCAGTCATCATCCTGAGTTGATGGAGAATCTGCTCTCAGTTGAAGAGACACTCTTTAGCTTTGGAGAGAACGAAGATCGTTTCCAGATTCCGTGCGGACAAACAATCGTGGCTTTACGCGCATGGGATCGTAAGGCACTGCAACGTGCGCTTGCGGATGCCACTCCGTTGATCGGCGCTGAGGTGCCAGAAGGTTTTCAGCCAGGGGTCTTCTCAAAGGCATCCTGTGTGCTCCATACGTCGCTCACACCGCGTGTGGCAGCGGAATCAGGAAGCAAGTGGCTGAAGGACCTTCATCTTGCGCATACGCTGTGTAAAGCAGGGGAGGGGTGGAAGCTCGAGCTCGCGCCTGCTGCCTTAAAAAAGAAGATGCTCTATACCTGTTCCCTACAACCAGTCGAAGGCGGCACGTGCATCACGCTGGAGTTTTCATCGAAACTTTCATTACGGGAATGGACTTCAACCCTCGTCCGGCACTCTAGTCTTCCGGCGATGAAAAGTTTATCAGTTTCCTTAACTCTGTGAGTTCGCGCCGGCGTTCGGTAACCCAGGACGCAATCGGTAGATCGCCGGGCAGGGTATTCGTGATCCGGGCTGTACCGCAGGAGGTACAATACGCTCCCTCAGCGTGAATCGCTGTTTCGCAATTTGGACAACAGGTCTCTAATAACTCCGCACAGTAAGCGCAATGCTTTTCGACTTGGAGTCGAGGATGAAAAATAAGTTGGCCTTGTACTACGTACGGCGTATTGGAGGGGCAATGGGCATTAGGACAGAACCCTCTTTTATCCCCCTGTGAGGAGACCAGTTTCGCCTGTGCGGTCTGAAGGGTCAGTCCGAGCGCGGAGGCGATCTTCTCGATGTTCTCTTTTGAGAGCTTTGAGGGTTGTCCCGCCTCCAGCATACTGATTGCGGATTGTTTGCACCCGACTTCAAGGGCTAAGGCGCTCTGGGTCAACCCCTTTTCGCGTCGCGTCTGTGCAATCTGCTTGCAAATGTCGTGCGGTAATGTCGTCATAAAATTGGTCTGTTCATAACATGTGAATGACGAGTAGTATGACGGAATCGCCTCTTTTTAACAAGACTGCGATATCAACAAATTATCAACAATATAACTTGTTGTAAATAAGACATTTAAGAGTTATATACAGTTTAATATAACCTGTTAATAACTCTAAAGTTATAAATAGTTGATAAGTCTGTCCATTTTCAACAGGAATGACTTTTTCGGTAGACCGCGGGGGTCTGGCCATGGTGACGTGAGAAGACCTGGATGAAATAGCTGGTTGTTGTGAAGCCGACCTGCTTGATGATGTCATGCAACGGGAGCGCGTGGTTTCGGAGAAGCTTCGCAGCGGTCTCCATGCGCAGGTTCATCAGATGCTTGCCCGGGGTTTCGCCAGTGAGGGTGCTGAACTGGGTGGAGAAGCGGGTGAGTCCGATCCCGCAGGCTTCGGCCATCGTCTGTAGGGTCCAGGGTTCGTGGAGGCGTTTGGGGAGTTGCTCTAAAAAGAGCCTGATACTGCGCATGGAATCGGTCAGGGATTCTTTATAGGTTGTCGGTGTGGAGTTGAAGGTCACAAAGAGCTCCAGCAGCATACTATTCACTAGGAGTGCAATCCGTGTGGCGCGGTGAGGTTGCTCAGGCGATTTGGCGATCAACAAGAGGCGGTTGAAGAGCTCCAGGTAGGCTGGCGAGACAGGGCGTATCGCGTCTTCATTCTGCCGGAGCGCGCGTGTCAGGCTCTTCAGTTCGCTCGTGCTGAGCAGCACCCAGTCAGGCCAGATCCATTCTTGATGCGGGTGGCGCACGCCGACATCCAGAATGAGCCAGCCGATGCGGCCTTGGGTAAAGCAGGGGTTCCCGATTGAGTGCTTCTGCCAGGGACGCGTCACCATGATCTGTCCTTGTCCGAGGCTATGGCTCACGCCGTCTACTGTCACAGTGGATTCTCCTTGCAGGGAGACGGTCAGTTCAATCCCCTCGTTTTGATGGGGGGGGAGTCCATAGCTCTGCTTGCCAGTTGTCTTCCAGTAACCGAAGCAACTCACACCGGGTACTTCATGTGTCTTGAAGGGGGCGCCGGGATAGTTGTTTCGGGCAATCCCGAAAAGCTCCATCTCTCCCGCCTGCAGTGCATCTTTCACGGTCTCGCACGAGTCAGCGTGGAGTGGCTTCTTTAAATTTTTACTCCCACTTTTCATCGTTTCTATTATCTAACGATTCAGAATGTAGGGCAAGCGATTTAAAGTAAAAATGTTAAATTTCTTCACTGAAGAATCTTGTTATAGTCGTCAGGTGCATCTTTTGATACTGTAATAATGATGAAGAAAGGAAATTTGTTTATGAAGATTGGATGTTTTGCTTGTGTTGAGCCCTTTGCGCCGATGTCGCGTCAGTTGAAGGCGATTCGGGAGATGGGCTTTAAGTATGCCGATGTGACTGATAATCACGATGGTGCTGCGTTGGGCGAGGAGTTCGGTTTTGCGCCGACGGTCAGCTTGGATGCCCATCCGGCCACGATCCGTGCGATGGCAAAAGAGGCTGGTATCACACTGAGCGCCTTCTGCTGTCATGCGAATCTCTTGGACCCCACCTCGCCTGCCACGTATGGAACTGCGCAAATTATCAAGGCGATTCGTCTCGCCAAGGATTTGGGTATCAAAGAGGTCATCACGACCGAGGGTGAACCCCATACAGCGTTTGGTAAATCGCTCAAACCCAGAGAGCAACTCTTGCTCGTGCGTGAAAAACTTCAAGTGCCGATCCAGTGGGCCGAAGAGCTGGGCATCAAACTATTGATCGAGACCCATGGGCCTGTCTCTGACAATCTCACGATGATGGGTGATCTGTTGGACGCGTTGGGCCATGAAAAGACCGTCGGCGTCTGTCTGGATACTGGCAACTGCTGGCTCGGTGGCGGTGATCCGTTGGCGTATGTGAAGGCCTTTGGGACGCGCATCGGACATGTTCATTGGAAGGATATGCCCGAATCGATGATTGCTAAACGCGGCAAGATTTTTGGTTGCGGCATGGCTCTCATCGCACTCGGGGACGGGGTTGTCGGTGTCGAGGCAATTGCCAAGGCGCTCCGGAAAGCCAAGATCAATGTCGCGACGACGCTCGAGATTGCAGGCGCAGAGGCTGTGAAGCTCTCCGCAAAACGATTGATGAAATGGTAGCAGGGGGGGCAACCGGCAGGTCGTCCGCAAAACAGGGGGGGATAAATTAATATGAACACACGTAGAGGGTTTTTGAAAGCTGCATTGGCAGCAGGTGCGGCGCCGATGATGGTGCCGTCGAATATTCTGTATGGTGCGACAGCACCGTCAAATCGCGTAAATATCGTCAGCGTAGGGGTCGGCGGACAGGGCGGCGGTCTCTTGAATGCGATGTTGCAACCGGATTGGATCCGCGTCGTTGGGGTTGCGGACTGCTTTAAGGCCCGTCGTGAGGCGAAGGCGGCGCTGGTGAATACTAAATACGGTGGAAACATCTGTACCGCGTACACCGATTTTCGCGAGATGATCACGCGTCCTGATGTGGATGGTGTGGTCTGTGCAACGCCCGACCATTGGCATCATGGTGTCGCTGTTCTCTCGATGCAGGCGGGCAAGGATGTCTATATCGAAAAGCCCCTGACGCTCTCCATTGACGATAACAAGCATCTGCGTGAGACGGTCTATAAACATAAACGCGTCTTCCAGTATGGCACCCAGCAGCGCTCCTCTTCGCATATCCGTATCGGATGTGAACTAGTTCGTTCAGGCATCCTCGGCAAGATTAGCCGCGTGGATGTCGTTGCGCCAGCAGGTATTGTCGGTGGTGGAAGCCTTGAGCCGATGCCCGTGCCTGACGGACTTGCGTATGATCTCTGGCTGGGGCCGACACGCGACCGGCCCTATACGCAGGATCGTTGCACGAACAAAGGTGCATGGTATTCTTCGGAGTGCGCCATTGGCTTTTTGGGTGGCTGGGGTGCTCATCCACTTGATGTGATGTGCTGGGCCTTGTATGATCTGCCCGACAGTGTGCCGGTCGAGATTGAAGGGGCAGGAGAACGTAAGACTGATTGCCTCTTTGACACCTTTGGAACATGGAATGCCAAGGGGCGCTTTGCAAATGGCATCGAGTTCACCTTTAAGTCGGGCCCCGACTGCACGACCTTTGTCGGTGAGAACGGAAGCATCAGCATTTCGCGTGGCAAATTGACCGCCAATCCCATTAACCTGCTCCGTTCGCCGATCCCGCAATCAACCAATCCATGCCGTGCGAACACCACGGGCTTCCATCATACTGCCGACTTCGCGCAGTGCATCAAGACCCGCGAGACGCCGTGCAGTGGCATCGAAGGCGCCTATCACTCAGATAACATCAGCCATCTCACCAATATCGCGTGTCACACCGGACGCACGATCAAGTGGGATATCGCGGCACAGACCATTGTCGGAGATGAAGAGGCCCAGAAGATGATGCGCCGTAAAGTTCAACGTCCAGCGTATATCGCGTAGGGGCGACCACTGCCACGATCTACAGACCATCAATTCAGCAAGGGCGACCGGCAGGTCGCCCGCACGATAGGAAATCCAATACATGAAAATATTACTACCCATCCTTTCCGCAATCCTCATCAGCGCTCCACTGTTTGCCAGTGACGAAGCACAGGTGATTGAGAGAGCCCGTAAGATCACAGCCCTGACTGCGCAGGCTGAGGATCCTTCAGTTAAACCGCTCCTGCTGGCAGCGCTTTCCGACGAGTCGGAACTTGTCCGTCTGGTGGCATTACGCGCTACGGTCAAGACCTGCGATCCTGCGGCCTTCCCGCTTCTATTCGCCGCCTGTTCGAAGGACGGGGAAGAGGCGCGTCTAGCTCCATTGATGGTCGCCTCGAGTCCTGCAAAGGGACTGGATGCGTTTCTCTATGAACAGATGGCGCAGCCCTCTTCGCGTTGTAAAGCGATTGAGTTGTTGGCGTCCCGCCATGAGAAGGGGCTGATCGCAAAACTTTGCGATCCTTCGCTTTATGCCGAGAAGGGCGTCAATCAGGCGGCGGCCGGAGCCTTCCGTCTCTGCCTGCAAGGCGATAATTTTGCGAAGGCATTGTCCTTTGTTTTCGGGGCATTGTCGGCAGATCAGCGCGCACCGTTTGTCTCCGCGCTCGCCTCTGTTGTGCAGCAGGTACCCGAGGTCGAGAAGGTTTCGAAGGAGGTCATCACCCAATTCCAAACCCTGAAACCTGAGGCGCGTGTTGATGCCTTGGAGGTGTTGGGCGCTTTGCAGAATGCGCAAATCAGTGCCGTATTACTTGGGGAGAGCAAGTCGGAAAATGTGGACTATCGCAAGGCGATCATACGCACGTTTTCGAAGTGGACTCAGCCCATGGCACTCGATGCCTTGGTCACGGTTGCAAAAGAAGACAAGAATCGTTCGGTTAAGATCCTTGCCCTGCGCAGCGCCCTGACCCTGCTGGAAAAGAAGGACATGGCCGATGCGACCAAGAAGGCGGAGGTCCTTAAAACGCTGTGCGCCGTTGCTGAACGCGACGAAGAGAAGCAATTGATCGAAGCTGCAATGAAGAGTGTTGGAGGTGCTGAGCCTAAAAAGCTACCGAATGCACCGATAGCAGTCGCACCTACCCCTGGACAGATCCGCGTGTTGCTGTTGGCAGGTGCGAATAATCACAACTGGCAGGAGACGACCGAGAGCCTCAAAAAGGTGCTTGCAAAAAATCCGAATTTTGCAGTGACGGTCACGGAGACACCTTGGGATATGACCCCTGACGCCTTGGCCTCCTGCGATGTGGTTTTCTTTAATTGGAACACCTTCGGCAAGGATAAACGGGAGTGGAGTCAGCCCATGAAGGACGCTTTCATTCCGTGGGTCAAGAAGGGCGGCGGTGTGGTGATCTTCCATGCTGGTGGAAGTATTTTCTATAATTGGCCGGAATTCATGAGCCTCATCGGCGGTACCTGGGAGAAGGGAACTTATCATCCCAAGCAGCAGGAGTATACGGTGAAGATCGAGAATGTTGATCATCCGATTACCAAGGGCATGAAGGATTTTGTGACCTTCGATGAACCTTGGCAGAAGCTCTCCAATCGCAATCCGGATCGTAAGATGCTGGCGACTACCACCATCCCCAAGGCGAAGACTGAAAAGGGCGGTGGTGGCACAGGCGAGCCTGAAGTCATGGCCATGACCACGGAGTTGGAAAAGGGCCGTTGCTTCAACCTCGTGCTGGGCCACAATGGCAAGTCCATTGAAAACGAAGGCTGCACAGCACTGATCCTGCGCGGCACCGAATGGGCCGCGACGGGCGAAGTAAAGTAGTCGCGAGACTCTCTACCTCAGCCAGAAGGAGAAGTAGAGATACATGCCTAGCAACATGGCCAGGATAATGGCGGTGGCAGCGATATCAAGGGGATGAATGCTGGCACGAACCGCCTTTTTGTCAATCGAACTATAGGTCAAGCCGGTAATTGAGGCTTCATCCTGTGCCTTGCCGAGGAGCGAGACGCCGATGACGACCGCGATGCTGATGACAAAAAGAACTCCTGATGCATAGAGGAAGTTAAAATCACCGATCGCCGCGAGCCACGCCGACCCAGCAGCTTTAGCTGCATCAAGGGTACTGTAGTTGGCTTGGATTGTCAGCTTGATCATGCCTAATACAAAGCCGGTGACCAGTCCCCAGAGGGCTCCCTGAGCATTGACCCGTTTCCAGAAAAGCCCTAATAAAAATACCGCGGTAATCGGCGGTGCCAGATAGCCCTGCACGCTCTGCAGGTATTGATAGAGTCCGCCGCCTGCCACTTTGTACATGACCGGGATCCACGCCATTCCTAAGAGCACAATGAGGGCGGTGACGACACGTCCTACTGCGACGAGATGTTTTTCGGATTGGTTGGGACGCAGCTTTTCATAAATGTCTAT
>CAMBQV010000047.1 GCA_945870145.1 Akkermansia muciniphila
ACCCTTATGGAGCAACCGACCAAGCTGTCCCATATCAAATCGGCAAATTTATAAGTTAAGCGACGAAACAGTCTTTGTAACTCCTTGATTTTCAACAAACGCACTATTGGTTCTTGTCCCAAAACAATATTTTTGCCATACTTTATTTATTGATATGGGACTGCCCCAATTAATCATATGTTGGCGAAAGAAGAAACGGAATGGTTATGAAGAAAAGTACACTCATAATAGTTGTATCGGCTTTCTGTGTCATCATCTTGGCCATAGCTTGGGATATAGTCACCGAAATTACAGAAAAGGGAATTCTTCGTTCCGCCGGAAAGGCATTTCTGTTCATCCTGATGCCTGTCTTCATGATGACAAAAGCTCTTCGAGATGAACACAAAGCAAATCGCCAACCAACTTCAGGAGGCGACTCCTCGCCCCGCGCGGACGCGGGCCTCGGTTCGCCTCAGAAGTGACGTTCTGCCTAAGACAATGATGAAAGAACATGAGAGAAAGACGACTGAATCATCTGTGCCTTATTGGTGCGGTGGGGGCTTTTGCTTGCTGTGGGGTATTCTCATGTTCGCGGCGGGAATTAGCGGTAAAATATGGATATACAAAAATCGCTGGCCAATTGAACCCTGGCAGAGCTATTGCCTTGGTGTGTTGCTATTTTGCATGGCCAGTTGGAGTTTCATTGTCGCTTGGAACAGGGGCAAAAGGCGAAAATAGAAAAGTCGCAGAACCAGCCGTCGGACGCGACGGCTAGTACGCCGCGCATCAACGGCGGCGTTCGACAGATAGATGAAAAAACTACCTACAAAGAGCGATTTTGGTGATCCCCGCGACCTCGATGTGAGATACGCTTGGAAGACTTTTGGCACAAAGACCATCGAGGAAGCCTACCTACTCTTCAAGCAGAACGCATTTGGGTGCGCTGAAAACTTCAGGTGGATGGCGACTGCCGCTTTCACGTTCTACTTCCCAATTGTCCCACGCTACTTGATGAGCCCAGAGGCAAAGGGGGATTCTGACACGATATCCACTTTTATCGGTATTTTGGAAGACCACTGGCAATCAAATGCAGAGGAGTTAAAACCTATTCATCGGCAGATAGAGGCTTTGTGTTGTCATGTTGTTTCGCATTATGACGACTACGACCTGGATTACAACATCTATGGTGATGTAAAGTCACGATACGAAAGAATGAGAACACTAGTCGAACAACGCGACCCATCGAACCCCCATTCGCCTTCGGCTCTGGGGGCCGATGGTCGCTGACGTTCGGCAGGAGGTAAGGATACATGTTGACTCAACAGGATATTGAATGCCTCTGGAGTATCGAAAGCGCCTGCCAACACTGCATTCGTGCAGCGCATTACTTCCAAACGGTCTCAAAAAGCCAACTTCACGCCTGGACGTTTACGCAGAATTACTACGGCGCCGTTGCCGTTGTGTTCTGGTGTCAAGTGTTCGGTAGCAAAAAGGAGCCGACCCACTATTCAGGGTTGTTCAAGAATGCGGTTCCTCCGTGGCCATCGGAGAGCGATGTCGCGTTGCGACTCCGGACTTCAGTTGCCCTGGATGAGTCTCAGTACGACATCTTCCTGCAAGGCGTTAAGAGAGCTCGCGACAAGTTCTTCGTTCATAACGAATACGACGCCACAACAAAGCCAGTGTTTCCGGATTTGGTTTTGATGGTCAAGACGTGCGAAGAGATGCGCCAGATTCTTTTGGAGAGCGTCACATCGAGCGCGTCCGACGATCCCGAAGCGTATGCAGACATCACAAACTGGATGTCTCACTTCACAACAACTGTGTTCCGGAGACAAGTTGCTACAGAGGCCGAGCAATTAGAGAAGGCAGTTATGCCTATAGGGAACAGTGCCGAACCACACGCTGGTGGGTATCTTCGGCCCGTGGCGGGCCTCGCACCCACAGCGTGACCGTTCGCCGGCAACCAAGGACAATATGGACAACATAGCCGAAGAAGCAGATCAGTTGGCAATTAGCGCGCGTTGGCAAATCGACGCGCCACGGGATTCTGTCTATGCGATTGCATCAGACTTCAAGGCAATGCCGACACATTTCCCAAAGCTTGCTCATTCCGCCTCAATCCTAGCTCACACCGGAGATCATCTGAAAATCGAGGTGGAAGCGGCATCATTTGGGCGCATCTTCCCGCGCGTGACCATCATAATTGATGCTGAACTCATTCCAGGGTATGGTTATCGCGCCTCAACATTCAACCAGACCTTTAACACCACTGGCAAAGAGCAACTGCGGTTTCACGACTCCGGCAGCGGGACTGAGATCGAGTATACATATGTCGTAACCGTTAAACATAAGTGGCTACGACCGATCTTCGGTTGGCTCGTCCGGACGTTTGGTCTTCCGTATTGGAAGAAAAGCTATCTGCAACCATTGACGCGGCTCGCGCAAGAACACTGGCGCTCGCAAAACATGGCGAACAACGGCGACACACCGAACCCTCGTTCGCCTGCGGCTCACGGGTTCGGTGGTCGCTGACGTTGCACAAGGAGATGAATATTCAACAGAAGATATATCGGGGCATTCGCAAGCGATCGCCCAAGACGTTGTGTGGACTTCCACTCGTTGATATTGCCATCGGGCCAGATCCAGAGAAGGGTGAGATGCGCGGCCATGCCCACGGCGTTATCGCTATTGGCGACATTGCCAAGGGCTGGATTGCCATCGGTGGCGTTGCACGGGGCGGCGTGGCACTCGGCGGCGTGGCCGCCGGCATCATTGCCTTCGGCGGTCTTGGAGTCGGAATCGTCTCGTTTGGCGGCCTTGCCCTGGGATTGCTAGCGCTTGGAGGCGGGGCGATTGGTGTTGTCGCCATTGGTGGCGGCGCAGTCGGATACTACGCATTCGGCGGAGCTGCATTCGAAAAATATGTAGTTTCGGCAATGCAACGCAGTCCGGAAGCTGTTGAATTCTTCAAACATTGGTTTCCGTTTCTGCCAATCAGATGATGAACACGTCCAACACGCCAGCGCATCCTAGCTCGCGTCCCGCTCGCAGGGTGGCTGGCAACGTTGGATAATCTATTCAGAATCTATTCAAAAATCAGTTGTTATTTTCATAAAAGTATTTGAATTAAGGCTTTATGAATGATAATATCTATTCATGAATTTAACAGTTCAACAGCTTTCTCATTACCTTGGGACACAGGGTGCCAGGCGGTCTTCCGAGATCGCATCTGCTCTTGGGATCAGCCAGCCGACCCTTTCACGTGCCTTGGCATCGCTCGGCCCCCAGCGTCTTATCCGCATTGGGCGGGCACGGGCGACTCGTTATGCTTTGCGGACGCCGATGTCCGGCGGTGAGTGTCCTATTTATTTGATCGATGAGTCCGGCAAGGCATCACATCTGGGTGTTTTATATCGGCTGTCGCGGGGTGAGTGGTATTTTCAGCAGGATGAACCATGGGTATCCCTCAGGGGAGAAGAATTTGTAGATGGGCTTTATCCTGACCTGCCATGGTTCTTGCAAGACATGCGTCCGCGCGGTTTTCTGGGTCGGTGTTTTGCTCGCACGCATGCAGGGGCGCTACAAGCACCCCAAAACCCTTCTGGCTGGTCGTCTGATCAGGTCTTGGAATCCCTGCGCCGTTTTGGTGCTGATATGCCAGGAGCGCTGATTGTCGGGCAAGATATGCTGGAGCGCTTTCATGAGGCGGTCCGGCACGGTAATGATATCCTTGATCATGAGGATATTCCATCCCGGTATGTTCACTTCGCGGAACAGTCGCTAGCAGGAGAGTGGCCGGGTTCCTCCGCTGCCGGGGAACAGCCGAAATTCACGGCCAGGGTTCGTCGAGCGAACGGCCTATTGCAACAGGTGCTTGTTAAATTCAGTGGTGATCGTAAACTCCCTGAAGCACGGCGTTGGTCGGATTTGCTCTTTGCCGAACATCATGCGAACAAGATTTTGTCTGAGCACGGTCTCTCATGCGCGCAAACGAACATTGTTCAGTCCGGAGGCAGGACATTCTTGGAATCGGAGCGTTTTGACAGGTGTGGGTTATCTGGACGGCGTGCAGTTGTTTCGCTTGAAGCACTGGATGCCGCGTATACGGGTGTGAATGACCGGCCTTGGAACAAGGCGGCTAAAACACTTAGGGAGTCTGGCTGGATTGATGCTCAAGATGCCAGGCGGATGGCTTTGATCTGGTGGTTCGGTGTATTGATCGGTAACAGCGATATGCACTATGGCAATTTGTCTTTCTTTTTGGGTCCTGTGCCCCCTCTACGTTTAGCTCCCTTGTATGATATGGTGCCGATGACCTATCGTCCGGGACTTGAGGGGACTCTGCCGGATCACACACTTTGTTTTGTGCCACCGCCGCCGGAAGAAAAAGAGACGTGGAACGAAGCAGCGCCCCTGGCTTTTCGTTTTTGGGAAATGGTAGCCTCAGATCAGGGCATCTCAGCGGAGTTCAGAGCGATTGCCTCCGCTAACCTAACTGCATTGCAGTCCATGATGTTCGAATAACCCCGTGAAGGAGACTTGTCTCGGTCCGCCGGAATCGTATCATCGCTAGAGAAACCCCACCGCCTAAAGGCGGAACTCCAAACGGCTGCCAACTGCCTCCGGACCCTTAATCATGACGAGGGTCGAGGATGGGGCAGGGGTGCAGGGTTCGAGGGTGAGGCGGCCGGCGCTCCAGTCGAGATAGCGCCAGCCTTCTGTTGTGAGGATACGTCCTTTAGCACGATAGAGTTTTTCGTCGGCCTGTGCAAACTGGGCTTGGAGTGCGGCGATCTCAACAGGCTTGTCAAAGGCCTGGGTCTCGCGCTCAAAGTTGGGATCGCGGCAGAGTCCGAAAGCGGCATCCAGCTGTTCGATCCTGGCCGAGAGGCCATCGGCTAAGAGAATATCGGGGGCAATATTTCCATACGTGCAACGGATAATCTTGGCGAGGGGATTGATGGTTGATATTTTTTCGCGGACCTTTGCGATGGTCTCTGGCGCATGGAGGTCGGTCTTGTTGAGTAAGATGACATCGGCGCTCTCGATCTGTCCGCGAATATTGGGCAGCACCAGCAGAAGCTTCATCAAGGTGCCGGGATCAACTACCGCGGTCACGCCTGCGACATGGAAGTGACGGTCGAGTCCACTCTCCTGAAGCAGGCGGCGCATGGAGCGCGGATCCGCCATGCCGCTGGCTTCGATCACGACACCTTGCGGCTTCAAGATATCACCGTTGGGCAGGGATATTCCCTCAGTGACACGGGTGAGGGTGCTCATAAACTCCGTGACGAGGCAGCGGCAAAAGATACTGCCGCCGGCGACCGCCAAAGCTGTGCCCCCTTCGCGTTCGATCAGTCCGGCGTCAACGTCCACAGCAGAGAACTCGTTGACGATGAAGAGCAAGCCACGGCCGTTGGCATGGTGGACGAGACGGCGCAGGAGGGTGGTTTTTCCTGCGCCGAGAAAGCCGACGACAAGCCAGATCGGAAGTGTGGTCATGGGGTTGGCGTTGCGAGTAGTTTTTCGAGCTGATCCAAAAGCGTGCTTGGATCTTCCTTGTTAGCAATCGCCACACGTAGACGAGCGATCAGCGAGGTTGGATGGGCCTTGAGTTCTAAGGCTGTCTGGAGGCGTCCGATGATCGTGGTCTGGTCCGGGATGATCGAGATGAAGCAGACCTCGCCATCGACGCAGATGGTCGGGAGGGCTTTGACCCCGAGCTTGACCATCATGCTGATCCCGGTCGGCTCCTTGATCTTATGCTCACGGATATCAAAGAGCGAGGCATTGATGGAGGCGGCGGCCATGGTTACGGCTTCCATCATGTATTGGCACGGCGCGCAGGCGGTCGAGTCCAGCGTGATGACATCCACGATGACCTTTTTCTCAGCGGCATAATGGGGAAGCGTCACATGGGCGAGATCCATGGTGCTCACCAGGGTCTTGAGCGAGATGCGCGCCATTTCACGTGCGTAGTCATCGTGGACCATCTCGGCGACAGCGACGAGGTTCTTTGGCGGGACATCATACGGCAGGTCGCAGCCAGGCGAGAGGATGAAGCCCTTTTTTCCGCAGGCGTCAAAGAGGGTGATGGTTTCGCGTTGGGCGTCATTCTCATTGCCGAGCAGGAGGGTGAGGGTCAGCTTGATGTTGCCGCCGAAGGCTTTGTTCTTGTCGCCGGCGATCTTGGCAAGATGCTCCATGTTAATCTGTTCATCCACATGGAGAGAGTCGGCAGTGGTGTTGACCATGGCATCGAGGTTGCGGGTGACATCACCGCAGACGAACAGGGCAGAGAGTCCCTTCTTCTCGCGGATGAAGTCGCAGATGGCGTTGATCGAGGGTGCAACAAATTCGGCAAAGTGGTCAGGCGAGATTTGGCTCGTCATGGGGTCCACGAGCGCAATCACATCCGCGCCATTCTTCAGATAAGCTTCAGATATCTTCTTGCCAACCTCGGTGCAGTAAGCCATGACGCGCTTGACATAGTCCGGGTCATCGAGCATCTGCAAGAAGATCTCACTCCCCAACAGATGGAGCGCAAGGGTGAAGGGACCGCAGATCAGGCCGTACAGGGCGACCTCATCGCCAATATCCTGCTTGAGGGTACGCAAGGCAGACATGACGACTGGGAGTCGTCCCTTGCTCTCATCAAAGGCAGGAAGGTCGGCAAGTGTCTTGCCTTCGGAGAGGGGATGGGTGGTGACAGAAGGGGGTACGGCCTTGGCCCAGTGGAGCTGACACCCCAGGACCTCCGCTTCCAGTTGCAGGTCAAAGCAGATAGGGATGCCATCCGGCTTGTAGAGTTCAACAGCCTTTTTGAGTCCTTTGACCATCAGGTCAGCAGAACGGAGGTAATCATCCGCCGGTACGCCAATAAGGCTGCCACCGTGGACGCCCACAAAGGGGACCCATGCCGCACGTGGCATAGGTTTGCTTCGAATCGTGTTGAAGAGGAGCTCTTTTCCTGTCATTTCTAGTACCTTTTAATTAAAGTTGCATGCCAAAACTTATAAAAGTATACCATAATTGGATCATTAATACATCTTTCTTGATTGTTCTTGATTTTCCAAAAAAATGCTCTATATTTGCTTTTGATGAAAAAAGACGTCTCTCGAAAACTGATTGGAAAGAAGCCCAGAAAAGAGGTTCCTCTGAATATTCAGAAGGAGTACTTTCTGCGGAAAACGCATACGGCGGTCTTCCTGTACATGTTTCAGGATGGTGAAGTTTACATTGTGAATAGTTTCCCTCATCTGATGGAGGATCAGTTTCTTTTGGACGTTGAGGAGGTCCATGATTTTCACATTCATGAGTTTGCAGAGATTCTATTGCTGGCCAAGGGATATCTGCTACACGAGGTGAACGGGAGTCACCATATTTTGGCACCAGGTTCAGTTGTTTTTGTACGGCCTTATGATTTGCATCGGTTGCTACCGGTCAACTCCGAGCGCGTCGTATTTGCAAGTTTGGCGATTGACTCGGTTGCAGTCCGCGAGCTTCTAGAGTACCTGGCTGCACCCTCGATTGCCAATCGCTTCAACACGTCGCCTGAAGCTCCCTGCTTGCAATTACCGTTTGAGGAGGCGCGCAATCTGATGCTGCAGATGGAGAACCTCAGCAACGAGCAGGCGGTGAATCCTGAAAACAGTACACCGATGGCGCGGGCGTTTGCGGCCCAGCTCTTTGCGAACTGCCTGGGGCGACTGGAGTCTGCGCAACAGAAAGAAGATGTGCCCCCTGTATGGCTTTCCAGACTTCGGGAAACCGCGGAGGGGTGGGAGAGCTTGAAGGATGCGGTCCGTCGGCTCCATGACTTAAGCCGCTGCCATCCGAGCCATCTCTGCAAGAGCTTTCAGAGATATTACGATGAAACACCGACTGATTTTTTAAACCGGTTACGTTTGCGCAAAGCGGCGTATTTGCTAAACGATAAGGACGCCAAGGTGGTCTCTGTGGCCACGGAGCTTGGTTTTGACAGTGTCAGCCACTTTCATCATCTGTTCAAGCGCTACTACGGGGTTACGCCTGCGGAGTATCGGCGAACCCTGCACTAAAAATAAAAAAACCGCACCCAGACGGGATGCGGTTTTTTGTTTTGCGTGAAATGAGTACGCTTACGCGACGAGCGAACGGGCCAGTTCAGCGGCAGAGGCTGCGTCTGGGGAGTACCCATCGGCACCGATGGACTCACAGTAGGCCTGTGTCACGGGAGCACCGCCGATGATGACCTTGGCGGAAATGCCAGAGGCACGGATCGTCTCGACAGCGGTCTTCATACTGGGCATGGTCGTGGTCAGCAGAGCTGAGAGACCGATGACCTTCGCGTTGTGCTGCTTAGCCAGATCAACAAACTTTTCTGGGGTGACATCCACGCCTGCGTCAATAACTTGGAAGCCGGCGCCTTCGAGCATCATGACAACCAGGTTCTTGCCGATATCATGCAGGTCGCCTTTGACGGTACCCATGATGGCGGTTGCGACAGCCTGAACGCCCGCCTTGATGAGATGGGGCTTCAAGAGTTCTGTGCCGGCCTTCATGGCGCGAGCAGCCACGAGCACTTCGGGAACAAAGACCTCATTCCGTTTGAAGCGCTGTCCGACCTCGTTCATCGCATCCAGAAGTCCAATATTCAAGATGTCTTTAGCGGATGCACCTTCGGAGAGAAACACGTCAACCAGACGTTTGACTTCGGCGACCTTACCACTCTTCATGGCAACCTTCAACATGTCATAATCAGGCATGAGATACTCCTTTTGAAATTTCTTAAAGTCTGTAGATTACCGAATTCCGTCAAAAAAGACAATCAATTTGATGAAAAAAAAGCGACTGGAATGATGGAGCTCTGGAATGTTGGAATGTTGGGAAACGAAAGGCCTGCGTAGGGTAGTGGTTTTTCTCTAAAAGCTTATAAAGCTAGATTGACAGTCTGCGTTGAAGAATGATACTTTATAGACTGTATTCTACATCCACTAGTGATGTGTGTGGTTAGTGGAAGATGGAGGCTTTATGGCGACATGTTATTCGCACCTTTTTAGCTTTGCCCTGACGGATGTCGGGTGCAAGCGCAAAAACAATGAAGACGCCTATCAGATGTTTCCTGAACATGGCGTCTTTATTGTTGCTGATGGCATGGGGGGGGCCGAGGATGGCGAGGTCGCGTCACAGGCCATTGTAGACGCGTTGACCAAGACTTTGAAGACCTTTGATCCAGTACAGCCTCTGACGTGTCAGGCGATGCAAGCATGGATCTGCCATGCGGTCAACGAGGCCTCGGCTTGGATCCTCAAGCGCTCCAATGATCGAAACAAGAGTGGGACAGGTTCGACCTTTGTGGGAGTCTGTTTTGACCCAGAACATCCGGACAGAGCGGTGGCTTTGCATGCCGGGGATAGCCGAGTCTATCGCATTCGGGGCGGAGACGTTCAACAGGTGACCCGTGACCACTCGCTCGCTAATGCGGCTGGCATTACGGATGAACGGGAGCTGAATCCGAAGTTTCGTGGCGTGATTTTGCGGGCGGTCGGTTTGTCCGTGACAACCGAGGTGGAGTCCACACCCTTTGATGTGATGGAAGGCGACACGGTCATTGTCTGCAGTGACGGCCTTTCAAAGATGATTGAGGATCCCGCTATTGCAAAGATCATCCAAGAGGAGCCAAATACAGAAGAGGCGGTTCGCCAGCTTGTTGCCGCGGCGCTGAAAAACGGCGGTAAGGACAATGTGACAGTCGTTGCTGTAAAGGTCGGTCCTTTGCCTGAACCTCTTCCTGTGACCGACTTAAAGGTTGCCTTCCCTTCAGACTTTGGCCATACGAAGACCGACTCCAATCCCACGCCACAGACACCCATTGATGTGAACGCAAACGCTGTGACGCGCATGACAGAATATAAGACGCCTCTGGCTCCCATCTCTATGGACCAGCCGTTACCACCCCAGAAGCGCAAGGGAATGCCTTTGCTTTTAATTGTTATCATCTTCCTCGTGGTTGCAGGACTCGGCGGTGCAGGGCTAGGTCTCTACTTCAAGGCCAAAGAGGCACGGCAGACAGCCATCATCGAGAAAATGAACGAGGAGGCTCGTCAGTTGGCACAAAAGCAGATTTTGGCTGCAGAGGAGGCAGAGGCCAAGCAGAAAGCCGAGGCCGAGTCCCAGCGCCAACAGGAGGAGTCGCGTGTGAAGGAAGTCGAACGGCTGAAGGCTGAAGAGGAGGCCCGAAAGGTTGAAGCCGAGCGAAAGGCTGAAGAGGAACGGGTAAAACTGGAGGCCCAAAAGGCGGAAGAACTTCGGCAGCGGGTGCTGGAAGAGCAGCGCAAGGCTGAGGAGACTGCACAGAAGGCTGCTGCCGAAAAGAAGGCTCTCGTGGCTCGTCAGAGGGCAGAGACGGAACAAAAGCTTGCGCAAGAGCGCCAGAGAATTGAAGCGGAACGTCAGCGACTGGTTGCAGAAAAACAGAAGGCGGAAGAGGATGCCACGCGTTTAGCTACAGCGGTTACTACTGGGAATGCGGAGGCGGAGTTTACTGATCGAGAGAAGGCGGTACTTCATTTGATGCGTTTAGCTAAACAGGAGGCACAGGCCAAGGTGTATTGTACCTTTATGGTTCTCCATGCGACAAAAAATATGGAAACATCTCCGTTGGTGGCGAACTATGATCAAGTCCGTCAGGCGCTCTTGCAGTGGTCGGATAGTCAAATCCTGACAGCTCAGAAGCTGAAACAACTGACGGAGGAGCAACTGTCTCCGATTCACAATTATGCGAGGGCGCTCGCTGTTTTTTTGAGCACCAATGCGGTTGAGATTTATGCGAAGCGGACGCGCATGAAGGAACCTGCAAAAAAGGTGTGGGAGCGTTTGGTCAAGGAGTCGGGGGAGCTAAAATCCTTGGCGATGGATAACGATTCTACGCGGCTCCGTCTTGTTCGACTCGTCGAAACGGTCTCCGCCGAGGCGAAATAAAAGGTGCGAATCATGTCAGAGGCAGCAAACATCCATATTGGTGGTTTTCAAGTCGTCGGAGAGCTCCCCGGAGGTGAGGGTGGTCAAGGCGTGATTTATATTGCCAAGTGTGTTGAGAAGCAATATGAAGGCGTGGAGGTCGGTGATCAGGTGGCCATCAAGGTGATGACGGTTCAGGACAGTGATGGCAAACAATTTCAAAAGCTGAATACCCGCACCGCGACACTGACCGCTTTGCAGCATCCGGGCATCCTCAAGTATCATGGGTGCCTTTCAAAAAAAGAGGTTTTTAACTATTACCATTTTGTGATCATGGAGTATCTGCATGGCCAGACGCTGAAGCAGAAGATCACCGCGTTACATGCCGGGGTAGATGGTGACGAAGCGATGCGGATTATCCGCTGTTGTCTGGATGCCCTTAGCTATGCAGAGTCAAAAAATATTATTCATCGCGATTTGACGCCCTCCAACATCTTTGTCTGCGACAATGGGGATGTGAAGCTGATTGACTTCGAGGTGGCTAAGACCACGCGTCCGACAGAACAGACCAATAGCACCGGTGTCTTTGGTAAACTCGACTACATGGCACCTGAACTTTTTCTCGGTTCCAAGGAGACGCCGGTGCAGTCCGACATCTTCAGTTTTTGTCTTTGCATCCATGAGGCTTTTACAGGTAATCTGCCGTATGAACGTGGAAGTGTGGCCCAGGCAAAGGGCGATATTAAGATTGATGAAAAGCTCCGGTCGCTCGTGGTGGGGTTAGATGAGATTTTGGTCAAAGGCCTTGCTGTCAACCCCACAGATCGTTATCCCTCCTTCCATGACCTTTCTGAGGCCTTTAAACCCTTAAAGTTGACCACGTGGGAAGGAACCGAGGGACGTCGCTACGAGGCCCTCAAGTTCATTGGTGCGGGTGGATTTGGTTGGGTTTATAAGGCAAATATGGTGCCCGCGAAGCAGCTTGTGGCGATCAAGTATCTCTTAGATGTCCGGTTCACAGACCGTTTTGAGCGCGAGGCCGAGGTTTTGAAACGGTTTGACGATGATCGGATTGTCCAGTTCATTGATTATTTCACAGAGGCCAAAATGCTCGGGGGTCATGGGTTTCTCGTGATGAATTTTTTGGATGGCATGCCCGGAAACTCGTTGCGGGATCGTCTGAAAAAAATCAGAGCCGAAACAGGTGCGCGCGCAGGCTTGCCTTATGAAGAGGCCCTCGTGGCCTTTATTCGTTTTGCCGAGGGACTGGCCCTTATGCATCAGGCCACGGTCTATCATCGCGACTTGAAACCCTCCAACCTCTATTTCCCAGAGGGTAAGCCACATCAGGCTTGTATCATGGATCTGGGCGTGGCGCGTAATGAAGATGCTACCTTGACGCACATGGGGCATGTCCCTGGAACGCTCGACTATATGCCACCTGAATTTGGGCGCGCGGAGGGTGGGCGTGGAAGCGCGGCTTCGGATATCTATGCGTTTGGACTCTGTTTCTACGAAGCCTTGACCGGACGTTTTCCCTTGCCGAGATTGCCAGCAGGTAGCCAAGCTTGGCTCACCTATCTTTCGCGTTCCGTCTCCAATCCTCCCCGCGCAGAATTCAAAGATGAGATGGTGCTCTCAAATCCGGCCTTGAAGTCGCTTTTGGAGCGCATGATTGAGCCAGATACCAGCAAGCGTCTCTCCCAGATGGAGGAGATTGTGGAGGTCTTGAAGAGTCTTTTGGATGCGACGCCTGGTAAGGGCTCGGCCTTTCCGTCCTCCAAGCCAGTCAGGGGACTTAAATCCAAGAGTGCCAAGACGACAGTCATCCCACTTCCCGAGGTTCATGAGGATGAAGAGGGAGAGACCGAGCGGACTCTGGCCGCAGACGAGAAGACCCTCGCAACCGTGGCCGCGAATGCAGGGGAACTTGAAAAGCTAAAAGAGGATGTGCGTGCCGATGTGAAGGTTCATCAACCCTCTCCTGAGCCCAAGACGCCAGAGCCACCCGTAAAACCCATCGGTCCTTCGAAGCGTAGCCTTTTATCCCAACATGGTATGAAGATTGGGATTGCTGCCGCCGCCCTTTTCTTCCTGAGTGGAAGCATCTTCCTTTTTAAGAAACCCATCTCTAGGCTTTTTGATAAGCCGCTAAGCAGCGTGCAAATGAAGCAAGACGCTAACGCCCTAAGTCAGCTTCTTGCAAATGTCGACAAGCAACGTCTCCAGATCAAGAAAGAGATCGCTACTATCCAGACCCCAGCAGATTACAAGGCGTATACAGTCAAGGTAACGGACCTGCTCAAGCAACTGACCAAGGGTGCCGCGCCCTATATGACGGTGAGCGAATTAGCGGCCACACCCGAACTGATGGTTCAATACTTCTCCTATGCAGAGAAGACGAACCAAGTTTCGGAGTTGTCTAGCTTGGTCCAAGTCCTAGTCGAGGGAAAGGCTCAAGAACTGTGCGAGCAAGCGGAGTCCGCGTATAAGAGGGATGACACCAAGGAGGCAGAACGCCTAGAGTCGCTTTTGAATGAATGGAAGGAGTGTCTGCCACAAACAGCTACTGCGCTTCAGACCGTGCGTATCCGGAATGCAAAGGCGGAGGCGGAGCTACGTGGCGCTCAAGCAGCGGATCGAATAGCCAAGCAGAAGGCTGAAGACGCGAAGAAGTCCGATGAGGACCGTTTGCGCGCTATTGAGATCGCCAAGCTGAATGCCTTGAGGAAGGCAGAGGATGAGAAAAAGTTCGATGAGGACCGTTTGCGCGCTATTGAGATCGCCAAGCTGAATGCCTTGAGGAAGGCAGAGGCTGACCGGCTCAAGGCTGAGCGGGAGAATCAAGCGAGCATCTCGGTACGTCAGCGAGCTGATTTGGCCAAGTGTGATGAACTCAGAAATGAGGCTCTGAACGCCTATATGCAAGGGGACTTGGACAAGGGTGACAAGAATCGGGACGAGTGGACGAAGACCATGAAGAGCGTCAAGGAGTTGATCAGCGACCAGCTGCGCCAGAATCAAGCGGATGAGATGGCCAAGGCGCGTGAGGAGATCGCGGTCAGGGCTCAAAAAGCAGAGCAGGCTAAGCAGTCCTCGCTTTTGAATGAGTCGAGCCAGCTCTTAGCGAAGATTGAGACGATCTATGGGCAAGGTACTCATGAGTCTCTGGCCTCCGGTGAGGCCGAGCATAAACGGTGGCAGGATTTTGCGAAAGAGAAAAAATTGGATGCCTCAGTGGTTATGGCCGGGGAGAAACGGATTGAACAAGCAATTGCCACCTGTAAGAGTAAGGTTGCTGCAGGGTTGCTTAAGAAGGCGCTAGCCAGTTATAAGGCGGGAGAGGTGAGTCAGGCAGATGCCCTAGCGAATGACTGGCAGAAGCTGGGTGTTGCAACAGAGGCCGAACGTAGCCAGTTGGCTGCTGGACGTGCGGCGTGCGAGGGCCGCTTGAAAACGACTGTTGACTGGGCTACGGTCATGAAAAGTGCTCAAGGGGAGGCCTTAGATGCTTTAAAGTCTCAGGAACTTGATGTTGTGAATTCCCATGTGACAAAGTTGGCCGAGGTGATTGCCAAGGCAAAGGCAGCTGGCTTGCCTGTTATTGAAGCGACACAGGTTCTGCAAAAACTCAACATGTACCGAGTGGTCTTGGCCTCACCCGTTCGTGTCACGGCGGAGTCGCGAGACCGTCGTGTGACGGTCGAGTTTCAGGATGAGGCGAAGCAATGGCAGCCTGTTTCACGGAATACGCGGGTCTCGCCTGGAAAAGTGCTCTTCCGCTTTAATAAGCCCGGTTTTAAATCCATTACCCAGGAGATGGAGGTTCTTCCAGCGAAGAATCATCGGGTGGTTGTGCCCCAGACATGGGATAGTGGAACGAGTTCGGAGCGAAAGAGGTAACAACTTTAGCTGTAAACGTCTGTTGACAAAGCAATAACAAGAAGAGTACACTTTTTCTGTGTAATTAAGGTTAATTCGTGTGCAGGGGACATTGTTTGTCCGTTGCGATAAAAAGGAGAGGGTGACGTATGAAAAATTCGATACCACTGATTATTGCGGTGCTGCTGGGGCTGGCGGCGGTCTTTGTTGTGAGTCAGATGATGAAGAGCAAGAGTGAAATGAAACAAGATATGGTCGAGGTTGTCGCTGCGACACGAGATTTAGCCATGAAGGAGGAAATACAAGATAGCTATATTTGTGGAAAAGAGATCCCGATGAGCGCCCTTTCGCCTCGTCATATTCTCTTCAGGAATGCAAATATCATATTGGGACAGACCATGCTCCGTAAAGTGGCCAAAAATGACGTGGTGCTGCTGAATGACGTCGGCATGAGTAAGAGTATGAATCTTCTCCTTGCAGCAGGTGAGTGGGCAGTGCCTGTGAGCTTCTCGGACAATGGCATCACGCAGTTTCTGCAACCCGGGGATGAAATTGCGATCTTAGGAACTTTTTCAGTTAAAAAGACGATTCCCTCAAAGGATTTGTCGGCTGAACCTACGGTTGTGGAGGAACGCGCGACCTCGGTGATTTTCCCCAGCGTGCGTATCTTGGATATCGGATCGGGAGATGGCATCAGTCGCGAAGAGGGGGTTAATGTGCGAGCAGTGATCGTCGCGTTGCCCCCACAGCAGGCTGCCACACTCATTGCTGCCCAGCGTGTCGCGGAGCTCTATCCTGCTTTGCGTAGGCTGGATGATACCTCGTCGTTGAACCGGATCGATGGTGGCGTTGTAGATGACTCCACCTTCTTGGATCTCCGGAAGGGGTTAACGCCTGTGAAGGTGCCAGAAATTGTCGGAAAGTCTGCAAAGTAAGAAAGGGAGGAGATTATGAAAAAATTGCTAATGCTTCTAAGTTTAGTGCTGGTTGCTTGCCTAGGATTCGCTCAAGAGGTCGAACGCATTTCCTTAGGGATTGGTGCGTTGAAGGTCATAGACCTTCCCTTTGTCATGCAGAATTATCGGATGTCCTCCCCGGACATCATCAAGTTGGAGACCTTTTCCGAGAAACAGTTACGCGTTGTTGGGTTGAAGCAGGGAACGTGTGAACTGGAGGTCACTGGGGCAGGTCTGACCAAACGGGTTTCCATTACCGTGGTAGACAACATCCGTCAGCTCTATGAGAAGCTCAGAACCGATCTCGATACTCTGCCTGAGCTCGACATCTCGATTAACCAAGATTACATCTCAATCAAGGGAGAGGTGAGTAGCATTAAGAATTGGGAGCTTCTGCAAAAGGTGTTACCCATGTACGAGGGATCGTGCAAGAACTATGCGACCTTTCGTCCTGCTCCTGAGATGATCATTAACATGAAGAAGCTCTTGGAGCAATCGGGCTACGTGGTCTCGGATCTGCCGCTTCCAGCAGAGACTGGACAGGTCGGATTTCAGTATGCTCAGAATGTGATTACCGTCACGGGAACCGTTTATCATCCTGCAGACCTTGCGACGATCAAGACCCTCTTCTCGACCCAGAATTGGATTGCGACAGATGGTATAGCAGGCGATGGCAAGGTTCGCTTAATTTTAAACCTGAAGGTCGAACCGACGATGATTGATGTGGGCACCGTGTATGTGGGTATCACACGGTCAGAAGCCCAAAAGCTGGGGTCGAAGAACAACGCTAGATTTGGTTTTAATCCGAATGTGTTTTATAATATCGTGAGTGGCAGTGGAGGTGGAAGCGCGGTGATGAGTGTTGGCCTCAATTCCATGATCGAATTTATGGCTGAGAGTGGCATCACTCGTTTTAAGACTGCGGGCCATCTGACCTTCATCAGTAATAACGAAGGTAAGAAAGAGGCGACGTTCCACAATGGCGGCACCATGTATATCCGTGTGAGCGGACAAAACACGGGCGATCTGAAAGAGGTTCAATACGGTCTGCAGATGACGGTCAGTGGTGGACTCATTGGTGGCAACAAGGTTAAACTTGATATCACGATTGAACGAAGCGATCCGCCCCAACTGAATACCGCAGGCGACTATGGACAGCGCAAGAGCAAAATTTCGACTACCGTCGTTTGCGACATGAACAAGACGGTTGTCTTGGGTGGACTGAAGGATTTGACAGAGGGGACCTCAAAAGAGGGGCTTCCGATTCTTCGCAACACACCGATCTTATCATGGTTTGTCGCTGAAGATGCGACCTCCAAGAGCGATATGCAGTTGTTGATTCTGGTCAGTCCGCGTGTTCAGACAAATGATGTGCAGATCAAGCTTCCGCCTTCTGCCGAGACGGCAAATACCTTGGATAAGGCCGAGAAGACCAATAAGCAGACGCTCCGTGAGGAGAAGCGCTTCCATGGTTTCTGGTATTGGCTGAACTGGTTCGCTTGGTAAGCTGAGGTTTTTATGATACTTAAAATCACCCGCCTTGATAAGTCTGTCCTCTTGGAGGAATCTCTGCAGGCAGACAAAGTCATGCAGATCGGACGGAACGACACCTGCGATATTGTGTTGCAGGCTAAGACGGTCTCCCGGCTGCATGCGCGCATTCAGTGTGCGGGTGGTTTAGTCTTTCTCGAGGATGCAGGCAGTAGCGCCGGAACAAAAGTGAATGGAACGGTGATTAAGGAACGGCTCTTAATCTCCCCAGGTGATGTCGCGGTGATCGGCGACTTTACTTTGTCCTTTATTGATGAGCATGCACCGACGAAGCCCTTGGAAGCGCCCAAAACTGTCAGTGCTCAGAAGGTTCCCTCGAAGGGTGTTCTTCCTAAGACAGCGATCCCTGATTTCATCAAGGAGTTTCAAGAGCTTGAGATCCTTTATACGGATGAAGTCATGACGATCAAGAACAGAATACACACCTATGTTCTTGAGAAGTTGAACCTGCCCGAGACAGCGATGAAGGAGATGGCAGCCGAGGAGTTGCAGGTTAAGTTAGAGACCTCCTTGGACCAGACTATGCGCGACCTCTGGCATGAGCTCCCCTCTGGTATTCCTCAGGAGATGCTGCGCCAGGCGATGCTTGATGAATTGGTTGGCTTTGGTCCTATTTCGCCTCTGCTACGCTCGAAGTTGATCTCTGAAGTGATGGTCAATGGACCGAGTCGTGTCTTTATTGAGAGTAAGGGGCGTCTCTATGAGACGGGTGTTCGCTTTTTCAATGCGCAGCACTTGATCGCCATGATTCAACGAATTGTTGAGCCCTTGGGACGCCATGTGGATGCTGCTTCACCGATGGTGGATGCGCGACTGCCAGATGGGTCCCGTGTGAATGCGATTATTCCCCCATTGGCATTAGATGGCGCCTCTGTGACCATTCGTAAATTTGCAGATAAGAAGCTAACAACCGACGACTTGGTTGCGTATGGGAGCATGACACAGGAGATGGCGCTCTTTTTAGAGGAGGCGGTTCGGTCACGTCAGAACATCCTCGTCTCGGGTGGCACAGGCTCAGGTAAGACGACGCTCTTGAACATTCTTTCGCAGTTTATCCCGCCCGGCGAGCGTATTGTGACTGTGGAAGATTCAGCGGAATTAAAGTTGTCGCATCGTAATATTGTTCGCCTTGAGGCGCGCCCTGCCAACATCGAAGGGCAGGGGCGGGTGGCGATTCGTGACTTGGTGGTGAATACCTTGCGTATGCGGCCTGATCGTATCATCGTGGGGGAGTGTCGCGGAGCTGAGGCACTCGACATGTTGCAGGCGATGAATACAGGCCATGATGGTTCTATGACGACCTGTCACGCGAACAATCCACGCGATGCTTTGGCGCGTTTGGAGAACATGGTGATGAT
>CAMBQV010000048.1 GCA_945870145.1 Akkermansia muciniphila
CGGACTCACAACCGCAATCTTGCTTGCAAAAGCCAGACGCAAGGTTCTTCTGGTCGAGCGAGGTGCATCGGTTGGCGGTGGGTTAAGGGGGTTTAGCCGAGCCGGTGTCCACTTCGACACCGGCTTCCACTTTACCGGAAGCATTCGTCCCGGGGAACTCTTCCCCTTTCTCCTGCGTCAGCTAGCTGTGGATCAGCGTGTCAAGCTGATTGCCGGAGATGACTCGTGCACACATCGGTTTGTCTTCTCTTCAGCCGGAAATGCCGAGATTCATGTTCCGGCTGGCATTGAGGCGACAATTGAACTTTGGACCTCCTATTTTCCGAAAGAGGCCGAGGCGATCCGCTGGTACTTCACAACGCTGAAGACCATTGCCTCCAAGACCATGGGGATGCAACCCAATGAGCCACTCGTGGAGTATGGACGCTTGGATGAAGACTATGTGTCGTTGAAAGAGGTTTTGGATGCCAAGTTTCACGATCCCGTGTTAAAAGGTGCAGCCTCTGTCTTTGCCATGTGCCACGGAACCCCGCCCGCGAAGGTCCCTTTCGGTGTCCATGCGCGTGTCTCCTATGGCCTCCACCAATCCAATGGCGTGGTGGAAGGGGGCGGTAGTGCACTCGCAGACGCTCTGCTGGAGGAGGCGCTCCAGTGTGGTGTGGAGATCATCACAAGTTGCGCGGTGGAGTCCTTTCAGCGACTTGAACAGAACATGGCTACGGAAGCAACTCTCTCGAACGGACGGGTTGTCACCTTTCAACGCTGTGTCATGACACAACACCCTTTTCAAATTCTCCAATTGATGCATCCGTTTAAACTGCATAAAGCTTTTACGGAACGGGTGGAGATGCTGGAACCAACCTCGGGATATTTTGCTGGCTTTGGAATCGTGCAAGGCGATGCGCCTGTCTCTGGTTTTGCGCATTCAATCCACTCGCTCTTCCCAGATACTGATTTTGATAAGATGATGGATGCCTCGTGGCAAGGAGATGGTCCCTTGGTGCTGATCGAGGTCCCTGCAGGCCACGGTTCAGTAGCCCCCTCGGTCTCCGCGTTGGAACTCTCCTTTGCGCACGAGGTCAAAGCCTGGGAGGCGACCTCGCTCTGGAAACGTCCGAAAGAATATCACGCCTATAAAAAAACGCGGCTCACGCGTGTGGCTCAGCGGCTCAAAGAAATGGTGCCCTATTCGGATCGAATGAAGTGGGTGGACTCCGCTTCGCTCCTGACCTTCCGCGATTATCTGCAGTCCCCTGAGGGTAGTGCGTATGGTGTCATGCAGAAAATTGGACAGTATGGCCTGTTTGGCCGTCTGCCGATTCGCAATCTCTATGCGGCGGGTCAGAGTGCGTTTGTCCCAGGGGTCATGGGGTCCATGCTCTCGGGTTTCTTCGTTGTTCGTCAGATGATTGGCAAAGAAATATTTGATTCACGCTTCTGGAAGAGCGGAAAGGGATGAGATGAAACGTGTTGTGATTACAGGAATGGGGGCTGTGACACCTCTGGGTGGCTCGGTATCGGAAACGATCCAGGCACTGGATGAACATCGCCATGCCATTCGTCGCTGCCCTGAACTGGAAGCCTGCAAGGGACTTCGGAGCTGGCTCGCCGCGCCTGCGGAACTGAAGAACGAAAAGCTGATTCCGCGGCAGAATCGCCGTTCCATGAGCCGCATGAGCATCTTCGCTGCTCAGGCAGCGCTTGAAGCGTCGCAACAAGCAGGTTACCAGCCCGAGCTCTTCTCGCCTGGAAAGGTGGGGTGCATCGCAGGGTCAACAACCCCAAGCCCGATCACGATCCACCAGATCTATGAAACCTTTATTCCCACGCGTGACTTCGGCTTGATTCAGGCCATGCAGTTTTTTCAGAGTATGTCTCATACGGTGGCCATGAATCTGGCTCAATATTTGGGACTTCAAGGCCGCTTTCTCTCCACAAATGCGGCCTGCGCCTCTGGTCTGCAAGCGATTGGTACCGCCTACGAATTGATCCGTGCTGGAAGCCAGGAGGCGATATTCTGCGGCGGCGCAGAGGAGTTCCACTCAACAGTCACCGGTGTCTTTGATATGCTTCTGGCCGCCTCTACAAAATACAATGACGATCCAGACCATGCCTCGCGGCCCTTTGATGCCGCACGTGACGGACTCGTCTGCGGAGAGGGTGCTGGTATCTTATTCCTAGAAGAACGCGAACATGCTCTGGCGCGCGGCGCGACAATTTATGGGGAAATTCTTGGCTTTGATACCTGCTCGGGCGGAACGCATATCAGTGAATCGAACCGCGAGTGTATCGCTCAATGTATGCGACAGGTGCTTGCGAACGCCGAATGTTCCCCCTCTGATATTGGCTATATCAGTGCGCACGCCACGGCAACACTTCAAGGTGACGGGGAAGAGGCCGCAGCTATCCATGCGGTCTTCAGTGACACTGTGCCTGTCAGCAGTTTGAAAGGGCATCTCGGTCATACCTTGGGTGCATCAGGTCCGATCGAGATGATCGCCTCATTAGTCGGACTTCGCAAGAACAAGATATATCCGACACGGAATCTAACCTCTGTTGCACCTGAGTGCCAGGGAATTCGCCACGTAGCAGAGATTGAAACAACGCAGGCGACCTGTTTTATGAAGAACAGTTTTGCCTTTGGCGGAATCAACGCGTCGCTGGTTTGCAAAATTGATTGAAAGAGGAGATGACTATGACACGAGAAGAAATTGTGATAACGATCAACACTGTGTTCGAGGAGTCGTTTGAAATCGAGCCCGAACGTTTGGTCCCTGATGCGAACATCTTTCTGGATCTCGGCTTGGACAGTTTGGATACCGTTGACCTAGTGGTCGCGATCCAGAAAAAGTTTGGCGTGCAAATTCGCGATGATGAACGGGTGCGTAGCATTCGTACACTCGGGGATGTCTATCAATTCATTGAAGTGATTTACAACGAGAAGAAGGCTTAACCGCTTCATGCGCCGTCTGCCTGCCATACTCTTTGCAATTGTCTTCTATCCGATCCTGACGATCTATACGATTGTCTCGGTGACAATAATGACGTTGTATATGATCGTGACAGCACCCTTCTTTTCGCATGTGAAGAACATGCAACGCTTCAGACGCCTCATTAGAGTTTACGGGTATGGAATTATTCATTACCTTGCAAGACCTATGGGGCCGGTTCTTTATAAAGCTGCCCCACGTGATATCAAAACCGCAAAACTGATTATCTGCAATCATATTGCAGCCTCAGACCCTTTTTTGATGGCCTGTTTGCAAGAAGTCGCGGTTCAAGTCGTCAATGTCTGGCCTTTTAAACTACCCGTCTGGGGTGCCTTTGCTCGCTGGTCTGGGTATCTCAATGTTAAACAGATGGAAGCTGATGCGTTTGTCGAAGCGTGTGCAACGCTCTTACAGGAGGGAACCTCCATTATCGCCTTTCCAGAGGGAACGCGGGCAGGTGAGAAGCCGATGGGGCCATTTCATAGTGTCATGTTTCGCGTCGCGTTGGCGACAAAGGTGCCGATCCTTCCTATGTGTATCTATGGGAATGCACACGCGCCAGCGCGAGGTTCACTCCTTATTCAACCGACGACAGTTCGTGTGCATTGCTTGCCGGAGATCACGTGGGAGACCTATCAGTCCATGACACCCTTCCAACTGAAGAACCATGTACGCGATCTTATTCAGATGGAAGTTGAAAGGATGAAAACAGCGTAATGCCTGCCTATCCCCAACAGTCGCGCTTGGCGTTTGCTCCAATTGAAACGATCAGGCTCCAGAAGGAGATGTTGCTCGCGCAACATCTGCAGCAGTGCGCTCAATCCCCTTTCTATGCTTCAACACTCAGCAAGCTTTCTCGCTCGAAACGCAAACGCATATCGCTCGAGGTACTACAGGATCTGCCCCTGACCTCCAAGGCTGATTTGGAACGGGATAACATGGCTTTTTTGGCCGTTGACGTGAATAAGGTTCGCGACATTGTTCAGTCCTCTGGAACCACAGGGCTTCCGACGCAAATGATGTATACTGCGCGTGACATTTCCAGGCTGGCCTACAATGAAGCAGTCAGTTTTAAGGGCTGCGGTATGAAGCGTGCGGATCGGGTCTTGCTGACCTGTACTATGGATCGTTGCTTTGTCGCAGGTTATGCCTACTGCCTCGGGGCTCAAGCTGTTGGGTCGGCTACCATCCGTAGTGGTTTGAACCTTGTGGAAGGTCACGCCTCAGTCATCGGTTTGATGCACCCGACATTTATTGTTGGCGTGCCAAGCTTTCTCAGGAAGCTTGGGCGGCACCTTCATGAGCGAGGAGTCGCTCCAAAGGGGATCCGTGGCCTTATCTGTATTGGCGAACCGTTGCGGGATACGTGGATGAAGCCAACCGCCTTGACTGAGGAGCTTGGACAATTGTGGTCCGCGCCTGCCTTCTCAACCTACTCTTCTTCTGAGATCGTGACGTCGTTCTGCGAATGTGAAGCCCAACAGGGTGGACACGCGGCGCCCGATTTAGGAATCGTTGAAATTCTGGATAAGAAGGGCCGACCCTTGAAGATGGGGGAGACGGGTGAAATTGTTGTGACGCCTTTAGGGGTTGAGGGGATGCCGTTGCTACGCTTCAGGACAGGCGATATTGGGTACTTGATGGATGAACCTTGCTCATGTGGCCGAAAGACGCCTCGACTCGGACCGATCCTCGGACGAAGCGCACAGATGCTCAAGGTCAAAGGAACAACCTTCTATCCAGCAACAGTCTTTGAAGCGTTGAATGGTATCCCAGAGGTGACAGAATATTTGCTGCGGGCTACAAGCCATTTGGGTGCCGACACGCTCCACGTTGACGTGTCTCTTGCAAAGGATACGCCAGAGATGAGGCAAAAACTAGAGTCTGCTCTCTTGGCACGTCTGCGCGTGCGTGTTGGACTCAGCATTGTTGATGAGGCCATTCTCCGCAAACAGGTTTATCTCCCGCAATCGCGTAAGCCTATCCGTTTCCTCGATCTGCGCAAATGAATTAAAGGTCAAGACAATGCAAATAAATACACTCACCCTTGATAAAGAGCACGGCGAGGCTCGGGTTACTTTTCTGGAAGAAGATCCACTCTTCCGTGGCCATTTTGAAGGAGAACCTATATTACCCGGTGTAGCGCTCATTGATGCTGTGGTGCAGATCGTCTCCCAATCAAAAGGGAAGACGCTGAAACTGAAAAAGCTTTCGTATGTTAAATTCTTTCAGATCGTTAAGCCGGGTCAACAGATCGGATTGATCTTTGATTGTATTGAAAAGGAAGGGCACCTGAAGGTGCAGGCGCGCTGGGACTTCACAGCGGAACAGAAGATCGCTGCGCTCTCCTGCGAACTGGTGGAGGCAAGCGTATGATCAACCGTCGCCGTGTTAACAAGATGGCTTATCCGGATCTCGAAGGATATCGGTCCCTATCCATGACCACTCAACATCGCGTTGGCTTCTCGGAAGTCGATCCCATGCAGATTGTCTGGTTTGGTCGTTACGCAGTCTATTTTGAAGAGGCTTCCGCTGTGTTGCGGGATGCCTGCGGTTTATCCCATGCAGCTTTTTTTGCGGCCATGATAGCTCCTCCAATTGTCTCCTACGAGGTTCAATACCTGGTGCCGTGTAAATTGGATGAGATTGTGCAGGTCACGGCGACGCTCCATGCTTCGGAGGCTGCTCGCCTGAATATGTCATACCAGATTCATGGGCCCGATGGATCCTTGCGTGTGGTCGCTCGGACTGCCCAGGTCTTTATGGATATGCGGACGAACTCGGTCTGCTTTGTCGCACCTGAAATTTGGACTAACTGTCTTGCTCGCTGGAAGAAAGGGGATTTCGCATGCCTGCAACGGTGAAAACCGTAGCTGTTGTTTCCCAAGGTCTTGTCTCTGCCTACGGAGACGGGGTGGCATGTTGTGCCGATGGATTGCTTTCAGGGACCTCTTGTTTGACGCGCGCAGGAGAAGCTTTCGCGCCTCCCTTGCGTGAGATGCCCGTGGGACGTGTGGAAGGTATTGAAGGAGCTGAGGGCCGATTAGGCCGGTTGCTGAACCGCTTGTTTGCACATCAGCCCAAACTCCCGCACGATGCCTGCGTTTATGTTGCGACCACCGTCGGCGAGATTGATTTTTTGGAGGCAGACCTCCGTGCAGGCAAACACCTGGCTCGTCCGGAGTATGAGATTCGATCGCTTGCTGGACGTGTCGCTGAGCGACTCGGACTGCCGGCAACTGCGGGTGTGCTCTTCTCCGCTGCCTGTGCCTCTTCGACTGCCGCTGTGGCCATGGCCGCCTCGTCGATCCAACGGGGTGAAGCGGATTGTATTTGCGTTGTGGGTTGCGATACGCTCTCTGCATTTACCCTCTCTGGCTTCGCAACCTTGATGGCCCTTGACCCTGCGGGTGCTCGTCCCTTTGATGCGGCTCGGAAAGGTGTCTCCCTCGGTGAGGCCGCAACCTACACGGTGTTGATGAGCGAGGAACGGGCGTTAAAGGAGGGTTGCGCAATACTGGGATACGTGCTGGGGTGGGGGCTCACCTGTGATGCCAACCATCTGACGGGGCCCTCCCGCGATGGCATTCCCCTTGCGGAGGCTGTTGAGCAAGCCCTTCATATGGCGAACGTTTCTTCGGATGAGCTCGTGGCTGTGTGCGCACATGGCACGGGGACCTCTTACAATGATCAAATGGAGCTCCAGGCCTTCCAGAGCGTCATGCAATCTTCAAAGGTGCCGCTCTTTTCAGTCAAGGGGGGGACAGGCCATACACTGGGTGCTGCAGGATTGGTCGAAGTGTTGCTCTCGTTGGAATTTCTGAAACGCGCCAAGATCCCCGGCACAGTCGGACTCTCCGTGGTACCGCCAGAGGCAGAAGGGTGGGTCAGCCAAGTACCCCAACCGCTGACCAGGCAGGGTGTGATGCTAACGACCAATTCGGGGTTTGGTGGAGTGAATGTTGCACTGCTGGTCGGCTTGAAGGCTTCCACCACGACACGCACTGATGAACAGGCGAAGCGCGCTCCGCAGATTGTCGAACACGACTATCGTATCGCATCGTCGGAGATTCCGGATAAACCCTTGTTTGTGACGCCCAAGCATTTTGCACGTTTCACGCCTGATGCGCAACGTGCATCTCTGGCCGTGGCATCGCTTCTCACCCATGAGGGATTGTGCTTGGATACCGATCGTCTGTTGCGGTGGGATCGCCAGGAACGTCCCCACGCCCGTGTCGGACTCGTGGTCTGGCATCCTGAGGGAAGTGCAAAGATGAATCATGCCTATTTTGAGGATTATGTAGCCACAGGATCTGTCTTGGGCAGGGGGCAGCTTTTTGCTGCGACGCTTCCGACAGCTGTTGCCTCTGAAGTGGCGATTGCTTTACGGTTCACGGGTCCGCTCCTCTACGTTGCGGAGTCAGAGGGCACAGCGCGTGTGGCTCACAAGGTCGCCCATGACGTACTCCAGGATGGCCTTGCCGAAGCGATGGTCGTATTGGCGGTCTACGAAGATGAGGTGCAAGTTGTATTTATGAAAGAAGGTGGTTTATGAGATTCAAATTGATTTACCCGCGCTGGCCCAAGTTGCTTCATCAGACTGAGTTTCATTTGCCACCCCATGGCCCTGTCTGTTTTGCCGCCACAGTCCCAAAAGATGTGGAGTTAACGTTTGTTGATGAGAATGTGGACCCGCTAGACCTGAATGATTCTCCTGATCTCGTCGCACTCTCTGTCATGTTGACCTGTCAGATGCCGCGTGCGTGGGAGATTGCGGATGCCTATCGCGCCCGGGGCATCAAGGTGCTCTTTGGTGGCATTTCGACGATGCTCCATTCAGATGAAGTTAAGGCCCATGCCGACAGCGTATTCCTCGGTGAGGCTGAAGGTCGAATGGCGGCTGTCATCGAAGATTTCAAAGCTGGAAAACTCAAGCCCGTCTATGATTATCTGCGTAACCCACCGGATATCGCCTTAGTCGGTCCTGCACGGCGCGACATCTTGAATCGGGAACGTTACAACTTCAGAGGCGTTCAGATGGTGGATCTGATTCATGCCTCGCGTGGGTGTCGATTTAATTGTTTCCCCTGCTGTACACCCTTCCTTGGCGGACGCAATTTCCGTCCCCGTCCAGTCGAGGCTGTTGTTCAGGAGATGGCGAGTATCCCCAACAACCGTTTCTTTATTGTGGACAACTCCTTGGCGCAAGACGGCAAGTGGGAGAAAGAACTCTTCCGCGCGATTGCTCCTCTCAAAAAGAAATGGGTCTCCCATCCCATTCTCGATGATGACGAGGTGTTGAAGCTGGCCGCTGAAGCAGGGTGTTGGTATGTGTATCAAGCCGTGGCGGGAACCACAGAGGGTATCCGTCGCCGTGTTCAGCGTCTGCATGACTTTGGCATCGGCGTGGAGGGGACAATCCTTCTTGGACTCGATGATCAGACTGAGGACGATGTCAAACGACTGGTAGATTTTCTTTTAGAGATGAAACTGGATATGGCCGAGTTTACCGTCTTGGTTCCCTTCCCGCACACACCTGTCCGTGCGCAATTGGAGCGTGAGGGACGTATCTTGCATAACGACTGGGTTCGTTATACGGGATCTGAAGTCGTCTATCGTCCGGCAAAAATGACACCTGATGTCTTGGAAAAAATGTATCACTATGCATGGGAATCTTTTTATCGTGAAGCCGATCCATCAACACGTATGGCACGCCTCTTCCTGAATGTGATTCACAAGGAATTGAAGGATGGTGTTGACCCCGAACGAGGCCTCCCCAAAAATCGTGTGCGGTGGGGCAAGAAGGATGCTCCGCAATGAAGATTCTCCTCGTCTATTGTAACCCGTCTCCCTCGCCATACCCAGTTTATCCACTGGGTATGTCAGTGGTGGCCAATGCCTTGAACCAGGCAGGACATACTGTTGTTCAGTATGATCTCTTCTCACAGGATTTTAATTATGAACACCTCCAGGAGACTGTGGAACGGGAAAGCCCTGGCCTTGTCGGTATCTCCTTCCGTAATCTCGACAATGTGAATGTCTGTTCAGAGGTCCACTATGCACAACACTTAAAAGGCGCCGTAGATGCGATCCGCGCGGTCTCCCCAGTCAAGATCCTGCTGGGCGGATCTGGTTTCTCCGTGATGCCTGAGCGCATCCTGGAGGCCTCTGGCGCGGACTATGGCATCAGAGGTGAGGCTGAACGCACGATTGTCGAATATGTTGCCCTGTTGGAACAGGGAAAAGAGCCAGCCTCCCGTATCATGGAGGAGCGTCAGCCTCTGAATGCCGATGAGATGCTTTCGCCTCACTATTCCGACGAGTTACTGGGTGCTTATCAGAAGGGCGGAGGAGTGGTCCCTCTCCAGACCAAGCGCGGCTGTCCGCATCACTGCGTCTATTGTACCTATCCGCTTTTAGAAGGGTACGTGGTTCGTCCGCGTCATCCTGCTTCGGTGATCGCCGATATCCGAAAACTGATGGAAAAGGGTGTGAAACAGATCTTCTTTACAGACTCCATCTTTAACGACAGCTTTGGACACTACAAACGCTTGGTGGCTGAGATGGCGGCGCAAGGGATCAATGTGCCCTGGACGGGCTTTTTCCGTCCCGACACGATTGAGCCTTTGGTAATGCAGCAGATGAAGGCGACAGGCCTCTCTGCTATTGAGCTTGGCTCAGACGCCGCCTCGGATACCACGTTAAAAGAGATGGGAAAGCATTTTCGTTTCAACGATATCGAAGCCGCGCAGAAGCTCTTTATCGATGCAGGCATTACCGTCTCCCACTACTTCATGATGGGTGGACCTGGCGAGACGCAGGAGACCGTTGAAGAGGGAATTCAAAATATCCTCCGCTTGCAAGGTGCAGCTTCCTTTATCTTCCTGGGTATTCGTATCCTGCCAGGTACGCCTCTTGAGAAACGTGCCCTGCAAGAGGGCGTTATTACACCCGAGACGGATCTCTTCATGCCGGTCTACTATTTCTCGCCCACCATCAACAAGGATTGGTTGCATGAGCGTCTACTCACTGCATTCAAGAAAAACCGCCATGTGATCTATCCGCCGAACTCCATGGACAGCGGTTTAGCCTTTCTGCATCGCCTCGGCTTTGCAGGTATGTCGATTGATATGTTGCTGAAGAAGAAATAGCGGGTGCGCAAAGGGCGCCCCTACGACTATTTAGAGGTCAGTATCTCTTTTTGCTCAAACCGTTCGCGGAAGGTCCGCGCAACAGGAATCTGCTTGTTACTCGCAGGATTGATGCCCGTGTAGTACATCGCGGTGGACCAGGTGGAGGGTGTTGGGGTGAAGACCTGCACCTGTTCGGGTGTCAGACAAAGTTTTGACTTTGCAAATTTTGCGAGCTGTCGCATATCATCGTCATTGCACCCTGGGTGTGCTGCAATAAAATAGTAGGTCAGAAATTGACGCTTGCCCGCCTTGCGGTTTGCAGCATCGAAGCGCTCTTTAAAGTGCAACATGCTTTCAATGCTGGGCTTACCCATAAATTCCAGAATATGCTGCGTGACATGCTCAGGTGCAAGCTTAAGTTGTCCAGAAACGTGGTGGGCTGCCAGTTCGTCAATATAGTCCCCGCCGTGTTCATCCGCTAACACAAGATCTGGACGAATCCCCGAGGCAACAAAAACATGCCGTATACCCGGTAACGCACGCAAGGCGCGAAGGAGATGGAGCTGGGGCCGATGATCAGGCTTCATCCCAGAGCAACAGGTGGGGGTGAGGCAACGCTTGTTCGGACAAGCCCCCGCACGAAGTTTTTTCTCGCATTCAAACCCATACATGTTGGCAGTGGGTCCTCCGACATCCGAAATAACACCTTTAAACTTTGGGTGTTGAAAAAAACGCTTAGCTTCTGTAATCAGGGATCGCTCTGAACGACTCACGACAGTCCGTCCTTGGTGAGCAGCAATCGCACAAAAGTTGCATTCACCGTAACACCCTCGATGGGTAGTCATGGAAAAGCGAATTGTATCCCACGCGCGTACAAAACCCTTGGCCGCATAAAAGGGATGCGTGTCGAGTTCAAAGGGAATATCATAAACTACATCCAGTTCTTTTTGCGTCAAGGGACTGGCCGGCGGATTTTGAACCAGTGCGCGTGTATCAATTGGTTGCATTAAAGCTTTTGCCGTAAGGGCATCCTGGTTCGCACTGAAGAGCTTGAACATCGCCAGAAACTGCCGATGTCCAACGTCTGTTTTTGCTGAGACCTCACTATAAGCGGGTAGGGGAATACACTCTTTTGTGGTGAGACTCGTTAGTGGTGCTGCATAGCAAAGTCCAGGAAGATTATGCCAGTCCTGTTTTTCACGCAGACGTGTCGCCAGCGCGACAATTGTGCGCTCAGCCATACCGTAGACAAGAATATCTGCCTTGGCGTCAAAGAGTAAGGGGCGTCGTACACTGTCTGTCCAGAAATCATAGTGCGCAATACGCCGGAGACTCGCCTCGATCCCACCGATCACTAGTGGCTTGCAGGGCTTAAAGGCTGAGCGAATCAAATTACAGTAAGCGATGACAGCACGATCCGGACGCGCATTGTTCTCTCCGCCTGGCGTGAAATCATCCTGTCTGCGGCGCTTACCCATGGCTGTGAAATTAGCGACCATCGAGTCCACGCATCCGCCTGACACACCCCAGAAGAGGCGGGGTTCCCCCAGCCGCTTGATATCGTCCGTGGTCGTGAGCGAGGGTTGTGCAATGATTGCGGTACGGAAGCCGGCATTCATGAGGACACGACCAATCAACGCAACGCCTGAAAAGGGGGTGTCGAGATAGGTGTCGCCTGAGACCAAGATGACATCTGGTGCATCCCAGCCTAAGCGTTTGATCTCCTCTGCTGTGCAAGGTAAATACATGTGCTTTCAGTATGAACTAAAGCACGGCCCTGTTCAATGCAAAAAACGACGGTTATTTTTTGATGCCCCAGAAGTTGTTGGATCCTTCGGGAAGCGGAATGGGCTTAACCGCTGGCTGGCTGTCCACCCTGTCTTGATACAAAAGGATCTCCTGTCCCTTGGCCAGTCCAAGTTCAAAGACGCCTGGATGGACCTCCTTCATTGGGATAGAGGGATGGGAGGTGAAAAAATCGCCCTCGAAGCCCGGTCGGACCCTGCACGGTTCACCTGCCAGGCTCTTGATCCTGACCCAGCGGGTCTTACCACCCTTGCGCACAGCGCTGACCTGGAAAGCGCCTTCTGCGAGGAGGTCATGGAAGACGGCATCTTTCCACTCAGCAGGTATAGCCGGAAAAATATTGATCTTATCACCCCAGCTCTGCAGAAGCATGTCCTGCAGTGACCGGTTCAGAACGATCGAGCACTCGATAACAGGCGAACCTTCGATATACATGGTGTTCGGGCGGACAAACCTGGCATCCGCCATGTGGCCATGGATCATTTTTATTGCATTTTCACCATCGCCCAGAGAAGCACACAATGAGGCTGCAGCCGCCCGTGACCATCCGAAAATACCGTCACCGCTTTTAGTGTCGCCTGTTTTCAGCCAGTGACGGATTGATTTGGTGATCAGTTCACGGTTAGCCGGATCGTCAAAGTCCATGACATGAAGCGGATGGACTAACAGCATGTGCGACCAGTGACGATGCGGTCTTACAAAAGGCGTGTTTGCCCCCACAGAAAGTCCGTTCCCGTCAACAGGATACGGAACGAGATCTTTGAGTGTCTGTTCCCACGTTTCAGCCATCGGGTCATTCAGTTGATAGCGTTTATTCAATTGTAGAAGGGTCTGGCAGCCCCAGCGCAAAAGGCTGAGATTGTAATTATTGTCAGCCGCATCGCCATATTCAGGCGAATGCAGGACCGGTAGATGAAGTTTACCGTCACCCCCTTTCTTCAGGATTTTCAGGTAGAGATTAATGCTTCCTTTCAGGAGCGGAAAAAAGGCGTGCTTCTTCTGGTCGGTGATCATCGAGTGATCCATCGAATACCGATACTGCAGGTAATAATTGTGCAGTGCCCAGGTGAAGTCTCCGGGATTGATATACTTGTCCGGTGCGCAGGAACCGTCACCGCGCAGTCCTTCGTAACAGGTGGTGTGCGGGACGGTGGCACAGTCGTCGAACTTCCAGATTTCTTTGGCATTGCGATAGAAGTTGTCGCGTTTCTTATCGATGAAATTGATGAATGACTCGCCCAGCTCGAGACGGTTACCGGTATACACCGGCAGGTAGAGTGTCTGTATGTTGAGATTCCACCAGATGCGAGGCCAGCCGGTATCGCGATACCACGGCCCGAGCAGATCGACCGGAACACGATCTGGCCGCGAGGCGCTGGCTAACTTGTACCACTGGATCCAATAGAAGCTTTCCAGTTTAGCATCTGGAATCGAAACGAAGTTCTTAGGATAGAATGCATGCCACCACGCGCGATGCGAAGCCAGCAAAGTTGCAGGGGCAACGGCTGCAACTTCCTTCATTGTTTTCACAACTTGAGTGCCGGCTGTTTTAGCAGGGAATGAGTCCGCAATACTGAGGATCACCCTGCGGCCTGTTGCAGTCTGTTTTTCAGTCCAGGCCGTCGCACACTCCCCACCGGCAAACCGTTCCTGTATGCAGACTTGGATACCGTCGATAGTTTCTATCCGTTCCGGCGGATTTAGCGGGTCTTTGAAGCGCTTCACGTTGCGATTATCCTGGCATTTAGCGGGATTCCAGGCCATGGCACAACCCTTCTCCCCGTCGCTCGGCTGCAGGTCGATGAGGATCGCCATGTTGTCGGTATGGATGAACGAACGGAAGCTGATGCTGCCTTTGTCTGTTGTGACAGTTCCGCGGACTTCAGCATTCCACAGATCCAGCCGCATTGTGCCGCCTTGTATCTTGCCGACTGTGGTCAGCACGAGGCCGCCGATAGGAAGCCTCGCGTTATCCCGGCGGTGCTCGGTGACATCTGAGCGTCCCATTTCGAAACGGAGCCCCTTGTCGCCTTGTTGATAAAGGGTGGCACCGAGCATGCCATTGCCTAGGAATGCACCGGTGTCGAAATGGGTCGGCATCGCCTCCCAGACCATATCATGCCTCGCGAGAAATGAAGGCCAGTCGACTTGCATCTTAACAAGGGTTTTTGGCTCATGACTCTGCGTGGCGCACCCGCTTGAAAAGCTCATGATAGCGGCCACAGCCAATACAAATAGAAGCTGTGTTCGAGGTTGTTTTTTCATAATTTTACCCTCTATTTATCGCTATTGCTTTACTTCGATACATAATACAGAAGCGATCTCGTCTGTCGCCTGCTCTGGTAGTTCGATGGTCAGCTTGCCATCTATGACACTGTGCTTCAGTGCCTTTCGGTCAGGATCTGCAAGCATGTAGGCCTTCTCGATTTTTCCTTTGACGTCAGCCAGCTCAAAAGTACCGCCGGGCCACTTGAAGAAGTGAAAATAGAGTTTTCCAGCCTTGCCCCAGGTCCAATCCATCGGCTTCACGGTGCAGCGCCAGTCTCTCTTGACATTAAAGATCGCTTTCCCTTTGTTGTCCTTCTTGACTGGATCGTAACTCCCCAGTTCTTCGCTGAAGGGTGTACGTCCTGCGCCATAAATGGCTTCGCTGTTAATCTTCATCCAGTCGCCCATAGCCTGGAGGCGTTCCCCTTGCGGTACGGGGATGATACCGTCTCCGGTAGGACCTATGTTGAGCATATAGTTGCCACCTTTACTGGCGACGTCCACTAGATTGAAGATGAGATCGCTTGCGGATTTGTAATCCGTGTCCTGGGCCTTGTACCCCCACGTGTGGTTGATCGTGCAAGGCGACTCCCAGACGCCTTTGGGAATGCTGCTGGGGAGTCCGTTGTCGCCCATGGAGATATAGTCAGACGGGTAAGCCCCGAGTCGGCTGTTGAAGATGAGCTCTGGACGTATGGACCGTATCAGGTCGGCAAACTTTTTGCCACGTTCGAAGGTCATCTCGGGTGTGTTGCGGGCTTGGTCGAACCAGATGAAGCTGATGAGCGGATAGTTTGTGAGCATCTCCTTGAGCTGCGGAAGGGAGACTTCATCGATATATTTATCGAGGTTGCGATTGGCGCTACCTTTTGAATCAGGCGTGATGGCATCCGGATGCTGCCAGTCATAGACATGGTTCCAATAGACGCCGAACTTGAGGCCTTGACGGGCGCAGGCATCTCCAAGCTCCTTGACCGGATCGCGCTTCCACGGTGTACGGTCGACAATGTTGTAAGACGTGATCTTGGACGGGTACATCAAAAAGCCGTCATGGAATTTAGCCGTAATCAGTAGGTATTTCATGCCGGCATCTTTGGCTGTCTTGACCCAGGCATCTGCATCGAACTGTTTGGGGTTCCAGGTCTTGGCGATACCTGCATATTCATCATGTGGAATAGGTAACGCCCATTCGATCCACTCGCCATACTCGTGTTTCAACTCTTGGCCCTTCCAGGTGCCTGCGGGAACCGAGTAGAGTCCCCAGGTGATGAACATGCCGAACTTCGCTTCTCGGAACCATTCCGTCCTCGCCAGTCGCTCCTTCTCTTCCTTTTGCACCTGTTCGGAGACGTCTGGTAGCTCTGCGCCGCTACGGATCATCTCGCCGACCTTTCTCAAGGTCTGGACATCGATTTTTCTGATCTTACCGTTATAGTCTGGGCCGACATCAAGCGCGAAGACGTTACCGTATTTCTTGGCGCCGAGGTAGTCTTTGTAGATGTCTTCAGCCGACATGCAGAGTCCGTCATGGATGGGCAGGGAATAGAACCACATCGCCCCCCCATTGTGTTTGGGCTGGATCGGGTAGGTGAACTCGGCGAGAAGATAGGTTTTCGAGGGGGCATTCCTCATGTGAGGTCCGGCAGCCTTGTGGTCGGTGAGAGGTCCAGGCTTGCCCATTTCGCCGAGACGGATGTCGACACCTGTTTGATCTCCGTGGTTGAAACCGACGAAGCAACCGGGCTGGAGGGACTTGCAGAAGGCGATGGTGTTTGAGTGGCAGAGTCCGCCATCGCCAATAGCATGGTCGAACCAGATATACTCGATGGGACCATATTGTGTGAGCAACTCTTTAAGCTGCGCCTTTTTTAATTCGGGATCGCTCCCGCCTTGGTTGTTCTTCTTTGTCCCGGTCGTGTCCGGGTGATCGAGTCCGCCAGGGCTCTGCCACTCGCCCTCTGAAAAATAGAGCGCCAGTTTGATGCCGTATTTGTCACAACTTTTCTTGAGCTCCGCCAGCACATCGCGTCCGAGCGGCGCTTTGGTCACTTTGCGATCCGTGGTCTTCGTGTCCCACAGACAGAAGCCGTCGTGATGCTTGGTGAGGAAGAGGATGTACCCCATCCCGGCCTCCTTGGCTGTTTGCGCCCATTGATCGGTGTCAACCTCGGTCGCCTTGAAAAAGGAAACATCCTTAACGCCAGGTGTCCACTCCTTGCCGGAGAAGGTGCTGAATGACCAGCAGATAAACATGCCGAATCGCAGATCCTGTAGCTCCTTTGTACGCTTTGCCATGTCAACCGGAGCATCTGCCGCGAAAAGCGATGAAACCAGAAGCGTCGTGAATAGCACGATGCGCGTGAATTGTTTCTTCATAATTGTCCCCCATTTTTTCTTTTTTTAATCAATTTTTAACACGAAACACACAAAATGCACGAAACAATAACCAACTTAGCTGGTTTCCTCTGTGCGCTCTGTGCCTCTGTGAGAACTATTCTCATTCCGATACACCTTTTCGATAGAGACGTGGCCAGAAAAATCCGTAAAGTGAAATACAGGCGAAGCAGATCAGGGGCATGAGGAACCCAGTCTGCATCGACCAACGGTCTGCGATCCAACCCATGAACATTGGCATGATTGCTCCACCGACAATAGCGGTAACCATCCAGGATGAGCCAACTTTTGTTCGTTCGCCCAGACCATGAATCGCCAAGGCGAAGTGGGTGGGATACATAATGGACATGAAGAAGAAGCTGAGGACAAGAGCGATAACCGAAACCCATCCCAGTCCCGCAAAGACCAGGGCCATGAGAACGACATTTGTTAAGGCATAAAAGGCCAAGACGCGATGAGCAGGCGCAAAACGAAGCAAGGCGCTCCCTGAGAAACGCCCAACCGTAAACAGGACAAAAGCCGCTGAGAGCAGCGCACTTGCACAATACTCCGTGATATGCCACGTGCCCGCTTGGAGATATTTCATAGGTACAGGCAATAGATCTGCGAGGCAGACGGGCAGGGGGGGCATGTAAGCCGGATCTTTGACATAGTTGATGAAAAAGCTGAAAATGCCGATCTGCGCCGCGCAGTAGAGAAATTGCGAGACAATGGCGAAAACGAAATGGAGTTCCTGATACAAGGGTCTCTGAACTTCTCCTACTCCCGTTACGGTGCCCTTGTCCTCCGGCGCATGCATCTCCGGAACCGGTGCCTTGATGAAAGCCAGAATCAACAGAGTCACGATCCCTGCAACAATCAGGTAGGGGATGTACAGGCTGGTATTGCTGGTGTTGGCCTCTGCGGTCTTAGACAGCACAAACGACCCACCTAAGATCGGACCGAATATCCAGCCAACCGCATTACAGCTTTGAGCCAGATTGATTCGTGCCACGCTTGCACTGGGAGACCCCAAAACGGTTGCGTAGGGGTTGGCGATTGTTTCGATAAAGGTGAAACCACTGGAGACTAAACCGAGTGCCGCCAGAAAAAAGCTGAAGACCACGACCTGCGTTCCCGTAACTTGTGTGACCGGTATAAAGCAGAGACAGCCCAACACAATGATCGCCAACCCCAAGAGAATGCCCGCGCGATAGCCGAACCGTCGCGCAAATAGACCAGCAGGCAGGGCCAGCAGGAAATAACCACCGTACCACACGCCTTGTATAAAAGCGGACTGCGACTTCGTGACCTGAAGCGAGTTCTGAAAGTGCTTGTTCAGCACATCAATCATACCATTACACAATCCGGACAGGCAGAACAGTCCGCAAATCAGCAGAAAGGTCAGCAGATGATTCCTGCCATCCTCCGTCGTAAACATGTTTCCTTCTGATTTCATTATTATTTTTCCGTTGTTTAGTGTCGGACTTGGGACATTGGACTTGGGACTTGCAGTGTTGATTGTTTTATTTGCATGCTCTCTCAATTTTCTAATTAGGCACTAACACACTAACGAATTAACGAACTTCTTCCGCCGCTTCCATCGCCAGTTTCGCCCAGGCCCAGAGGCGTTCGGGATGATTTCGGACGGTGGATATGTCCTTCATAATCAACTCCACCGGGCATCCTTTTGCGATTTCCAGAAACTCGGTCATCTCTCGCTTAGCGCGTATAGGATCAAAACCATCTTCCGCGAAGACCGCAGGATTGGGTTTTCGGCTCAGCACATAGGCAGCACCAGCTTGCTCGACAAGCTGTTTACTGTTGCACCAGGGGCTTGCGGAGATCTTACGTAGATTGGGGATACGCTTCAACTGTTCCAGCTTGCCGCTCAAGGGTTCGCAGCAGCCGTAGTAGGTCAGACCGAAACGCTTGAGCCAGCGCAAATCGTGCTCGATCGCAAACTCCCAATGCATCTCCGGTGAGACCTCCGAGAAGATCTGCGCATTGGAGCAGCCCCACATGTTATGCGGATGAACATGGGTAGGATCGAAAGGCTTGCCCGGCAGTTCGTTGGTGTAGCCATAG
>CAMBQV010000049.1 GCA_945870145.1 Akkermansia muciniphila
TACGCTTACTTTTAGGGACAACCTTCCAAAGTTTAAACAACAATATGCCAACATGCGGACTAAGATCGCAAGAGGTAAAACGCTAGATTCCATCTGCCAGACGTACGGATGTTCGCGTAAATACTTGAACAAGCTGCTGAGGGGGACGCGTGAATATCGCCCTCACAGGGGGCGCGGGCCTAGCTATGGTGAGGAGCCGAGAAAGTTACTAGGCCGACTGTGGGTTGCCGCCGGACGGCCATGTCCGGAATATCTAAAAACTATGCTCCAGAGGACGGCAACCGACTACTCGGCACTCGGCAACAAAGTCCCCGTGGATGTACTGGAAAAGGTGCTGAGGATGAGCGTGTCCACCATCGTTCGATCCCTTAAGCACCAAGGCGTGGCTGGATATCGACGGAACAAGACTTCTGGAAAGAACTCGATTATGTCTTTGATCCCCGAATGCCCTGGCAGTGAACTTCCCGAGGATATGGTAGGCACTTGTCAGGTAGACACAGTCGTCCTTTGTGGTGGAAACATGGCTGGATCTTTCTTCTCAATCGGCACCCTGACAGATGCGCTAACGCAATGGTTTGAATGTGCCCCGACGTGGAACCACGGGGGCGAGAACACCGCGAGAGCTGTAATGTCTATCGTCGGGAGGTTACCTTTCGACATTCTCCACCTGCATCCGGACAATGGCTCAGAATTCATGAACAGGATCTTTATAGGGAATATCACCGAGGCAATCACCGGATGCCGGATCAGCCGTTCGCGCCCCTACAGGAAGAATGACAACTGCCGGATCGAGCAGAAGAACGGTTCTGTCATTCGTGAGTATTTCTCGGACATTCGCTTTGACCGCATAGAGCATTATGATGCGCTGATGAGGATCTGCAAGGACATAGCTCTTTATACGAACCTGTTTCGGCCTTGTAAGAAGCTGGTGTCAAAAAAGCGGAAAGCTGGTAAAGGGGTCAAATATGTTAAGAAATATGACAAGCCATCTACTCCACTCGAGCGACTGTCAACCCAGAAACCTGACGATCCACGAGTCCTCCGATACCTGGATTTATACAAGAAGACAAATTCGGTCGTGCTATATAAGTCTATCCATAGCCAATTGAGGAGCCTAGTGAAGAATCTTTATTCTATGGAGGGTGGCTTCGGAATACCTCCGCCACCCTCCATAGAATCTCCCGCTAAGACTAAGCCCTCTGTCCGCATCTGTTCGGTGTCCACGCATTTGAGAGAAGCGGTCTGCCATTAATCCTGTTTTCGGTGTCCTTCTCTATTGACAGAATACGTGTGAAGCGGCAACCAGAAGCGTTGCGGTGCTGTTGCTGGTTCTCGATTGAATCGATAGAATCGAATCATTCGATTTAATCGATTCCCAAGATTCCTTCGAAAACTTCACCGGATCGGAAAAACCAAAAAGACACTGACGGTCCAGAGGGCGTGCGAGACGATGCAGGCAATCAAGTCGCCTTTACGCCACTGATAGAGCGCACACCAAAAAAGTCCTGCGACCCACGCGGCCATCACCAGCATAAAGTTGCAGGACGGAATGTGGACTGCGCCGTAAATGCCAGAACCGAAGAGAAAGCCACGGCGTGCGCCCCAGCGTTTCAGAGCCTCGCGCAAGACATAGCCACGCCAGAAAAGTTCCTCGCCCGGGCTGGTGACAAACAAGAGCACCGCCGCGACGATCCAGGGGTGGCCCAGTTGCTTGATTGCATAAATCGCTTCAACCTGTTTCGGCGCAAAGCCAAAGAGTGAGGCGGCCAGAAAATCACCGAGCCAAAAAATACCATAGAGAACGAGGGCGGCTGCAACACCGATTGCACTTTCCTTGATAACATGCTGCGCCTTTTTGACAGGAAAGCCCGCACTATAAAAAGAGCCTGCGCACAAGAGGGAAACCGTTATCGTGATCTTTACCCAGAAATTGCCGGACGGACAGGCAAAGGTCCAAGCGAAGCCCAGAGCGGCCATCAAGATAAGTATGAAATAGTTCAGCATATCATTTAGGGCTCAGGCCACTGGACTCAAGACTCAGTGGTTTTGAAAAGAAGGCTGGCCACCCTGGCGCGGCGTAGCAACAAGCGAAGCCGGCTCACTCCCGCATACCATATTTGCGGATGAGGCGTTGCAGGTAAGCGCGCTCGATACCCGCTTCACGGGCAGACTGGGATATATTTTGACGGTTACGCGCCAGCAGGTCGTTGAGATAGACCTTCTCAAACTCTTCGATCAGATCATTCTTTGCATCTTTGAAGGGTTTGTCTGTCACAAAACTCATATCCGATTCTTCATTAGCTTTGTGTCCAGAGCGGAATGTGCCAAAACTCAGAAAAGCACTCAAATCAACGGGACGCTTCTCACTGTAGAAGGCAAGTTCAATTAAATTACGAAGCTCACGCACATTACCCGGCCACTCATGTCGCTTCAAGACATCCATGGTCGCATCGAAGTTGCCAATCTGGGAGAGGGCATCATCGCCATGCAACTGCGTTAAAAAGTTCTTCACAATCAGAGGGATGTCGTCCTTACGGCGACGCAGTGGCGGGAGTTCCAGATGGACCACGGAGAGTCGATAGTAGAGATCTTCGCGGAAGCGACCTTCATTGACCTCCGTCGAGAGGTTTCGATTGGTCGCGCTGATAATGCGCACATCAATTTTACGCACGTCATTGCTTCCCACGCGGCGGATCTCACGTTTCTCAAGGACACGCAAGAGCTTGGGTTGGAGATCTGGCAAGAGGTCGCCGATTTCATCCAAAAAGATCGTACCCCCATCGGCCAGTTCAAAAGCACCTTGACGGTCTGAATTGGCGCCAGTAAAGGATCCCTTGATATGACCAAAAATCTCGCTCTCCATGAGATCCTTGGATATCGCTGCACAGTCAATCACGATGAAGGGTTTATTCTTGCGATTGGAATGGTTATGAATTTCCTCCGCGAGAACTTCCTTACCCGTGCCCGTCTCGCCCGTAATCATGATGGTCGCATCCGAGGGTGAGTAGGTCTCAGCAAGATAGAAGATGCGTCGCATAGGAATCGAGCGGCCCAGCATTTTTCCGAAGGATTCATTGCTGGAAAGGGGGATATCATTTGACCCTTGGAGTGGACAGAAGACGATACGGCTCTTCCCGATTTGTATTTCAACACCCGGGGCCAGATGGGCAGACGAGACGCGCACCCCCTGCACCATCGTGCCATTGGTGCTGTCGAGGTCACGGATCTGATAACCAGACTCCTCCACAATGATTTCACAATGACGTTTTGAGATGGTCGAATCAGCGATCACGAGATCATTATGCTCGCCCGAACCGATCGTATACGTATCACGATTCAGGATGAACTCGCTTCCTTGAAGCGGTCCGCTGATGACTAAGAGTTTTGTCTTCCTGACACGCAGACTGTTCTCGTACCCATCGGCTGACTGAAGCACGAGTGTACCTGATTGATTATTAGTAGTAGCCATAATTCACCCACACAATACAAAATGTGCTCTTAGTATAACGCATGCCTACGATTGTATGCAACGATTGTTTTATTGTTTTTTACTCCACCTTTTGCCATTATATTCCCATGTTTCAGATCAACAAGGTACTTTTTCCGCGTCCCAAGCACTGTTGCCAAATGGATGGGTTCTTTCAAATCCCCTCTTCTGGCCAGGTGCTCCTACAAGGTGACGACGCGGAAACACTGCCAACACGCAAACTTTTGAGTCAGAAATTAGGTTCTGCTTGGAAAGTATCCGCAGAGAACAAGGGAGTTTTTCCGTTGCGTTTCAGGATTTCTGAGACCCACATGATCCCCGAGTCCTACAGCCTCACGATCGACAAAAATGGTATCACGGCTATTGGAGCTGATTCTCATGGACTCTTCTATGCGGCCCAGAATCTTATTCATCTGATGAACCATGATGAATGTCGGGTTCCTTATTGTGAGCTCGAAGATGCTCCTGACTTTCCTATTCGAGGCGTCATGTTAGATGTCAGCCGTGACAAAGTTCCGACCCAAGATACGTTATATTGGCTAATTGACCATCTTGCATCTCTTAAAATCAATCATCTACAACTCTATATTGAACATACCTTCGCCTATAAAAATCATCGCGAGGTCTGGGTAGAGTCGAGCCCCTTGACCGCAGGGGATATCCGTGCGCTCGATCGCTATTGCCAGGAACGCTGTATTGACCTCGTCCCGAACCAAAACTCATTCGGGCACATGGAACAGTGGTTTGCCCACCCACGCTACCTCCCGCTGGCTGAGCTCCCCCAAGGTGGCGCACCCCTCCCGTGGGGAGGCTTCCAGGAGAAGCCTTCGGTCCTCTGTCCTACAGACCCTGGCACGTTCGCTTTCCTCGCAGAACTCTATGACGAGTATCTGCCCAACTTCTCCGCCTCCCTCTTCAATGTAGGGTGCGATGAACCCTTTGACCTCCGGGGGCCTGGACGTTCCCACGAGCTTGTGAAGAAGTTCGGAGAGGGACGTGTCTATCTTGACTACCTCCTCAAGTTGCACCAGATGGTCACCGCGCGGGGAAAGCGAATGGCCTTCTGGGGGGACATTATCATCAACCATCCAGAGCTCGTGGCTGAAATTCCCGCTGATGCGCTGGTGCTGGAGTGGGGTTACGAAGCGGATCACCCCTTTGATGCTCATGGAGAACGCTTTTCCGCAGCCAAGACGCCCTTCTGCGTCTGCCCGGGGACTTCCTCATGGAATAGTCTTTCCGGACGAACAGACAACATGACCGCCAATATTCTGTCCGCGGCTGAAAACGGCGTCAAGCATGGCGCCTGCGGACTCATTGTCTGCGACTGGGGTGATGGAGGACATTGGCAACCTCTCGGACTCAGCCTGCCGGCCTTCACCACCGCAGCCGGCGTGAGCTGGAATCTGGCGAGTAAAGAATCCTTTGACCTGGCAGAGACCTGTGATCGCTATTGGACTGAGGGCTATGGAGCTCTCCTGCTCGAGCTTGGGGAGGTTTACCGCCTGTCCGGGGCACTGCGGGGCAACAGTACTGAACTGTTCCACATCCTCTCCAAACCCGCGAAACGCCCCATCCTGGCGGGCGTGACCCCTGAAACACTCAAAGCAGTCCTTGCACGCGTGAATGACTTAGAGCGTCAGATGCCAAGCGGCACCTCAATTCTTGCTGAAGAGATCACCCACACATTCCGAATGGTCAGAGCCGCCTGCCATCGCGGGATAGCCATCTTAACGCAGACGCTACAGGAACCCGCAACCCAAAAAACTTTGGCAGAGGAACTTGAGCAGGTGTGCGCTTCGTTACGTCATGTGTGGTTGCTTCGGAACCGTGAAGGGGGCCTTCTAAAAAGCATAACCCGCCTCAACACCATTAAAAATGAGTACGAAGCGGGTTAAGCGTCTGATTAGAAGAGTTGCCGTGGATTAAATATCATCCGGCACTTCGATACGGATCGTACGACTTTTCATCGCCTTGACCAAGTCAGCTGTCTGCTTTTCAGTTGACATGGCATGTATCGTACCCTCTTCAGAGAAAAAGGGCACTTCAAAACTCATGCCACAAGAAGGGCAATCTGCTGTAGCGCCTGCCATATCAGAAGGGGCTTCAATCTCTTGTTTGCAGCTCTTGCAGATAAAAGAGACCACGCTCTTATCGACAGGCTTTACCGGCGCAGTGGATTCCATACCCAAAGCTGCCAAGTCAATGCGGATTGTGCTATTTTTTTCACCCTTAGGGGGGGTATCCGTCAGAGAGTCCATTTGAGTTGCGGTCGTCTCCGTTTCGGATAAAGCAGTCTGCGGCAAGGGAACGCCATGGAGTGTGCCAGGCTCAGAAACGCTAGGTACACTGATGGAAGTCTGGCAATTCGGGCATTCAGCCAATAACCCAGCTGTTGAGAGTGGCGCTTCAATTTCCTGGCCACATACCTTACATTTGAAAGAGACGGCCGTTGTAAAGTCCTCCATTTCAGGGGTTAGTACCGGAGTCTCGAGAATGATCAGTTTAGGTTGTGGGGTCAATTCACTGCGAAACTTTTTTAACACACGTACACGCAAGGACTGATGTTCACCAATCAACAGCATCTGGCGAGTCTTCGGATTCCGGACTTTTCGAGGTTTACGACAAATCACATCGAAGCGGCAAAGCCCAGGAAGTGTGAAGCCATCTTTCAAGGCCTCACGACTTGTGATTATTTTCAATGTTTCCAAAATCGACCTAATTTTTTTCTGAGGCAATTTTGTTGTCTCAGCGAGCTCACGAATCAAATGAGTCTTTTGAAACGTACTTTTCTTCATCTATCAACCTCCAATGGAAAAAACCCAATGCTTTTTATGCGAACGAGAATACGCATTTCCCGAAAATAAGGCAAGCAGTTTTTTCGCTGTTTTGAGATAAAACTTTTTTTACAGGAGTTGCTAAAAACGCTAGTCAGACCTTCAATAATGTGATAAATTAATGTTGAAAATTTCAATTTCTAATAAGGATTTTGTTATGGCATTTTGGTTTAATAAAAAAGATGAAACGCTGAAGGCGGATGGGGCGCAAATGCCTCAGGCCTCTGGTGCAGCAACTCCTGCGCCTGCAGCGGCGCCTTTGCTAAAGCCACTTGGAAAAACCGCAGCTACTATCCCCGTTGTGAAAGCAGTTGAGGCTTCAGTCCCAGAACCTCGCCCGCCTGCGCCACCAGTGCCCCCACAAGAAGGCGGTGGACTCAAAATACGCCCTAAATTAGATCAACGTGCGCTCTATCAACAGTTGATGAACGGTCTTTATGATGCGGTATTTATCCTTGATGATCGCGGAAATGTGATGGAATCGAATATTCGCGTTTCGGATGTTTTAGGCTATACCCGCGATGAAGCTTGGGATCTGCCGATTGCCACAATCGTCCCTGGGATGACTCGCCAACTCATGGAGCATCTCAAAAAGAATCTTGTCGAAAGTTCTCATGTTTTGATTGATTCGCGTTGTTTCCGAAAAGATGGGACATCCTTTGCCGGTGAAATCGGCGTTTGTAACATCAACTTCATGCGCGGCAACAACATGATCTGTACAATTCGCAACGTGGATCGTCGTAAAGCAGCGCTCGTGGATGCCAAGCGCTTCCAATCAGCTCTTGAACACTCGTTGGTCCCCATGTTCATTTGTAATATAGATGGCACCTTCCTCATGGCCAATAAGTTTGCGCAGGATATGTTTAACATGCGCAACTTGTCTGATATAAAGACTGCAAAGCTTCTGGAATTTATCCCTGAGGCTGCATCCGCCTTTGATTCAGCCGCCAAAGGTGGAAATGTTGAGGGTACGTACTCCCTCAATTTCCAAGGAACGACCGTGAGCTTCACGATGTCTCTTAATGGCATCAAGAACGGCGAAGAGATCATCGGCGTCTCAGCCTCTATCATGACCGTCTAAACAAACGTGTTTGAACAAAAAGAAGGGGCTGGTCAACCAGTCCCTTCTTTTTTTATCCGCCCGATGTCCAGGCCTTATGCCTCAGCCTCAAGCACCAGCCCCTCCTGACCAGCCGTGACTCGGAGTGTTCCGCCTGGTAGGATCCCGCCAGAAACAATCTTGCGCGCAATCGGGGTCTCCAGTTCACGCTGGATCGCCCGTTTCACTGGCCGCGCGCCATAAACAGGATCAAACCCCTTCTCGGCCACCCAATCAATGGCAGCGTCCGTCATCTCCAGCTTCAGCTCCTGCTCAGCCAGCCGTTTGCGGAGATCTTCAAGTTGCAACCGGACAATAGCAGCAATCTGCTCTTTTCCGAGCGGTTTGAAGAGGACAATGTCATCGAGCCGATTCAGGAATTCCGGACGGAAGCTCGCCTTCAGCAGATCCATCACTTGACCTCTGACCTTCTCGGATATCTCACTGGCGGCGCTCTTCCCTGAACGTTCAGCCGCCAGAAACTCAGAACCAATGTTGCTTGTCAGGATGATCACGGCATTCCGGAAGCTGACCGTGCGGCCATGGCTATCTGTCAGTCGTCCGTCATCCAAGACTTGCAAGAGGATATTGAATACATCTGGATGAGCCTTCTCGATCTCATCCAAAAGCACGACGCTGTAAGGTTTACGCCGCACCGCTTCGGTCAGTTGGCCGCCCTCCTCATATCCGACATAGCCGGGAGGCGCACCGACAAGACGAGAGACCGTATGTTTCTCCATGTATTCGGACATATCAATCCGCACCATGGCCTGCTCTGAATCAAAGAGCTCTGCGGCCAGCGTCTTGGCGAGTTCGGTCTTACCCACCCCCGTCGGTCCTAGGAAGAGAAACGCACCCATGGGACGCTGACGATTCTTGATGCCAGCACGCGAGCGCAGAACAGCATCTGAAACCGTTTCCACAGCTTCATCCTGTCCTACCACACGCTGATGCAGAACAGCAGGAAGATTCAGAAGCTTCTCGCGTTCGCCTTCCATCAGCTTGGTCACGGGAATGCCTGCCCAACGGGAGACCGCCTCTGCAATCTCTTCCGAGGTCACCTCTTCCCGTAGCATACTGCCACCATGCGCCGCGGCCATCTTCTCTTGCGCGGACTTTAGCTGTTTCTCCAACTCCGGAATCTTTCCGTATTTCAATTCAGCTGCCTGGGTATGATCCGCTAATCGCTCCGCCTGATCATAGGCCCGCTTTGCCGTGTCCAATTGTTCACGTAGCGTCCGATTCTGTTCCAAAATCTTCTTCTCGCTCAACCAGCGTGCTGTCATCGCATCCGCTTGAGATTTGAGCTCAGCCAGCTCTTTTTGGAGTTCATGAAGCCTGCGCTGCGTAGCAGCTTCATGGGCAGGATCCGCTGCGATGAAGTTTTTAAGCTTGGCGGCCAATCCCTTGACCTCTGACTTCAACGCAGTCTCTTCAATCTCCAGACGTGTCACCTTGCGCGTGATTTCATCCAGTTCAGCAGGCATGGAGTCCATCTCCGTACGGATAGAGGCGCATGCCTCATCCAAGAGATCAATCGCCTTGTCCGGCAGGAAGCGGTCCTGCACATAGCGATCCGAGAGTACTGCGGCGGAAACGAGTGCCGCATCCTGGATGTGCACATTGTGATGACGCTCGAACCGCTCCTTGAGTCCGCGCAGGATGGAGACCGTATCCTCGACTGAGGGCGGATCCACCTGGACCGGCTGGAACCGGCGCTCCAAGGCCGCATCCTTCTCCATGTACTTGCGATACTCATCCAAGGTCGTCGCGCCAATGCAGTGCAGTTCACCGCGCGCTAGCATCGGTTTTAACATATTGCCGGCATCCGAGGAACCCTCAGTCTTGCCAGCTCCGACAATCGTATGAATCTCATCAATGAAAAGCAGAATGCGTCCCTCCGCAGCCTTGATCTCATTCAGGACCGCTTTGAGCCGCTCTTCGAATTCGCCGCGGTATTTCGCCCCGGCCATGAGGGAGGTCATATCGAGGGAAAAGATGGTACATTCCTTTAACCCTTCAGGCACATCCCCACGCACAATACGCTGGGCAAGCCCTTCGACAATGGCCGTCTTTCCCACGCCCGGCTCACCGATCAGCACGGGATTATTCTTGGTTTTGCGTGAGAGAATGCGAATCACATGACGGATCTCCGTGTCACGCCCGATCACGGGGTCCAGCTTACCGGCCTTAGCCATCTGCACCAGATCAGAACCGTATTTCTTGAGCGCCTCATACTGTCCTTCGGGATTGTCATTCGTCACCCGCTGGTTGCCGCGGACCTCCTTCAGGACCTCAAGAATCTTGCTGGAGGTCACACCGAATTCCGCAAGGACTTTTCCGCAAAAGCTCTTGCGTCCGCTCTCCGCCATGGCGAGCAACAGATGTTCTACCGAGAGGAACTCATCCTTCAAGTTGGCAGCCTGGTCGCCTGCACGGACGATCAATTCGTTCAAGGTTTGGGTGACATAAATCTTCCCCTCTTCAATGTCACCAGTTATCCTGGGCTTGTTGTTCAACTCCTGCTCCACACGTGCGCGAAGCTGCGGAATGGAGACCCCTATCCGGCTCAACAAACCAACTGCCAAGCCATCCTCCGCCTCCAATAAAGCAAGAAGCAGATGCTCGACGTCAAGCTGTTGCTGTGAATAGCGGATTGCCGTCTCACGCGCGTGTTTTAAAGCCTCTTGCGCCTTCTGGGTCCACTTATTTAAATCAGTCATAAAAAGCTCACTTTCTGGGACACACTCTGTGCCACGCCTATTAAGGAGCATTGGTTATGCCAAGAGGGAGAGGAAGTAGGCAGTCGCAGTTGGCAGTCGCCAGTTAGATTCACTAAAGGACTCAACCGCCAGTCTGATAGCCAGAAATTGCTTGGAGTTCCGCCTTTAGGCGGGATTTAGTTTAAAGTTGGCGTCTAACTCACTTCGATTCGCTCGATTTAGTCCGATTCTCTCGGCATTGTAAACGAGATATAATTGAGCTAAAATGTCTCACTTATATATTATTGAGCTTTTTTGGCTCGTTTTGTGTCTCAAAGCGCCAAAGAGCAGAAGAGTCGATGAGCTTGCCGTCTGCATCAAATATAACCCCTTCGGAGGCGAGTAGCGCGCGCTTGCGTTTGATAGCGGCCCCCTCCCGCTTTCCTTGGAAGCCGCCGATGGAAAGATCAGAGGCGATAACACGGTGACAGGGCACCTCCGGCGCGTAAGGATTATTTCGCAGGGCGTTTCCTACGGCTTGAGCAGAACCGCAGCCGATCCGCCGGGCCAATGCCCCATAAGTCGTTACAGCACCTTGAGGAACCTCGCAGAGCGCTTCGTAGACTCTGGACTGGAAGTCCGTCACCTTCATATCAGCTGGGACTGAATGATCATTGTGAGCGTATGGCGTGCGCCGGGTTCCAACTCGATGGCGGTATCTTTGACATTGGCTGGCTCCACACAAACGAACTTCAGGTACTCGTCATCCCCCAAATCAGGAATGGCGCGGCAGACTTCGCTCCACGGATTCCAGACCACAAGGTTACGCGTACCGGAATAAGTCAGCAAAATGGCGCGCTTGAGTTTGCCGTCGCGAATAGCAGCTTCATTTTTCTCAGGGACATAGATGCGGTCGACCTGACTCTGAATGACCAGCGATCCTTCTTGAAGCGCAGTCTCTTTTGTGACACGGTCTTCATAAAACGCCTTGTCGAGACCGACGACGCTTGCCTGTGCAATGTCCCCCACCTGAAAATAGGGATGGAAGGCCTGCGACATTTCAAACGCTTTTGTATTACAATTTTCAACAGTCAAGGAGAGGTGAAGATACTGATCAAGGGTCACTGTCAGCTTTAATTCAAAGGCGTGATCCCAGAGGTGGCGCGACAATTCGGAATCCCTCAAGGAGAGGTGCAGGACTGTTGAAGTGCCTGAGTACTCAGTGCCATCCAGCTCCCATTGCATCACACGTGCAAAGCCGTGCTTGTCCTTTTTAGGATCCGTGGGATGGGGACCGAACCAAGGCCAGCAGATGGGAATGCCACCGCGAATCGGCTTACCAGGCTCAAAGTCCGATTTTTGGCTCACAAAGATGACCGGACTATGACCGAGCGGGCGATACGCCAGAACATGTCCGCCATACAGGGATACTTCGCAGGCACCGTGTGTATTGATGAGCGAGACAATCGGTAAACCTGCTTCACCAGCACGAAAGGCAATACGTCCAGGAGCCCCGAAACGTTGATTGAGAATCTGAATGTCTGGATAGTTCATAGTGTTAATGTGTCATATCAATTGCGCAGACGCGCTTGTTGTTGAATTCAATACGCAAATACTCACGTGCCTCGTAAACATAGGAACGATAGTAATTATAATCCGTTGTCCAAAGCACACGTCCATGCGGCGTTCTCATGGGGTAGGCCACGGGACGAAGCTCATCCACAGGCAGGGCCTCTGTCATCACATACGACCAGATAACATTCGTGCAGCCCGGCGTCTGGCGCGTGGAAATGCGCGAGGGCGGTCCATGGACGATCCAAGCGGCATCTTCACTGTCGCCGATCTGTAACTGTCCTTTACGCAAGCGGTCCTGGCTCTCAACAGGTAGCGCTGCAAAAAAATCAGCCCGCGCCTCAATCCGTTTTGAAATGCGCTCCTCTAATGTCATGCACCCTGACAGCAGTGCGACGAACATTACAGTGACGATCATTTTGTGTTTCATAAAACTCCTCTTCGTTTGGACTTGGGACCTGGGACATGGGACGTGCAGCGCCCTTCGATCTCTAAATCGAAAGCATCGCTTCAATCGACTTGCGGGCGCGTGAAGCAATCGGCTCCTCCACACGCACCACCGTCTGATTCTCCTTCAAACTCCAGAGCACCTTTTCAAGCGTCGTCTTCTTCATGTTCGGACAGACTGCGCTCTCAAGGATCGGGTAAAATTGCTTCTCGGGATTCTCCTTCTGGAGGCGATGTAAAATGCCAGTCTCCGTCCCAATAAGGAAGAGAGGTTCAGGACGTCCCTTCACAGTGCGGCACATGCCGCCGGTGGACAAGACCTGATCTGCAATATCCCTGACACCCTTGGGGCACTCCGGATGTACCAAGACTGGCGCGCCTGGGTGTTCCGCGCGCGCCAGCGCAATCTGACGGTCTGTCATGCGCGCATGCGTCGGACAGAACCCCGGCCATAAAATAAAAGAGCGTCCCAGCTGCTCAGCGGTCCACGAACCGAGATGTTGGTCCGGCACAAAAATAATCTTCTGATCAGCCGGGAAGGAACGCGCGACGGCCACTGCATTAGAGGAGGTCACACAGCAATCGCTCTCCGCTTTAATCTCGGCCGTGCTGTTCACATAGCAGAGCACCTTTGCACCCGGATGCTTGGCCTTCAAATCTCTGAGTTGTTCTCCTGTGATCATGTCCGCCATCGGACATCCTGCATCAGGTGTTGGCAGCAAAACTGTTTTATGCGGATTCAAAATCGCTGCAGTTTCAGCCATGAAATGGACGCCGCAGAAGACCACGACCTCTTCGGACACCCCTGCTGCCTTGCGTGCCAACTCGAGGGAATCGCCTGTAAAATCAGCAAGCTCCTGGATTTCTGCTGGCTGATAATTATGAGCCAGAATAATCGCCTTGCGCGCTGCTTGAAGCTTCCTGATTTCCTCAACAATAGTCATATACGTCCGTTTCTATTTGGCTAGATCGTTGCATTGGTAAAAAGATATCAATTTAACTTGCGAGGGTCAACTACACACTCGTGAAAGCATAAATGAAGAATGGGACTTATGGGGCTTATGGGACCTATGCGACGTATGGTCTATCGCAGCAGCCTCATAGGTCCCATTTGTCTCATCTGTCCCATTCGTCCCATTCCTACTTTCTTTCGCCTTCCACAGTGCGCCAACGGGGCACGCATGTATGCACTTATCGAGCGAGGAGCCCATGGCCGTATCCATATCCGAATTGAAGGGGGCTTTGACGGTCACATCAAAACCACGGTTGTTGAAGGCCAGGCCGGGCTGGGCATGTGCTGATGCGGTGATCCCGATGCACCGTCCGCAATTAATACACTTGCCAGGCTCGTGTACGAGTCCGCTGGAATAGCGCTTGCGCTTCACCTGTTTGCGCTTTCCGGTGCGATAGTGGTCGCGTTCGGCTTCATATTCCTGCGAATAGGTGCGTAGGGCGCAAGCTTCCTTCTTTCCGCAATCGCATTGCAGGCAACGGGAAGCGGACTCAACGAGCGGCAAAACAAATGAACCGGCTTTGCGAAGTTCCAATGGAAGCGACGCGAGATCTGAGGAGACCAGTTGACGAAGTTCTTCCGCCTCAAGTTTTCCCAGACGCGAGTCGGTACGCACGGAGGAGGCAAGAGCATGTGCCTGCCCCGTGAGGAAGGCGTGAATGGAGAGCGCGGCGAGCCTCCCCTGCCCTACCGCCCGGACAGCCAGTCGAGTGGTGGCGGCAACCGCATTGCCACAGGCAAAGACTTTCTTTTGATTCGTTTCGAAGGTTTTCGAGTCAATGGTGATGCCTTTTGGAGAGGTCGCAATGGCAAAGGGCCACGGATGCTCCAGAGGCCATGCGCCCGTAGCAAAGAGCAACGCATCGGACCGTTCGAGCAAAGCATCCAGAGTTTGCGGATCGCGGACGCTGCACTTCATTTCAAACTGGACACCCAAGGATTGAATGAGTGAAATCTCGTGATCCAGAATTTCACGTGGCAGGAGCGAAGGTTCGCATCCGTAACGCAACAGTCCACCTGGCTCTTCGCGTTCATCAACAATCGTGCAGGCATGTCCCAGCAGGGATAAATAATACGCGCTGCAGAGCCCGGCCGGGCCTGCACCAATGATCGTGACACGCTTGCCTGAGGAGGGCGCGATGGAAGGGTGAGTCTCGCAGCCCGAACGCATGGCAGCTTCGGCTACACCTTTGTGAAGATCCCGAATCGTGACCGTTCCGTCAACCGCCACGCGGACACAGCCCTTCTCACAGGGCGCAATACAGATGTGTCCCAGGACACCCGGCAGGGCGAGCCGTTCACGGACTGTACGATGCGCGCCTTCAAGGTCGCCCGCGACAATCTGACTCGCCATGACAGGGATATCGAGATCCGCCGGACAGATCCGTCGGCAAGGGCCTTCGCAGTCCCCTGCATGTTCACTCAACAACAGTTCCAACGCGCGCTTGCGGTAGGTACGCACCTCCTCCGTCTCACTCTCGACAATCATTCCCTCTTCGGCCAAGGTAGCACAAGAGGGCACCAAGGCCGCCCGCCCCTTGATCTTGACGACACAGACATAGCATGAGGTCGGCGGCTCGATCCCTTTCAGGTGACAGAGCGTCGGAATGGAGAGTCCTGCGCGAGTCGCCACGTTAAGAATGGTCTCGCCAGGCTCAAACGTCAGACGTTGTTGATCAATGGTCAGTGTTGGCACAGACGTTCCCTTTCGCTTCCGGTGACAATCTGAATGGCGCTTTCCGGACAGTTGACACGGCAGATGTCGCAACGCACACAGAGGGAGTCGTTAATCACATGTCGTTCATGGGGTGTAAACGGAATGGCCTCGACCGGACAGTTTTGAGAGCAGAGAGTACAACCGATGCAGGCTGGTGTAATAGTATACGAAATGAGCGCTGAACATTTTCCAGCAGGACAGCACCCCTTCAGATGCGCCTCATACTCGTGCCGGAAATAACGAATGGTCGAGAGGACAGGGTTGGGCGCGGTCTTACCTAATCCGCAGAGGCTCCCCATGGCCACACTCTGAGCAAGCTCCTCGAGCCGTTCAATATCACCCTGGACGCCCTGCCCGGCGCAGATGCGTTCGAGGATATCCAGCATGCGCCGTGTGCCGACACGGCAGAAGGTGCAGCGTCCGCAGGACTGACTCTGCGTAAAGGTGAGAAAATAGCGTGCGATGTCCACCATGCAGTCGCGTTCATCCAGCACCACAAGTCCTCCGGACCCCATCATCGCGCCTGCGCCGACAAGTTCGCCGTAGTCCACGGGGAGGTCCGCCTTGGAAGCGGGAATGCATCCGCCGGAGGGTCCACCGATCTGGACAGCCTTGAAGGCCAGATCGTTCGCGATGCCGCCACCGACCTCCTCGACAATCTCACGGAGGGTCATGCCCATTGGCACCTCGATGAGTCCGCCATGACGGATCTTTCCTGTGAGGGAGAATACTTTGGTGCCTGCACTCGTTGGCGTGCCGATTGCATGGTACTGTTCAGCCCCGTGACGGATGATCCAAGGAACCGCGGCAAAGGTCTCGCAGTTGTTAATGAGTGTGGGATTGCCCCGGAGTCCGGATTGCGCAGGATAGGGCGGACGTAGGCGAGGCATACCGCGTGCCCCTTCCAGCGAACGGATTAAGGCACTCTCCTCGCCACAGACAAAAGCACCCGCACCCTCCTTGATTTCAAAATCAATGGAGAATGTGGTTCCCAAAATGTTTTTGCCGAGCAGGCCTTTTGCGCGGCAGCGTGCGAGCGCTTCGCGGATACGGATCAGGGCGAGCGGATATTCGGTCCGGATATAGAAGATTCCTTCACGAGCGCCTACCGCGAAGGCTGCGATCAGCATCCCCTCGATGACCCGATAGGGAAATGACTCCAGCAACATACGGTCCATGAATGCACCGGGATCACCTTCATCACCATTGCAGATGATGGCGACAGGCCTGCTGGCGTTCTCCCGGACCCGTTGCCACTTCACCCCAGTGGGGAAACCCGCGCCACCGCGTCCGCGCAGTCCCGACTCCGTGACGCGTGAGATGATCGCTTGAGGCGACAAGGATTCGAGGCAGGTCCGCAAGGCAACAAAGCCATCATGCTTAAGATATTCTTCAATATCAACGGGGTCCAACTGGCCGTAATGTTCCGTGGCGATGCGGACCTGGCGTCCCAGAAAATCGGCAACCGGCTTCTCACGAAGATCCAGATTAAATTCAGGCGATGGAAGGTGATCAGGAAGCGGGGAGAAGAGGTCGCTGACATGATTCTGAAGCCAAGACTTCAACTTGCCCTCCAGCGTGGGTGGTGTAAATTGGCGGCGGATAATGGTTGCCACATCATGCGGGGTTACCTTTGCGTAGAATGAGGAGGAGCCCGAGTGCGCGTGTACAATCTCCATCAGCGGCGTGCGATGGCACATCCCCGCACAGCCGACTGATTTGACGCGCACAGGAATACCAAGGCTCTCCACTGTCTCCAAGGCAGTCTCATAGACTCCGGCACTGCCACCTGCCACGCAGCAGGAACCGAGACCGATGCGAATTTCGCCAAACTCCTCAACCTCAGAGGATGTCCGTTGCGGAGCTGGGCTCTTGCCGGCGTTCTCCTGGAGAAACTTCTTCAGAATATCAGGCGCTGTCGCAGGCGTGACGTGGCCATAAATCACAGAGTCGATCTGAACCACGGGTGCCAAGGTGCAACAGCCCAAGCAGGCCACCTTCTCAAGCGTGAAGAGTCCCTGCGGATCTGTATCCTCGCCCTCCTTACATCCCAGATGACGGGCCATGGCATCATAAACAGCTCCGGCCCCTTTGACATGGCAGGCCGTCCCGACGCAGACCTTGACAGTGTGCAAGCCTGCCGGACGATGACGAAATTGAGAGTAGAAAGTTGAAACGCCAGAGATATCGCTGGGCGAGATTTCCGTCACGTTACAAACATGCTGCAAAAGCTCTTCCGGCAGGTAGTGGAACTGCGCCTGTATGCCCTGGAGAATCGGGATGACTTTATCCGGCGTCTTACCCACACGCGCAACCAAGTCATCCACCCATTGGATGGATGTTGAACAGGTCGTTTTCAGGGCTGACTGATTGTTTTCCCCCGTCTCCGACTGGCAACACGTTTTACATGTGTCAGGCATTCTTGAGTTCTATCGTACTTTCGTGTTTAAAGTATGCCAGATAGGGTTCAGTGATGTCAAGGCAATGGGAAGGCTGTGGGGTGCAGTTTCGTTTTGTTGGTTAGACGAAGAGACTTGTCGATTGCGTCACACTTCTATGGTTAAAACCGATAACCCAGTGTGGCGATGAATATGTCAATCCCGTCGTTAGGTTGCGAGATAGATCCGTTCGAATAGTGCATATATCTGACGCTCATGTCCAGATGTTCAAATTGGACACCCATTCCGATTCTGTCTTCGAACTGGAAAATAGTCGAGAAATTGCGCGAATCAAGATCCGTATCCGATATGGCGGAGACTCCTATTCCCGCCTCAATATAGGGCTTTAATATCCACGTAGGATCACCAAAGTAGTAAACAATCACAGGGGAAAAAGCAACATTGTAAATCGTGTCATCTTGACCCGTCCAACACCCCGCAGAGGCTTCGTAATACCCTGACAACCAGCCAGTACTATTTTTTAAGAATTGATAATCCGAGTCCTTCCGCACACCAAAACGACTAATGCCAATTTCGTCATGCCTGCTTATTCCTGCTCCAAAGGATAGACTATCGATGAAATAACCGCCTTCTTCTGCCCAAACGGATAAACCCAGTAAACAAACAGTGGAAAAGATTGCAAACCGTGTCTTCATCATGTTCTCCTAATTTAGAGTGACCCTTCGAAAGACGGCCGATCTGTCGCGCCTCTTGTTGTAAATTATGATTCTACTTAACGGAGGTGAGTATACGTGATGGAGTAGATTTCGACTATGGGGTGAACCCCTACCTGCGTCTCCACGATGCTAGCGCCATAGGCAGTGATGTAATTCATCCACTTATGCTATTTTTTGCCCATGAGTTTGAGCATCGCGTTGGCACACGCATCGCCAAGACGAATGAAGAAGCGGCCACTACCATCGTAGTGATATCCCAGATTACTGCCATACAAGGGCCATTGCTGTTCCGCCAGCTTGCTCTCCTCGGCGTTACCCTTCTCCTTCGCCGTATCTCTCTTCATGCGCCAGAGCGCGACTTCCGGGGTGGTGAGCGGCCAGCTTTCGACTGCCACCACGGTGCCTGCCAATTCCGGGGTAGCCGCTGCTACACGCTGGGCTTTTGCGACGTTGTTCGCGAGGGACTCATCCGGATAGGCAGACGTTCCCAGCACGCCAATCACAAAGGGCATCTTCGGTTGCTTGACCTCTTTCCGAAGGTCCTGGATGAAATGTACCATGTTGCCACTGTAGTTGCCATAAAACTCTGGATCAAACTGGTCGTTGAATCCCTGAAACCACAATCCGCCGGCCACTTCAAAGCCAGCCTTC
>CAMBQV010000050.1 GCA_945870145.1 Akkermansia muciniphila
CGATCATGAGATTCGTCCGCATCTGGACCGAAAACCAGAGGTGGCGGGCCACGAAAGAACAAAGCTGGTGATAACCGATTGTGCTACATTCAGCACAAGGTCCAGCGGCTTCGCGGTTGCCACCGCCGACCAGTGGGTAGCGTTGCTGAGCGCATCACGAGCCTTGACCCGGTCGCCATATGTCACGCTGGGGGTAAGGCACGTGTTGGTCCAGACAGTGCACGGCATCCAACCGGAGTTGACACTGGTGCTGGTGATTCCAGAATCCGCGTCGCCCGTCCACGGGGCGCACCGGAACGACGACGAGTTCGTGGTCACGCCCGAACTATAGCGGATTCGGAACGTGGCATTCGTCATCGTGGCGAGTGGAACCTTGTCTTTGCTTCCGGCCCAGTCCATGATGTTCGCGCGGATCGCCCAGACGAGTTGCGTGGTTCCATCCTGTTGATAGTCGAGAGAAGGTGCCCCCATCATGCCCAACTTCACATCTCCCCAGACCCAGGTATTCACATTCGTCCAGACCCCCAGCTCCTCCACACTCAAAACCGCCCTTGGGGGCGTGAATCGCACCATATAGAACCGATCCACATCCATCCCGTAGAGCCCCGGTTTATCCCCCCAGTATTGAGGAGGCTTCAAGCCCCAGTGCGAGCACCATGTCGGATCGACTTCCGATGCGAACAATTTTGTTGGAATATTCACAGTGAGAATAGCGGTGTTGGAAGACGCAGGGGTCACTGAATGACTTGCGGGTGGAACAATCGGTGCCGAAGGGACATGGATCTTCAGGCCGGGATCGCCCAGGAATATCCAGTTCCATCGCTGGTCATCCGCCCCATTCCATGTCATCGTATCCACACCAGCCATGTAGCAACGCCCGAGCGGCTCCCCGGAGAGCAGAGCATTCACCGCCGCGGACCCTCTCATCTTTCCAGGACCGGGCTCGACGCGGGTTGACCCCATGAATGCCACCGCCCCGAGTCTGAACAACTGGTTGACCACCAGGATGCCCGATCCGCGATCAGAGTTTTTCCACCCCGTGGCTTCATCGTAGGATTCATTGATCGTTTCAAAGTCAATGGCGGCCGCAGCGCATCCATCCGAACCGACGAAAGCGGGGGCGAGGACATTCACGGAGCCGACCGAAAAAGCGCCGCCCAAATCGTGATAACTGGAATGATCGTTATGCGCGATGATGGCTGTCTCTAGCGGCTGAGTGAGACCGAGGCTCCCAATCAGATTCGTGGATACAAAACCATAATTGGCCCCCAAAGCAGCCTGGTAGGCGGCGTTCCATTGTCCTCCGACATCAACCATGGTCTTTTCCCACACCCCGTCAAACAGTTCCTCATATGTCGATATCCTGGAGGTATAGAGCGATGCATCAAATATGTTGTAGGCCATGATTCTGCCGATGGCGATGTCGGGAAACTCATCGCCATCCACATTCGAATAATCAAGGTCGGAAGGAGAACCAATACATTGGCCGGCCTGTTCGTTCGGTTCCCTGTAACTGAGCGGGATACTGGTCGCGTTGCCAACCAGAGCAAGATACGATGGGTATCGGCCGAGGGCATCATACAGCAGCTGAAGTTCAGCCTTGATGGCGGGGTAGCCGGTGTAATGAAACAACTCGACGGAGTTCGGCACCGGCTCGTAGGTGGTGATCGGAACCACGACCCCTCCCCTCCGGGCCGCGATGAACGGAGCAGTCAGTGACAGTTTCGCGCCGGAAACGAGCGAGAGGTCCTTCGGATTCGTCGCGGCGAAATAATCCACCTTGATACCATTCTCGTCTAGATACTTCACAATATCAACCGGACTCTTCAGCACCCTGGTCGCCAACGCAGGCTTGGTTCCAGCGGCATTGACATAAATCACCTCAGTAGCACCTAATTGCCTGATGGCGTTTTGGACCAGCGTTTTTTTGCTGCTCTCGGAATTGTAATAAATCAGCGGCGCATCAAGCGCGGAAGCCAAGGCCGATGCCTGCAGTACATTTGGGTAATTTTCTTTACTTATCACGTCACTGATCAGAACCACCCTGCCTGCGGACACCCAGCAATTTGTAGCCATGTACACGGAAAGTTCCAGCGGCCCAGAGGAGTTGATGGCGGTACAGGTAAAGTTAGAAATCGTAGCTGCACAATTTATTGTGTTGATATGGGCCGGGCGATATCTGCGCAGGTAATCCTGCAAATAGATGTTGGATGTGAAATCATTAGTGGAAGCAACAGCTAGGATCGCTGGAACACCTTTGTTGACGTGCTTTGAAACGGGAATCAGACTGAGATAGTCATAGTCAGCACCGGCAAGCCATCTGTTCTTTGTTTTCACGACGAACAGGCGGTAGGCCCCCGCATTAGTCATCACCGTCGCGGTGTAGTCCCTTGTGGTCACACCATCCTCCGCTTTGACAACGTAATGCACCGGCCCGGTCAAGCTCAGGGGTGTCGCGGGTCTCACGCAGCTGGCGTACGGGGAGAGCGTGAGAGTGGGCGTGATCGCCGCCAGTTGCGGATTCGTCGTACCTGCCGGCACACTCACGACCACGGTGCCTGTTTTGGCGTCCGTGGACATGACGGTGACCCTGCTTCCGGCGAGATTTGGATTGAAGGCCAGCAAGTCGCAAGCCGTGTTCGGTGGCGCCTTGGCGGCCGTCACGGTATAGATAGTAGTGACTACACCATCCCTGATTTTATAGGTCACCGATCCCGCGCTGAAGTTCGGGCTTGGCAGGTTACCGCTGGCGGGCATGCCGGTGCCGGTGTTCACGGTGTAGGTCGGTGCGAGCATTGCCAGGTTCATCGAGTATGGCACGGTCCAAGCGATGGTGGCCGTGCCACGCGACGGCTTTCCCAAGACGGCCGTGCTGCCGCTGATGTTGGACCCAAAGCTGAGTATCGTTGCCGGCGTCACCTTCCGATTGGCCAACGCAGACAGATGAAAGGTGTTATCACTGGAGGGGGTGATCGTGAAGACCTTCGAGGAGGCGGTAGCGACAAAGCTGTATGTAATCCGGATACCGTTGCCCTGTCCGTAATGATTCTGGTCTACCGCAACGTTGTCGCTACCCGTCTCGAATGTCTGGATGCGGGTCATTCCAGCGGCATCGAATCCATAGGAGAAGAAGGAGGTCTCATACGCGGCCCCGGACGTCAGGTTCGACAGGGTCACGGTGAGGGGATTCCCACTGCAGATGAAGGCGTTGGCCAGCGATCGGCTGTTGCCAGTAATGTTGGCGCACGACGAAGACGTATCGGGGGCTCCCGTGATCGAGAAGTTCGTCCCGGATGCTGCATCGGCCTGGAAAGTAACACCGTTCACGGTGACCGCATCTCCGGACGTGTTCACGGCCACGGAGTAGTCAAGGGCGCTGGTGATTCCTGAATCCGCGTCGCCGGTCCAGGGAACGTAGGTCCACGTACCCGCCAAACTGTTGCCGCAAATCAATACAGATAAAACTAATCTTGCTCTTCTAAACATGGTTTTCATCATAACTTCGAATTGACAAGAGGTCATAGATCCACATTCTACAATTGGATATCATACCTTTACTTCTCAGTGCAATTGATATTTTTCTGTATACAGTGCTCAATTCTTTACGTTTCCTGCAGTCGTTACTTTGATGGAATACTCACGATAAGCAATGAATGAGGCGGCAGCTCAACAACGCCATTCATAAAGGTCAGCTCAACTTCTCTGGGCGCCACACGGGCAGGGTTTTCCGGATCATTGTAAGCATCGGTTGAATCAGCAGTCAGCAACGTTGCCTTATATTTCCCGTTCAGTGGCGTCTGGCTTATCTTCAGTGTGCAAGCAACGCTTTCCGACGGATCTCGATTGATCAGAGAAACAGACCAACGTCTGCCGGATTGATCGACAGTCGCAACTGCATCAACCGTAGCTACTGAAGCGCCTTTGAGTCTGCTGCTCGTGACGTGCACAGGAGCGACACGTTCTTGAAGCAGGTTGGCATACATCCACATGGTGTGGTAATGGGGTCGCTTCACGATCCCCTTGGCATGCACGAAGAGCGGCCCGCGGGTATTCACCAAGGGAGCAATGTTGGCCATGCCGACATCTTCCGAATGACGCAGACAGGCATTGAAAAACGATGCGGAGAACAGCGCATCTGCAATGGTGTACTGCGAGGCTATGTCGTTCTTCTTCCGAGCCTCCACAAGCCTGTTCACTTCAGGGTCCTTATAATTCTGGACCGTCTTGCGCGGAAAACCAGGATGATGCCACCCGCGGAGGTTCCACTCATCAAAGGCGATTTTGACCCTTCCACGGTACCCGGATTCATCGAGGACATTGATGTATTTGGAGATCATCTGCTCAGGGGAATCCGAATGCTTGATGCAGGTCAGGTAATCAGGCATTTGGTTGTCAATCCAGAGCTCGAGCCAGTATTTGTGAATCGAAATATAGTCCAGGTATTCGCCGGCCGCTTTCAGCAGTGGAAGCGTCCACTCCTTCGAAGGCAGGGCTGCCGCCGTCAGTTGGATTTCCGGGTCTGCCGCCTTCATCTGTTTTGCCGCCTCACGAACCAAGGGCGCCCATTGTTCAATTGGCTTGTGCCCGATCTCATGGCGACCCCAATTCTCATTACCGATACTCCAAATCTTCACATTCCTGGGTTGGTCATATCCGCTTTCCTTCCGTTTTTGCGCATATTTGCCCTCGCTCGAATTGCAATACTCCACCCAATTCCTCATTTCTTCCACAGTCCCGTTTCCGGCGTTATTGCAGATATACGGTGTCCAGTTCATGACCTTGCACAATTCAACGTATTCATCAGTACCGAAAGTATTGGGCTCGATAACGCCCCAGGCCATGTCGTCAGCAGGTTTGCGGTCCAGTCCGACGCCGCCTTCCCAGTGATAGCCACTCACAAAACATCCGCCTGGCCAGCGAACGATCGGTACTTTCAACTCCTTGAGGGCTTCGATGACGTCTTTGCGAAAGCCTTTCTTATCAGAAAGCGGCGAGCCTGGCTCGAAGACGCCGCCGTAGATCTGGCTGTCGAAATGCTCCAAAAATCCGCCGAATATCATCGGACTGTACGGCTTTGCCGGAACATCTGTATCGATCGTGATTGTCGCCGAACAGTTAGCGTCTGACTTCCCAGCAGGGCTGTTATTTCCCGGCTCGACAGCAGATGCGACAGAAATGATGAGAACCAATAAAACAGCTGAATATTCTTTTACTTTCATGGAAGCAACTCCTCTGGCAGCACCCAGCATATCGACCTCTTTACTAACGGCACCTTGCAGATCGATCCTACTTGGTGGCGGCGGAACTTAACGCGAGAGAAAAAAATCAAACCAACTAGAACTAATCTCCCTTTTTTAAACATGTTTTTCATCATAACTTAGGATGGATAAAAATTAAACAAGATATTCATTTCATAACCATGGGCTATTTTGGTATAGTTCGCACATGAGAACATTAAATCGTGTGTCTGCTGTCGAACAAGTAGCTGCTCATTTGCGGGAGGAGTTGTTCCATGGCACATGGAGTAAAAAAATGCCTGGCGTTCATGCGCTGGCCGGAGAGCTGGGCTCTAATCACGGCACGGTCGAGGCCGCACTGCGACTCCTTGAAAAGCAGCGACTGCTGGTCCATCAGGGACCAGGCCGTGCACGACTTATCAGACTTCCTCATGCGCCGAAACCTGACAGCCCGCTAAAGATCGCAATCCTCGATTACGAACCCCTCGGCGTCACAGAGAGTTATGCCATAGAAGTGCAACATCGTTTAGAGGAGGCTGGGCATAAGGCGTTTTTCACACGTCAATGCCTTCAGGATCTGCACATGGATTTGAAACGGGTATCGCGACTGGTCGCAAATACAGATGCTGATGCCTGGATCGTCTGTTCGGCATCCCGCGAAGTACTTGAGTGGTTCGCGTCTCAACCGGCACCGGCCTTCGCGTGGTTCGGAAACCGACAGGGATTGCCGATCGCTGGGGTCGGGCCTGCCAAGCAGTCTGCTTATGCTACAGCGACTCGACACCTGATCGAGCTCGGCCATCGCAGAATCGTGTTACTTCACAAACAATTGCAGGAGATACCAGAGTCCTCAGCGACTGACCAGGCGTTTCTCAGCGAATTGGCCGTTCATGGCATTGCGACCAGTCCGTATAACCTACCCCACTGGGCCGATAAAAGGAACGGTTTCTATGACTGCCTGACAAAACTATTTTCGGTGACGTCGCCAACAGCCCTGATCATTGATGAGGCCTCGTTTGTTTTCGGAGCACTTCAATTCCTGGCTGAACGCGGCCTCAGGGTGCCGAAGGATGTTTCTCTGGTTTGTACGGACAGCAGTCCCTTTTTCGCGAATAGCTGGCCAACGGTTGCACACATCCACTGGGACACACGCCCGGTCGTACGTAGAATCATCCAGTGGGCGAACCACGTGGCCCATCGGCGCAGTGATACGCGCCAGACCCTCACTCCGGCAAAGTTCATCCCTGGCGGCACAATCGGACCGGCAACAAAGTGCCGCTAAGGAGCAATAAATCGGAAAAAAGTGACGAAAATATGAGAACCCTTCTTCAGCGCCACTTTAGTTACTTTTTGGATCTCCTGCCAAATCGACAAACACCTTGCCAGAAGGGGGGAGATTTGGCAAACTATCGCTTCAATGTCAAGCAGACTAGACTTTTTACGAAATGAGATCCGACGCCATGACCGACTCTATTATGTAGAGGCGCGTCCGGAGGTTGGCGATGCGGATTATGATGCGCTTTACCGCGAGTTGGAGGCCTTGGAGCGCGAGCATCCGGAGTGGGTTACCCCTGACTCCCCGACCCAGCGTGTCGGCGGTGCGCCCCTATCCTCTTTTAAACAGGTCCGCCACTCTCCTCCGATGATGAGCCTGGACAAGACGCACTCCAGAGATGACCTGCTCGAATTCGACACCTTTATCCGCAAGCAACTGCCGAATGCGGTCTGGGATTATGTCGTGGAACCGAAGGTGGACGGCGTCGCCTTCTCGCTTGTCTATGAGCAAGGCATTCTGACACGCGCGGCGACACGTGGTAACGGCGATGTCGGTGATGACATTACAGCCAATGTCAAGACGATCCGCTCGATCCCGCTCTCGATTGAAAATGCGCCCGAAGTTTTAGAGGTCCGAGGTGAAGTCTACATGACCCGCGCAGGCTTCGCTGAACTGAACCGCCGCGAAGAGGAGGCTGGACGCGAACCCTTCATGAATCCCAGAAACGCCGCCGCAGGTTCACTCAAGCAATTGGATCCGCGCGAAGTGGCCCTGCGTCCGTTGGAGGCGATCCTCTATGCGGTTGGCACCTTCAAGGGCGTTGAGTTTTCGTCGCATGGTTCGTTGCTAAAACAGTTCGCGGACTGGGGATTTAAAACACCACCGTGGCAACGGCTGTGCGTGGACATGAAGGCGGTCTTTGCCGCGATTGATGAACTTCAGACCCTGCGCCACGATTTTCCCTTTGAGATTGACGGAGCGGTCATCAAGGTCAACAACCGTTCACTCTATGACCGTCTGGGGTCCACAGCCAAATCACCCCGCTGGGCACGAGCCTTCAAATACGAGCCTGAACGCGCCCTGACACGTATTCATCAGGTGACTGTCCAAGTTGGACGGACTGGCGTACTGACCCCCGTCGCGGAGCTTGATCCTGTGCTCTTGGCGGGCTCCGAGATTGCGCGTGCAACTCTGCACAATGCGGACGAGATCGCACGCAAAGACATTCGCATCGGTGATCACGTCTGGGTGGTAAAGGCGGGCGATGTCATTCCAGCTATAGAAAGCACGATCCCTGAAAAGCGTACAGGCCAGGAAAAGATCTTTGTCATGCCGACAGCTTGTCCCGTCTGTCAAAGTCCGGTGACCCGCGTCGGCGATGAAGTCGCGCACCGTTGCACCAATCCGGCCTGTCCCGCACAACGGGTCGGACGCCTGGAGCACTTTGCCTCGCGGGATGCCCTCGACATTCGCGCTATCGGCGGAAAGATCGCGGAGAGCCTCGTCGCCCAAGAGTGGGTCAAGGATCCGCTGGACCTCTTCTCGCTGACCGCTCAGCAGCTTGAGACCTTCATGATCGGGGACAGCACAACAGGGATGCGCAAGTTTGGCAAGAATGCACAGACCGCACTCGACGCGCTCGCTGTTGCACGCGAACTCCCGCTGGACCGCTGGCTCTTTGCAACCGGCATTCCGAACATCGGCGTCACCGTCGCCGAGCAGATTGCCTCCGCACATGCCCGTTATTCAGAATTAAGCGAATCCCCTACCCTCAAAGCCGTTGTCCGTTTGAACGAACTCTACGATACGGCATCGGCGATCAATCCGCGGTCCACCCTGCAACGTCCCAAGGATGAGGCTGACCGCGAAGAACGACAAAAGCAGTTCAACTATGCCTGCGGTGAGATCGGTGTATTGGGCGATCAACTTGTCTCCGCAGGTTTCGCCACGCGTAAACCTGGTACTACTTTGCCGCCTGACTATATCTGCCTCATCAAGGTCGAAGCGGCCAAGGCGATCCTCGCCTTCTTTGCCTCGGAATATGGCAAGGCCTGGTTGGCACGCCTCGCGCAACTCAACATTGATCCTAAGGCCCCAGCAAAGCCTTCAAGCACAGAGGACGGACCCCTTGCAGGCATGACCTTTGTCCTCACCGGTACCCTCTCGAAACCCCGCGGGGAGATCGCAGCGGAGATCAAGGCCGCCGGGGGAATTGTGCAGGATACCGTCTCAAAAAACACGCGTTACCTCGTGGCAGGTTCAGATGCCGGTCAATCCAAACGGGAGAAGGCGCGGGCGCTCGGAACTGAGGTGATTGACGAGGACAAACTGCGAAAAATGATCGCGGCGCTCCCCCCTGCTCAAGCACCCCTCACACCGAGCGCACCCCAACCACAAATCGTCAACCAAAAACCAAGCGCCTCTAAAAAACTTTATCAGCAAGAAGAGCTCTTTTAAGTCGCTGGCGTCCCATAGGTCCGCCGAGGCTGTAGCAGGTATATGTTTATACAATGTATCGTTTTAACCACAGAGAGCTCAGAGGCACAGAGGAAAAAGGGTAAAGTTGGTTTATTAATTAATTTTAATAAGCCAACGTTAATCGACGGAGTGAACCATTTTGTTCTTTGAATCTCTGTGTCTCCGTGCCCTCTGTGGTGAAAATCCACAAAATTATACGAAGAACCTTTTAATTCTTGCGAAAGCGTTCAAACAAGCGTAAAGTTATGCGGTTCTTTAGTTAAAAATATGAAAGGGTTAGTATGGCAGGATCAACGTATGAGATGACGGGAACAATCAAGGTGATTTTCGAACCGATGACTTTTCAAAGCGGCTTCACCAAGCGCGAGTTTGTTCTGAACATGGAAGATGACTATCCTCAAGATATCAAATTCGCCTGTATAAAAGAGAAGTGCGGCATGCTCGACAGCGTCGTCGTCGGCGAGCGCGTTAAAGTCAGCTTCCGCATTCGTGGCAACCTCTTTAAGGAACGCTATTTTGTGGACCTTCAACCCTTCCGCATTGACAAGATGGATGCGGACGGTTCTTCTGTCTCCTATGACGAGGCCACAGAGGTTCCTTCTGACGAACCCATGCCCTTCTAGTCTATGGACGCGCCACAAAAGAAATGGTCAGAGCTCATTGAGTTAGGAGAAGGCTTTCTCACGCGAAAAGGTATTGAGGAAGCACGTTCCATCTGTGAACTGCTGGTAGCTCGACTCTCTAAATGCGGACGTGGCGAGCTCCATCGTTTTCTGTCAGAGGTTCCAGAGGAACGTCTGGTGGAGGCGATGCGGCGCGGACTCCAGCGTGTCTCCCAAGGCGAACCGATTCAGTACGTCCTCGGCCAATGGGATTTCAGGGAACTCACATTAAAGGTGGACTCTCGGGCCTTGATTCCACGGCCTGAAACCGAGCAGCTTGTCGACCTGATCCTCCGGTCGGAGGTGATCAAGCGAACACCCAAACCCCTGATTGTTGATGTTGGCACAGGAACGGGGTGTATCATCCTCAGCCTCGCAAAGGAACTGAAGAATGGATTTTTTGTCGGTCTGGATATCAGTCCGGAGGCCTTAACCCTCGCGCAAGAAAACGCGGTACGATGCGGGTTGGCCGACCGTGTACACTTTGCAGAGAGCGATGGCTGCGGTGAACTTGACCCTGAGAGCGTCGACATCCTAGTCTCAAATCCGCCCTATATCCGCTCAACGGTGGTGGATGGTCTGCCTCGGCATATTCGCGACCATGAGCCACGGCTGGCATTAGATGGTGGTGAGGACGGACTTGCGGTCTATCGCTTTCTTCTGCAGGAGGCGATTATGATCTTAAAGACGGGAGGTGCGCTCTTCTTTGAAATCGGAGAAGATCAAGGTGTAGCCCTCCACGACCTGCTGCAGGAGCACGGCTTTTCCGCGATCTGCATTCACAAAGACTATGCAGGCCATGACCGCTTTGTCTCGGCCCTTCAAAGCACTTAGTCGTTTTTCTTTTTCAACTCCTTGCGAAGGTTCTGTAGAAAATCCTTGGCATGGTCTTGAACCTCTTCACGAAGGATCTCCGCAGCAGCTGGGGCAAGTGCCTGAAGCAAAGCGTTAAGCTCGATCTTGGGTTCGTTAATTGTTCCAGTGACTGGAACCTTGATAACCTTGCCAAGGGCCCTACCCCCATTCTCACCAAGGATGCGATCCGTCAGCGTGAACTCAATCATATAGTTAATCGCGCCCTTTGAATCTACCCAACCACTAAACGTAATTGGGTGGCGGTCGACAACCAAGGTTACAGGATCCAACGTGATACGACCATTGAGAATGCGAGCGCGAAGCGCGACATGTGGTTGTTCCCAGAGCGTACTCTTTGACTTCATCTTTGTGAGTAAATCACGCAGGGTTTGGCCGAAAATAACCTTCACATTATCTAACTGGAGGACAACATCGGCACTCAGCCCTTGCTCAATTGGAATGCCACTCGTATACTGAAATGCGGCGGCATCAAGGGTCACAGAACCCTGTTGTGCCATGCTTCCTTTAAAGAGCGGAAAAAGTTTCGTAAATAACCCATCCAGCATCTCCTGACTCAGTTGCACTTTGTCGAGAAGCCGTGTTTCGGGGGGGATAGTACAGGTGAGATTGTTACGCTCCATTGTCAAAATGGGATTCAACTTCATTTTCCCTTCGTTCAATGCGGGGGCATAGGCGATTTTCATTTGCCCCTCGGAGAGCTTCACTGATGCGTCTGCGGGGCCAGCCTTGAGTCCCATGCCCTGGGCAGAGGCAATAGCGACTGCGCACGCCATGCGTCCCTCGGCAAAGAGTGTGTTGAGTCCCCCTGCAACAGGTGCTTTGAAACTGAAAGGTCGTGTGGAACGCCCAGTCAAGGTCCACTCATCTATTCCTTGCGCATTGAGCAAATGAGTCACGCGTTCACAATCCAACGTGGATTCTCCTTGCGCATCGACAACACAGCGGGAGAGCAACTCTGTCACCTTTACCTTGCCTTTGAATGCCAAGAGCTCACTGGTAATCGCGAGGCTCTTGATATCGGCCTCGTTGAAGTCCGGCGCGAGTGCCATGCTCATGACAACCTTTACATCTTTTTCAGCAAAGAGCGTCTCTTGTTCTCTCATGATCGCCAAGGTTCCAACAGTCTCGGCTTTTACGTCAAAGGATGTTGAGGGCTTGCTCTGCGAAACAGAGCTCTCGAAGCGAATATCCGGGACCTTAAAGAGAAGATTCGATTGAGTCAGTGAGATGCGCTGGCCCGCGGCATTCATCAGGACCTTGGTCTCCCCCTTCGCAACCTCGGCTGTTACATTCATGACCATTTGCCCTTGCAGGGTTGCCGTTTGACGACGGAGATTCGGTGAGAGAAAGGGACGTGCCAGACGAAGCACCACTGGGATATCAGCTTCTGAGGAGAGCGAGAGTCCTCTCAGCGTGGGTTGGCGGATCATAATCCCCTGCTCTTCAACCGTATTAAGCGCAAACTTTTTTCCTTTTCCTGAGAGCGAACCACCTGGGACTGCCAGTGCAAAGGTGAAATCTTCCAATGTCGAAAGGCCTTTATCTGTTGGGATAAAGCCTGTGAGCTTGAAAGAGCCCTTCGAGATACTCGTACGCTCCTCTGGCTTAAACTCCGCTGCAAGATCAGAAACCAGCACACGACTCTGCAGGCTCACGCGGGACTCGGCTTGCTCGGTCTCCAGCGAAAAATCAATGGTACCGACCATGGGAGGCAGGGATTTGAAGATGCGACGGAAGTCCCGCGAAAAGACGGTCAGATTGATGCTCCCCTTTACACGTCCTGCTTCGAGCCGTCCGCTTGCCGTAACATCAGCAAAGGGTGCGCTGAGACGCAACTCGCCAATCTCAGGATATTTTTCCCCCTGGGGGAGCCTAGCTTGAAACGTCAAGGAGGGTGCAGGCTTCAAAAGCAGAGGGTCGCCAGAAATCTTCATCAGTAAGTCAGCTGTCGTCACCTTTGCATCAATGGCCAATCCCTCTTCACCAGCTTCGAGTTTCGCATCCATCATGAGTCTGCCCGACTGCATGGTGAAATCTGGTTTGAGGCCGAGGAGAGGACCAAAATCACGAACGACAGCCTTTAAGTCTGAATCGCTTTTCACAGTCATCGAGCCTGTCATCCCCTTTTGCTTTGAACCTAACTGCAACTCGCCCTTCGAACGAGTCCGCAGCCAGGGAGAGGCAAAATCCAAAGCGTTGATCTTTATTTCGCGATCTGCAACCGAAAGGTCTGCCATCAATGCTAACTCCGCTTTGGGCGAGGGTTTCATCTTCTCGCCGGCGACTGAAAAGTCAGCGACCAGCACACCCCCCGAAACCTTAAACTGAGTAGGCCCCGCGATAACAAAGGATAGAGATCCCTCACCCACCCCATTCGCAATCCACATATTCGTCTTCAACATCCGAAGGAGAGAGGAGAAGAGACTCAGATCCAGTTGCTGGAGTTTGACAGTCAACTCTTCGGCAGTCGTGGCATTCTTTCCAGAGGCCCATGCTGCTGGACTTAAGACAGAACCCTCGACAGACAAACTTCCCATTCCGATGCGCATCTTTGATTGAATGCCGATGGGCTTTTTAAAAGAGGTGATCTTTAGGGTCGAACCAATTTGATCTGTTACAAACATGGCCTCTGCTGGCGCTTGTACGCTAACCTTTCCATCCACAACAACTAACTCAACAGCCAGATCAGAGATGGGGAGCCCCATATTCTTCTTTTTGTCTTTGCTTTTCTCTACGGAGTCTTCTCGCGCAGAAGAGACGTCCTCTTTCTCTTTCAAAACCGACATCGCCAGTGCTGGACGCGTGAGTGTCACGCGACCTAAATTCAACTTCCCGATGGGCAACAAGCGGAGCAACCCCTTCTCCATCTTTAAAGCGTCAGCCTTGATGGTGAGCGATTTTTCAGGATCACACAGTTCGAATTTTTGGAAGCTGGGTGGAGAAAACCAACCAAAAGACCAAGACTCAATTGAAAGAGTTTTCGGTGCAATTTTGTCATTGATTTTTGCGAGCGCCCATTTGCGAGAAGCATCCGAAGAGAGAATACTCGGCAGGATGCTCAAAACTACGAGAGCAACAATCACCAATAGAAGAACCCCTTTGACAATTCGCTTAAGGCACCCTCCCTTAGTGGACTCGTCCAGTTCCTCAACATCTTCTTCTTCACGAATATCGGTAAATTCCATTATCCACCTCCAAAAGTTTTAATATTTGCGTTCTGTATGACCCCAGCGTAATTTTCTGCAGAGCACATCGCACGCATTATATCCACTCAACTCAATCACAGGAACATCATGCTCGCTCCGCACGACCTCTACCTTGTCATCAATTTCGAGCTTCACATCGTCACGGCCATCCGAACTCACAATCAGAGGAGCAGAGCACGTGATCACGCGAAGCGAGACACGCGTTGTGGTCTTCACGACAAGGGGTCTGAAGGTCAAGGTGTGCGGACAGATGACATTCACCACAAAGGTATCTGCATCGGGCAACATAATAGGTCCACCGGAAGAGAGCGAATAGGCCGTGCTCCCTGTTGCCGTTGCAACGATCACACCATCACTCAAAAAGCGTGCCAGAGGGAAATCATTCAAGGACAGCTCCAGCTCGATGGCTCGGCCGGAGGCGCCGTGGTTGACCACGACATCATTCAGGGCATCTGGGAGCGTCTCCACAGCACCAGACTTATGAATGACACGCGTCGAAAGCGCCGCACGAAAACTGATTTGATGGAGATCCTCGCGCAACTGCTGCAAGGCCTCGCTAAACTGATGTTGTTCAACGCTGGTGAGATACCCGAGGGAACCCATGTTTAACCCCATCAACGGCAGGTTCTGTCCGCACAAACGATGGGAGGCCTCCAACATGGTTCCGTCACCCCCCAACACAACAACACACTCGACACCCAAGCGAGCAAAGACCTTGATATCACAGACATTGATGGTTGGGCTAAGCTTCGAGATCTCTGTGTCCGCATAGACAGAAAACCCCATGCCGGCGGCCAAGGAGGCGACATGCTTCACCTCTTCCAAAGCATGAGGTTGTTTTTGATTCACAAACAAGCCGATCTTTTTCATCACTTTTCCCTCTCGTCTGATCCCAACAGTTTTCAACTAAATAAACGAATTTAGCTAATTGATATTCGTTCCATTCGTTTAATTCGTTGATAAAAGTTAATCCTCTGTTTATTCCCAGGGTTGTTCACTGCCAACTGCTACTGCCGACTGCCACTATTCCGCGCCGGGCGGCGCGTTCACTTCTTCCACCACGCCAGAAACTCATGATTTCCTTCAGGGCCCAACAATGGAGACTCAACGCAACCGAGCCAGTTCAACTTGAGCGTTTCGGTTCCAAACGTACGAATATCCGCCACCACAGCCTCACGGACTGCTGGATCTCTGACAACACCCTTGGGGGCCTGCTGACGTCCAGCCTCGAACTGCGGCTTGATCAAAGAGATAATCTCAGCCCCCGCTGGAAGCACCTCCACCATCGGGGGCAGGATCAACTTCAAGGAAATAAAAGAGACATCAGTGACTGCGCAGGCGGGTTGCTCTGGCAAATCTGAAAGTTGCATATAGCGCGCATTAAAGGATTCACGAACCCATACCCGAGGATCACTCCGTAACTTCCAATGCAACTGCCCCCTGCCCACGTCCACGGCCAAAACCCGCACGGCACCATGCTGCAACATACAATCGGTAAAGCCTCCCGTCGAAGAGCCCACATCCAAACAAACCTTCCCCTCAACGGAAAATGCAGGAAAGGCCAAAAAGGCACCTTCCAGCTTCTCGCCGCCTCTACTGACAAACCGAGGGGGTGTCGCAACAGTCAAGGCGACTGCCTCATCGTATTTATGCCCGGGTTTAGTCGCGACCTGACCATCCACGCGAACCTCCCCAGCCATAATCAGACGCTGCGCCAACTCCTTGCTCTCAACAAGACCTGCAGATACCAGCAATGTGTCTAGTCGTTCCTTCATGATATGTTTGCTTTTTATTATAAGGTTTTACATCTGTTTCCGCAAGGACGGAACATTAGGCTTTTCATCTAAAAAACAAAACGGTACACTATCGACACATTCAATTGATAAAAGGTTATTTAGCGCATGAGATGGTGGTTGTATACATTTTTTTTCACACTTGCATATCTGATTATGACCCCTCATTTTCTCCTGCGCATGAAACAACGGGGTGGTTATCGGTTACGTTTTAGTGACCGCTTCGGACGTTACCCTCAAGAGGTGTGTGACCGTTTAGCAAAACTCCACCATCCGGTTTGGATTCATGCCGTCAGTGTAGGTGAAGTTTACGTAGCCGGACAGGTCATGCGCGCCTTGCGCAAGGCGAAGCCCAAAACCATCTTTGTCTTGAGCACAACCAGCTCAACAGGCTGGAAGGAGGCGGAGAAACTGCTTGCGCCTGAGGATGTTCTTCTCTTCTTTCCCCTCGACTTCCCGTGGTGCGTGAAACGCGCGATCAAGGCGATCAACCCTTCGTTGCTCATCATCACAGAGACTGAAATCTGGCCAAACATGATGCGTGCCTGCAACCGCGCAAAAATCCCAATCTACCTCGTCAACGCCCGCATTGCCGATGGGTCGGCAAAAGGGTACCGTCTCCTTCGCTTCTGGTTCGGACCGGTTCTCAATATGTTCACGCGCATCTTTGCCCAGTCCCGTCTGGATCGGGATCGCCTCATGTCCATTGGAACAAACCCTGATATTATTGAAGTCACCGGGAGCTTTAAATATGACGTTGCCCAGCGCGCTCCTGAAAAAGAGGAGGCTATCCGGGCCTTTCTTGCCCGTTTCGGTATCACTGAGTGCCACACTGTCCTTCTCGGAGGCTCCACATGGCCTGGCGAGGATACGATCCTTGTCAACATCTACAAGCGAATCCAAGCTCGCTTTCCTAATCTGCGTCTCGTGATCGTACCCCGCCACTTTGAAAAAGCGGATGCAATTCAAGCTGAGATCGTCAAGGCTGGGTTCCGTTGTTTGCGAAAAAGTAAGCTCACACCGACCGTCACCGCCCCCTCGGATAGCAATGCCGTTATCTTGGCCGACACAACAGGCGAACTGATGGGGTTCTATGGCAATGCTGACATTGTCTTTGTCGGCAAGAGCCTTTGTGAACATGGCGCGCAAAACATGATTGAACCCTGTCTCTGTGGAGCGGCGACCCTTGTTGGACCCTACACCGAAAATTTCCGTCCGGTGATGGTTGACCTCCTCGCGTCAGACGCGATCATCCAAGTTCCAGATGCCACAGCTCTTGAACAGGAGATTATCCGACTGCTGGAAGATCCTGTCGCACGCAAGGCACTGGGCGCGAGAGCCACGGCCACAGTCAACAGTTGCAAAGGCATCCTCATCTCGATCATTCGCCAGTTGGTTCGCGCATACTGAGAGCGCATTGAGCTCCGGTAGTGCCCCGTGAAATGCTATACACTGCTAAGCGTTTGGAGTACCGCCTTTAGGCGGAAGCAACCATAAACTGTCGTTGAAATTCCGCCTAAAGGCGGTACTCCGAACAACTTCACCGGTCAAGCAAAGACTTGTCTAGTTATTTGCGGAACACTGTCCTAATGCGCGGCAAGCCAGGTTTCGCCGACGCCAATACTGACTTCGAGCGGGACACCTAAGTCGAGCACGGAAGTCATGGCGTTCCGGACAAGGATACGGACATCCTCGACCTCCTCGCGTGGCACATCGAAAAGTAGTTCGTCATGAATCTGCAAAACCATTTTGGTTTTGAGCTGCCGTTCGCTCAACTCACGATGAACGCGCACCATGGCAAGCTTGATCAGATCCGCTGCGGTCCCCTGGACCGGGGTATTAATTGCATTGCGCTCAGCAGACTGTCGCGATGTCGCATTGCGCGAATTGATATCCCGCAGAAAACGTCTGCGGCCCAGAAGGGTTTCAGCATATCCTTTATCGCGCGCATCCTGGATCGCCTTGTCCATGTATGTCTTAACACCAGGATATTGGATGAAATAGGTCTCAATCAGTTCTGCAGCTTGCTTGCGTGGGACATTAAGGCGTTGACTCAAGCCAAAAGCTGAGATGCCATAGATGATACCGAAGTTGACCATCTTACAGGCTGAACGCATTTCCGGTGTCACAAAGAGTTCCAAGACGCCATAGACGCGCATCGCGGTCTCCGTATGGATATCCGCGCCACGCTTAAAGGCCTCAAGCATCCCCTTATCCTTGCTAAGCGCGGCCATCACACGGAGCTCGATCTGGGAATAGTCCGCTGAAAGCAACAGATGATTCTCATCGCGAGCGATAAAAGCTTCACGGATGCGCTGTCCCCGTTGGGTACGGATCGGGATGTTTTGGAGATTCGGGTCTGCCGAGGAGAGGCGCCCGGTTTCTGTCAATGCCTGGGCAAAACTGGTGTGCACCCGGCCAGTCTTTGGATCAATGCATTCGGGTAATTTGTCCACGTAGGTCGATTTGAGTTTGGAACAGGCCCGATGATCTAAAAGCAAGGGTACAATCGGATGACGGTCTTGTATCTTGACCAGCACATCTTCACTGGTCGCATACTGGCCAGAGGCGGTCCGGGAGGCCTCGGGATCAAGCTTCAGATGGTCGAAGAGCACTTCGCCGAGCTGCTTCGGGGAAGAAGGATTGAAGTTTCCACCGCCTAATTCACGGATTTTAATCTCAAGGTCCAGCAATTCACG
>CAMBQV010000051.1 GCA_945870145.1 Akkermansia muciniphila
AAGGAACCCTCCAGGCGATCTTTGAATTTCAGAGCATGATTTGTCGTCTGACGGGCATGGATGTCGCTAACGCCTCCATGTATGACGGGGGAACTGCACTTGTAGAGGCGGCCCTCATGGCCATCCGCTCAACGAACCGTCCACGTATCATTGTCGCGGGAGGGCTCAATCCTATTTATCGCCGGATGCTTGACACCTATACGCGAAACCTCCACATTGAGATGGAAGAACTTCCCTTTGACGAGGGAGCTGTTGACCGTGTGAAACTCGCCTCGTTGCTCACGGACCAAACGGCAGCCGTGATCATACAAAATCCTAATTTCTTTGGTACTATTGAAGATTTCTCAGATATCTCAGCAATGGCGCATGCCAACGGCGCATTGATGATCGCCTCTGTTTACCCGATCGCGATGGGACTGATTAAATCCCCTGCTGAAATGGGATGCGATATCGTGGTCGGCGAAGGGCAATCCCTCGGACTTCCACTCTCTTTCGGCGGCCCTTACCTCGGCTTCTTTGCGGTCCAGAAGGCCCACGTCAGAAAGATGCCTGGCCGCATTGTCGGAGAGACAACAGACCGTCATGGCAACCGTTGTTATGTCTTGACCCTTCAAGCGCGTGAACAGCACATCCGCAGAGAAAAAGCAGCCTCCAACATCTGTTCGAACGAAGCACTTTGCGCCTTGCGTGCAACAATCTATCTCTCGCTCCTTGGAAAGCAAGGCCTCACTGAACTTGCGCGAACCTGCATGACAAAGGCAGAGTATGCCAAGGCTCAATTTGCGCAAATCAAAGGTGTCCGCATCAAGAACAGCGCCCCGACCTTTAACGAGTTCATGCTGGAGCTGCCCTGCAACGCCTCTGATCTGGTAGCCGAGCTTATTCCGTTGGGACTCATTGCCGGGTTCCCGCTCGGACGCTACTACCCTGAACTCCAAAACTGCCTGCTAGTCGCGATCACCGAGAAGCGGACCCAAGCTGAAATTGATGCCTTTGTGAGCGCAGTGAAAGGACTTTTGAAATGAGCAAACTCATCTTTGAAGAGAGCGTAAAAGGACGAAAGGCTGTCTCCTTCCCTAAGCCGTCGCAAGCCGAGAGCGCCTACGCCACCATTCAATTACCGAAAGCGCTGGCGGCCACCCACCCCATCGAACTTCCAGAGGTCAGCGAACTGGACGTCATACGCCACTATACACGGTTATCTTGTAAGAACTTTAGCATTGATACGCACTTCTATCCGCTGGGTTCCTGCACCATGAAATATAACCCGCGCATCTGTGAAAAGACAGCTGCACTGGATGGGTTTGCTGGCTTACACCCCTTGCTTCCTCAGCTACGAAGAGGAGAAGCCCTGACGCAAGGCGCACTGGAGCTAGTCTGGGACACCCAACGCCTCCTATGCGAATTGACAGGTATGAGCGGATTTACCCTTCAGCCGATGGCAGGTGCCCATGGAGAACTGACGGGCTTGCTCTTAATTGCAGCCTACCATAAAGATAAAGGCAACACACGGACAAAGGTCCTTATTCCCGATTCCGCACATGGGACAAACCCCGCCTCTGCCGCCATCGCTGGCTACGAGGTGATCTCTGTTCCAACCGATGCACACGGAGATATGGATCTCGAAGCTTTTAAGACGTTATTGACCCCTGATATCGCCGCAGTGATGATGACCTGTCCGAGTACCCTTGGACTTTTCGAAAGAAATATTCTGGCCATCGCGGAACTGGCACACGCCAATGACACGCTACTCTATTATGATGGTGCGAACATGAACGCCATGATGGGCTATGCCCGTCCTGGCGATCTCGGGTTTGACGTCGTTCATTTAAACGTGCACAAGACCCTTTCGACGCCGCATGGTGGAGGCGGACCTGGTGCAGGGCCTGTCGGCGTCAAAGAGAGCCTCCTCCCCTTCCTCCCGACCAGCGTGGTCGAGAAGGATGCCCTTGGTAAATATTGGCTCAGGTATGACAAGCCAAAATCCATCGGTTATATCGCCCCCTTCTATGGAAATTTTGCTGTATTGATACGGGCCTACACCTATCTCATTCATCTCGGCGGAAACGGATTAAAGGAGGCCACAGAGTATGCGGTACTCAATGCCAACTACATCCGAGCCAAACTGAAACCCTACTTCGCTGAAGCCTACGACCGCATCTGCATGCATGAGTGCGTCTTAACAGCAGAACACCAGATGAAAAAGGGTGTTCGCGCCCTCGACATTGCCAAGGCGTTGATTGACGAAGGATTTCATCCTCCAACCATCTACTTCCCGATGATCGTCCATGAAGCCATGATGTTTGAACCCACTGAAACCGAGTCCAAGGAGACTCTCGATTGCTTTATTGAGGCGATGATTCGCATTGCCAAAGAAGCAGAGGCGAATCCCGACTCCTTTGCAGAAAAGCCACTGACAACGGAAATTTCCCGTGTGGACGAGACCAAGGCTGCAAAGGCCATGGTTTTAAAGGCTTAATGAGAGAGCTTTTGGGTTGCCTGAAACAGAGATGGATGGTATGATAGTGCCATGTTTGAAACTGTGAGGTTATTTTTGTTTGCGGAGCCCCTCCGCCTGTTAACAATGACCTGCTGGGCACTGTGCGCTGGTGGGTTTGCTTGGTACTGCATTTGCATTGCCCGCGAGATTACCTACGTCACGCTTGCTGACGGGCGACAGCAAGAGCGAAAAATTCCTCTTATTTTTCGGCTATTACTTCCCTTTGTGCCGAACATTTCTCATCTCGTTGCTCGTCCTGAGTTTAAAAAATCCAGCGACACGGCTGACAAGAAGCTCATTGCCGCAGGTTTTGAAGGTTTGCTAAATGGGACTGATTTTATTGCCATTAAGTTTATGATGCCCCTCGCCTGTGGCACCTTCTGGTTTGGTCTTTTGAGTCTTATCAACCGGATGCTACCTGGCCTCATGGGCAACAACTTCATCCTCCTCTTCGTCATCGGGATTATCTTTTTCTATAGCTATCCTATTTTCTGGCTCAATCGATCCCTGAAGCAACGACACTTAGCCATTCAAAGAGCACTCCCGTTTGTACTAGACCTGCTGACGCTCTCGGTTGAGGCTGGCATGGATTTTATGAGCTCCCTGCAGCGCAATTGCGAGCGTCGGAGGCTGGATGCTCTCAACGAAGAGTTAATTCGTATGACGCGCGAGATCCAAGTAGGGCTTCCTCGCCGTGTTGCTTTGAAAAACATGGCGACACGTGTGGACCTAGCCGATCTCCGCTCCGTTGCCAACGCCCTCATTCAAGCGGACGAACTGGGTGTTAGTATCGGGTCTATCTTGCGTATCCAGTCGGATCAGATGCGTTCACGTCGCTTTGACCGTGCCGAGAAGCTTGCAAACGAGGCACCTGTCAAGATGCTCTTTCCTTTGATGCTCTTTATCTTTCCTGCGGTCTTTGTTATTCTTCTTGGTCCAATTCTCCGCGACACCATTAACCAACTTTTCTAACGCTTCACACATATTATTCTGACAAAACAATTATGTCTAATTTTATCCTCATCTTTGAAGCTGGCCTGCGCGCTGGCACCCATATTCCAATTGTCGCGAAAAACATGACGCTCGGTCGCTCTTCTGAATGTGATATTCCTGTTTCCGACCCAGCGCTTTCACGTGTCCACTGCACATTTGAATTAAAAGGTGCTGAACTATGGATTAAAGACCACCAGAGTGCAAACCAAACACTGGTAAACGACTTGGCTATCACAGAGACAAAGCTCAATCCAGGCGACATCCTCACTGCTGGAGACTCAATCATTCGTGTCACGGTCGCAGCCTCGGACTCGCTCGCCTCGGCTGAACCCGCTCTTTCAACACTCACCCCGCCTGCTGACGGAGGGGGTGTTGTCATTGATCTAGGGTTTGATACACCTGACCCGACTACAGCTGCCCTGCATCAAAAGAACATCGTGCGTCCAATCCTCTGGGGGTTTACAGCCGTGTTGTTCTTCTCTATGTGTCTATGGGCCATCTTTACCATGGACTCCGATAAAAAGAGTGCCAAAAAACAGACCGCCGTAGTTGAAAAGGAAGCCAATGTACTCATTTACTATGAGAAGATTGACGCCTCCTCTTCCAACATTTTTCGTTTCGAGCTCTCGTTGGCTTCCGACGGTCTTCTGGTTGTCAAAATTGATGACCTAGCAGGCGGGAACCGTCATATTCGTAAAGAGAAGAAGATCGATCATGAAATTCTCTCCAGTCTCTCCCGTAACGTGATGCAGAGCGGCTTCTTCTCTCTCGACAAGGAGTATACAGGACTCCCGTCTACGCCGAACACCCTCAGCGAACACTATCTTGTCACAGCGATCGGGAAAAAATTCCATTCCTGTCGGCTTGTAAATCGTTCCGACGAGCCTGAAGCCTTCAAGACGTTGCGTGAAAAAATCGAGACCTTTAGTAAAAACGAATTGGGGATCTGGGCCATTCAGTTCTCAACGGAAAAACTGATCGAACTCGCACAAAACGCCTTTGATGTTGCTCGAAAACAATATGCCGAACGAGACGTGAAGCTCGGCAACCGCTATGAGTCTATTCGTAATTATCAAGAGTCCCTCTTCTATCTCGACACTGTAAATCCTAAGCCCACTTTTTATGAGCAGATACAGCAGGAAATGGAAACAGCGAAAACGGATCTTAAACAACAACTGCAAGAGCAAAACTTTAGAGCTGATCGTGCCATTAATCTTGCTGATTGGCCAACGGCCGCGCGCGAACTGAAGATCATCTGCGAACTCCTTCCAGATCGTACTGATGAGGTCCACAAGACGGCCGCACGAAAATTACTCGATGTCGAGACACGAATCAAAAAGCGGTAAAGCTCTTCAATAATTTTACCAACGCGTTGGAACGTTAAAAGAAATGAATTTAAAACACATCTTCAGTCTTGCATTCATCCTCGTAGCCATGACCACGCAGGCCGCCAGAAAGCCCCTACCAGTCACACAGCTGGACCTGACGTCAACACCTCCTGGAGCCCTGATCCGCATCGATCACAAGGTTATGGGCGACACCCCTCAATCCTTAACGAACCTTACAGAGGGCATTCATTTAATTCAGCTTGAAAAAACAGGGTATCGCCCCGTAATTGAGAACCTGATGATCCAAAAGGATGTGACTCAAGCACGTGCCTTTACGTTAGACCCCCTGATGGGCCTTGTCCTAGTCAATTCAAAGCCGGAGGGCGCTGAGGTTTCTTACAATAGCGCCTCGCTCGGCCAGACACCTCTGCTCTTAACCACGCTCACGCCCGGCACCCACCGACTGACCCTCTCCTTGCCTGGGTTCCAAAATAAAAATGTTGATCTCATCATACAGGATCGAACTCCTGTTCAGCTTTCTGTCGACCTCACCTCTGCCTCTGGCACATTAGAGATCGAATCAACGCCGGCAGACACCGAAGTCTTTATCAACGGCATCTCACGCGGGAAGACCCCTGTCACGATCGAGCGTATTCCCGAGGGTAGCGTAAAAATCGCAATGAAAAGTCCTGGCTATGAGGATCATGAACGTGAAGTCTCTTTAACAGCAGGAGAGGTCCAAAAGATTAACCAGCCCATGAAACCCCTCCCTGGAAAATTACAAATCGTTTCCATCCCAAGCGGGGCTCGCGTCTACGTCAACGACGAATTCAAAGGCACGACTCCCTATAATTTTGACAACGCCACGCCTGGAACTTACCGTGTACGCGTTGAACGCCCAGGCTGCCTGCCTAACGCGCGTGATGTCGCCCTCGAGAAAGGCGTAACACTCACTGAAGAGTTTCGCATGACCAAGATTACGGGACGTATCGAAGTTGTCACCGCCCCAGCTTTTTCCACCATTCTCCTCGATGGCGTCAAGGTCGGTGTGACTCAAACAAAGAAAACCGATACCACCGCCTTCTCTGACCCCTACGCGATTGAAGATGTTTTGGAAGGTGAGCACGTTTTAGAGATAACCCGTAAAGGCTATGCTCCCCTGAAGAGGAGTGTCACCATCACTCGCGACCAGACTTTGAGTCCCCAAATTCGCTTAACCCGTCAGTTTATCCCGAACTACGAAGTGGTCACGGCCCGTTCTCATTACAAAGGCGTACTGGACTATGTTACGGATGAAGGCGTCAAACTCGAGACCGCGCCTGGCGTCTCGCAAACCGTCCCGATGAAGGACATTCGGAGACATGGACCCCTGCGTGAAGAGGGAAAATGAGTTTCCCCGTTGATACGATCCTTCCGGACATCGCCGCCTCACTTGCCGCGAATCGCGCGGTTGTGCTTCAATCTCCTCCTGGATCAGGCAAAACAACACGCGTCGCCCCTTTTCTTCTCGAGGCCCCTTGGCTTCACGGCAAAAAAATTCTTCTTCTCGAGCCTCGTCGTTTGGCCGCACGTAGCGCAGCCTCCTTCATGGCACGCCAACGTCACGAGGAGGTCGGAGAGACGATTGGCTACCATATCCGCCTCGACCGCAAATGTGGTCCGAGAACCCGTATCGAAATCTTGACGGAAGGGCTTCTCTCCCAACGCCTCCTCAGTGACCCTGAGCTCTCAGATGTCGGACTAGTCATTTTCGATGAGTTTCACGAACGCAGCCTCGCAGCAGATCTCGGTCTCGCCATGACCCTTGACTGCCAGCGTGGACTCAGGCCTGACCTACGGCTCATGGTGATGTCCGCAACCCTTCAACCCGCCCCGATTGCCGCACATCTCGGCAAAGCCGATATTCACACAGCCGAAGCTAGGCTCTTTCCAGTTGAGACCTGTTTACTCCGAAAGACGCCCACCAGTCCCATCCCGACTTCGGCAGCGGAAGCTGTTCTTCGAGCCCTGCAAGACGAGGAAGGGAGCATTCTCCTTTTTCTTCCTGGCGAGGGCGAGATTCGACGTACACTGGAAAACTTACGAAGACTGCAACTTCCAACGAATGTCTCGCTTCACCCCCTCTATGCGGCCCTCTCACGGGAAGAACAGGACGAGGCTGTCCTTCCTCCTCGTCCCGGCATGCGGAAGATCGTCCTTGCAACCTCCATCGCCGAATCGTCGATTACCATAGAAGGCATTCGTGTTGTGATTGATACAGGCTGGATGCGCGTCCCCCGCTTCTCTCCACGCACGGGCATGTCACGTCTAGAGACCCTCCGCATCACACGTGACCGCGCAGACCAACGCCGAGGCCGCGCGGGACGTCTCTGCCCAGGCGTCTGCTACAGGCTCTGGGACGACGTAACCGATCAACAACTTTCCCCAGAGTCTCTCCCTGAAATCCTGGATGCTGATCTGGCTCCGATTGTCCTCCAATCTGCCGAGTGGGGATCTGCTGCCCGCGATGGGCTTCCTTGGCTGATGCCACCCCCTGATGCTGCGTGGCGTACTGCAACCGAACTTCTCGTCGAACTCGGAGCACTCTCGCACAACACACCGCCCGCCATTACCTCCCGTGGACATGCCATGGTCAAGCTTCCGCTCCATCCCCGCTTAGCACACATGATCTTTGAAGCCGCAGAGGCTGGCTGTGCACAACACGCCTGCCTGCTTGCCGCTGTTCTGACTGAGGCCGCCTCAGACTCCTCCAGGCGCTATGAGACAGATGCCCGCCGGTTGCTTGACTCCCTGCAGGGGCACGATGACTTCAGCCACCGTGTGCGCGAATTGGCACGCCGCTGGGGACGTTCCTATCCTGAACAGGACCGCTCAGGTTTTTCAGAAGGACTCTTGCTGGCCTACGCATTCCCGGACCGGATCGCCCGGCGGCGCGATGGAGCGGGCGGGTACCTCCTCCGCAATGGTCGCGGAGCAATTCTTTCCACAGGAGATCCCCTTGCAAACGACGAGTGGCTCGTCGCCGCAGAACTTCAAGATGACACCACGGAGGCGAAAATTCGGTTGGCGGCTCCGCTCACGAGGGAAGAGCTAGACGACCATTTCAGCGATGACTACGAGACCAAAGCTCTCCTCTCCTGGGATAAGCGTACAGAGGCCATCCACGCGGTTAACCGCCTCTGTCTGGGTGCCATCAGCATCCGCGAAGGGGGGCAGCCTAAACCCGACCCTCAGGCCCTGCGGGAAGCCTTGTATGAGGGAATCCGCCAAAAGGGTATAGATCAGCTCCCCTGGTCCTCCTCCTCGCGCGCACTTCAAGCACGCGTCTGCTTTCTCCATCGGGCACTGCCTGAACAAAACTGGCCAGACTTTTCAAATGAGGCACTCCTTACCGAACTCGATTCGTGGTTGGGGCCTTATTGCGACGGCGTCACGCGCTGGACGCATGTGCAGAATTTGAAACTGACAGAGATCTTGCTCAATCGACTGGAGTCCACGAAGTGCTCACGACGGCTCCTGGACGAGCTGGCGCCAACGCACATTCAAGTGCCCAGCGGCTCCACAATCCCGATCCGTTACGACGCAGAAGAACCCCATGTCGATGTGCGCATCCAAGAGGTCTTCGGCATGATGAAGACACCCAAAGTTGCTGGTAACCGTATTCCTGTGGTCATGCACCTGCTCTCCCCTGCTCAACGGCCTGTGCAAGTCACCAAGGATCTCGAAAGTTTCTGGGCAACTGGGTATACCCTGGTCCGTAAAGACCTGCGCGGACGCTACCCCAAACACTACTGGCCCGAAAATCCCCTCGAAGCCACAGCCACCCACCGCGTACGTCCGAAGTGATCCTCAGATAAAGCAAAGAGGTTTGCCTGCGATTGCTCGCGGACAAACCTCTTCATTCTAAAAACCGAAAGCTGTTACTCAGCTGCTGGTTTCTTAGCCGCAGGCTTCTTGGCAGCGGGCTTCTTCTCCGCTGCTGGCTTCTTTGCAGGAGCCGCCTTCTTAGCCTTGGGAGCTGCTGGTGCCTTTGCAACTGCAGGAGCCTTCTTCACAACGGCCTTCGGCGCCTTTGGCGCTTTTGGCGGAGCATCCTTCTTGGCAACCATCTTTGCGACCAAAACGGGCTTCTGAACAAGCTTACGAACCTCTTCGGTCAGCATCTTAGCAACGACTGCAGCCTCTAGTCCAAACTTGATCAAACGCGCGCGTTGCGCCTTTGAGCGACGACGCTTTTCTCCCTGACTCTTGATCGGGCGCGTACGTGGGTCTTTATTGAGTGTCCGGCCTGTACCCATAAAACTTCATCCATCCTTTCTTCTATTAATAAAAAGTGTTCAATAATATGACTGAATTAGGCCAATTTTGCAAGCCCTTGTTACAGAAACGAGAAAATATTTTTCATTCACCACGATTGGTTGAAAAAAAAAGCTGTGGGTTTTAGCGCAAATAGCACTACACAACTAAGCGTTTGGAGTCCCGCCTTTAGGCGGAAGCGAAGATGCACGGTCTTTGAAATTCCGCCTAAAGGCGGTACTCCGAACAATTTCACCTTTAAAAAATGTGTATCGTCATTTAAGGGGCACCCAACTAGCGATCTTTGCGAAAAGCATAGACTTGACCTCTACATAGCGAATATGAGAACCTAGCAAACCATGGCGAACGTTACACCACAGACCCATTGGAAAGAGGCGTTGCAACGGCTGCGCACCTTGGATGCATCGTGGCAGGACGAGCCCCACCGCGCCGAGCAACTCGTCACCTGTCGCGACTGGATTGCCGCGCAGACAACCTTGCCGCGTTTGGCTAACCTCTCGAAACTACTCACGCCCGAGATGACCCGCCAGCAATTTTGGAGCGTGCTAGTCCCTGTTGAGCGCGAGGTCGCCCAAACAAAGATCACGGATATTGATATTCTCGACAGCGACCTTCCCGAGCGCGCGGATACGGCTCGACGCAGCCTCGCCCTCCAGATGCCGCTCACGGTCGTCCTCGACTCCATCCGCTCAGCCTTTAACGTGGGAGGCATCTTTCGCACAGCAGAGTGCTTTGGCGTCGAGCGACTGATCCTCTGCGGATACACACCCCTGCCCGACCACCCCCAGGTCAAGAAGGCGGCCTTGGGTACTGACCAGCGACTCTGTTGGAACTATGAAGAGGATATTCTTACTGCGATAAAACAGTTGCAGGAGGCAGGTGTCACCTGCACCGCACTTGAAACCGTCGCCAACGCGCCGGCAGTAGCGGAGGTGCCTTGGACATTTCCTGCAGCTTTAATCCTGGGTAACGAACGTTTCGGACTCAACCCAGAAATCATCTCCGCTTGCGACACCGTCGTTCGCATTCCCCTCTTCGGATTGAAGAACTCGCTCAACGTCGTCAGCGCCTTCACCGTCGCGGCGTATGAGATTCGGAAGTGTGCGACGATGAACGGTTGATTAACTATAAGCTAGAGAATTTTTACCGCAAAGAACGTAAAGAACACAGAGAAAAATGTGTATCGTTTGTAGCAAAACAAAGCATTAAGAAATTGATCTTTGCGATCTTTGTGTTCTTTGTGGTTAATTAAACGAAGTTATATACAATCTAAAAACTGAGCTCAGAAGAGTTCGCCGGGACGCTGACAGAAGGGACGCACTTTTGCAATATCGTCCACATCGCAAGCGAGCATGACTAGTCGGTCAACACCCAAAGCGATTCCGCCACACGGTGGTAACCCCTCTTCCAGTGCTTTTAAGAATTGCTCGTCCAATGGATAGACGGCCTTGCCGAGTTTCTGTCGCTCCTCTGCAGCGCATTGAAATCGTTTGCGCTGGGCAACAGGATCGCAGAGCTCTGTATAGGCATTCGCCAATTCGAGTCCGCCGATATAGACCTCCCAACGTTCTGCAACCAGTGGGTCCGCTGGTTTAAGACGTGCCAAGGCCGCGGCCTGTGCCGGATAGTCAATCAACACACAGGGTCGGTCTTTGGGAAGGGAGGGCTCAACTTTTGCAACCAGATCTTCATCAAAACGATTGGCATCCCAGTTCAGAACAGGATCCCAACCTGCCCATTTCAGAAAAGCCTCTCGCACCGTCAGTTGTGGCCACGGCATCGAAAGATCAATCCAGACCCCCTGATAGGTGAAGGGGTTCGGAAGCACACGCTGAACCAGCTGCTCCGTATCCCGCAGGATATCCAGATAGTCCGCATGGAGACGATACCACTCCAGCATAGTGAACTCGGGATTATGCCGCCGACCACACTCCGCCTCTCGAAAACAAGATCCCATTTCAAAAACAGATTCACAACCCGCAACCAGCAGACGCTTAATATACAACTCCGGCGAGGTCCGCAACCAAGCCTTACCTGATGCAGGCGCATCAATATGCGTCTCCAAGGCTGGCGCAGGGATGCGAATGGGGGTCTCGACCTCCACAAAATCCTGCTCGTAAAAGAACTCACGAACAAGCCTCAGGAGCTTGCTTCGTTTCTTCAGATCATGAAAATGGGGCACGTCACTCATGGTTTAATACATCTTCTCGTATTCACCCGTCCCGATCTTTTTTAGTTTGGTAAATCCAGCATTCTTGGCGCGATCATCTAGCCTTGTCTTGGAGCGGCCAATCGCGGGTGCCACGATGCATTTGGTGATGGGGTTCCCGCAACGGGGACAAACGGTCAGACGAGGTTCGGAAAGCCTTTGCACCGTCTCAAAACTCTTTTCGCAATAGAGACACGCATGAGATGGATCGGTCGCACTATAATCATAAACTGGCATGGTGATTCTCCTCAGGTGATTTAAATATATCATATTCCGTATGCGTGGGCAATCCTTGCAGGTACGATTCAAACGATACCCGAGGGAGGAGATAGAAAGTAGGAGAGAGGAGTTGTAACAACTCTTCTCTCCTACCTCCTCCCTGCTACTTCCTACTTGGGCACGGTTTTATTTCAACTAAATAAAACCGTGCCTTTCAGCCTTGCACTTCCTTTCAGCAGCGTGTATCCTATATCATAAGAAAGTGAGCTTATTATGAAGAAATGTCTAGTTTGGATTGTTGTCTGTGTGTCCATGATCGTGACGATGCGCGTGAGCGCAGCGGAACGCGAATGGATTGATTTCAAACGTTATACGTGTGGAAGCGTGGAGCAACGCGACACCCTAATGGCGCTCTTTGATCAGGCGCTGATTCCAGCATTGAACCGCCAAGGCGTCAAGAAGGTAGGCATTTTCTGGACGGACACCACGCTGAATAAAAACATGACCAATTTAAACACCACGGTATTTGTAGTGGCATCTTTTAGCGATCTACAGAAGGCAGTGGATATGGAACGCCAGTTGCTGGCCGACCCCGTATACATGAAGGACGCCGTGGCGCTCTTCACCGCCCCAGTCAAAACGCCGATGTATGACAGTTGCGCCAACGACCTCTTCCAGGCCTTCGCAACATGTCCCTCTGTTGAGCAAGTCTCTGTTTCCCCGGATCGCCTCTTCCAGTTGCGCATCTATAACAGTTACACGCCTGAACGCAATGCCAAGAAAATCTCCATGTTCGAGGCCGGGGGAGAGATCGGCGTCTTCCGCGCCTGTGGCATGCCGCCCGTTTTTTTCGGCGAGGCAATCGCAGGACAGGCTCTGCCGAACCTGACCTACCTGCTGGCCTTTGACAACATAGAAGCCCAAGAGAAGGCCTGGAACAAATTCAAAGGGCACCCCGACTGGCTTGCGCTGAAGGCCGACAAGCAGTACAAGGACACCGCGACCAAGATCCAAAACATCGTCCTAAAACCCTCTAAAGGGTCGCAGTTATAATTGCCTAAGCGTCCATGCGGGAGCTGCGGATGAGAGGACTTGGGACGTGGGACGTGGGACTTGCAGTACTTGACATCAGGACGGCAAACGCTAGGACACAAGCCAACTGCCAACTGCTACCCTATGCCCTTGCAAGCCAAGCGAAAAGAGGCTATAGTATTAACAACTTGAGCGGCTACGGGTGTCGCTCCAACAGACAACCATTATGACCCCACTCTTTATTGTAATATCGGCTCCCTCTGGCGCAGGAAAATCAACCCTTTGTGATCTGCTTCTGCAGAATTATCCTGAGATGTGTTATTCGATCTCGTGTACAACACGCGACCCGCGGGGTGACGAAGAGGATGGCGAAGACTATCATTTTCTGACCGAGGAACGCTTTAAAAAACTGATTGAACAGGATGCATTTCTGGAACACGCACAGGTCCACGGCAACTACTATGGCACGCTCAAGGAGCCAATCTATAAGGCCTTAAAGGAGAACCAATGTATTTTGTTGGACATTGATGTCGCTGGCGCAGCCCAAGTTCGCCATTACGTCTCTGAGCTCCCGGAGAATGATCCGTTGCTAAAAGGGTATGTGGACATCTTTATCAATCCGCCCTCGATCGAGGATCTGGAAATACGGCTTCGTGGCCGTGGAACAGACTCTGAGGCGACCATCGAAAAACGGCTGAGCAATGCGCAGCAAGAGATGGATCAGTCTGGCTTGTATATGCACCAGATCGTTAATGACGATTTAGATGTCGCCTATCGCCGCCTCTGCGACATCATCAACGTCCGCGCAAAATTCGTATAATGACACCGCCAGGGATATCAGGAACAAACAAGCGAGTAACTTGTGGGAGGGTTTTCAGAATTCAGGAGTCAGGAGTCAGAACGGGAAATTTCATTCTGAATTCTAGCTTCTGGCTTCTAACTACCTGAAGTTAAAGACACGGAGGAGAAAATATGGCAACCATCCTGTTAGGAGTCACTGGATCCATCGCAGCGTATAAAGCTTGCGAATTGGTCAGGCTGTTAGTGAAAGAGGAGCATGAGGTGCATGTCATCATGACGCCCTGCGCCCAAAAGTTTGTCACCCCCTTGACCTTCCAGACCCTTTCCCGAAATCCCGTTGCTGTCACCATGTTTGATGACCCCGAGGAGTGGGTCCCGGGACACATCTCGCTGGCTGACAAGGCTGACCTTTTGATCATCGCCCCCTGTACCGCCAATGTGCTTGCCAAACTAGCGCATGGCCTTGCGGACGACCTCCTCACGGCTACAGCACTCGCAACAAGGGCTCCCCTCCTCATTGCCCCCGCAATGAATACAGGGATGTGGGAAAACCCCGCAACACAGCAGAACAGCGCAACACTCATCACCCGTGGCGTACGCTTTGTTGATGCAGGAACAGGCGACCTTGCCTGTGGCATCACCGGCAAAGGCCGCATGGCCGAGCCTCAGCAGATTAAAGAAGTCATCTGCAAACTATTGGACAAATAGGAACTGGCGAAGAACTTCTAAATTGCGTTATTGCCTTATTACCGCTTCACTTTCGGCATTCGCCGAATAGTTACGAATACGTAACGAGCCTTATTGAGATAACTCCTGAACTCTGAACCCTGAACTCTGAACCCCCACATGAAAATACTCATCACAGCAGGTCCGACGCGCGAACATCTGGATCCGATCCGGTTCATCAGCAACCGCTCGACCGGTAAGATGGGATTTGCCGTTGCGCAAGCTGCTGCCGAACGCGGTCACACCGTGACGCTGATCGCAGGACCGGTCTCCTTAGCCACGCCTCCTGGCGTGACGCGCGTGGATGTGACCAGCGCCTGCGAGATGCTGGAGGCTGTCCAACGCGCCCTGCCGAAGCAGGATGCGCTCGTCATGTCAGCAGCCGTTGCGGACTGGCGGCCTATTCAGAAGACAGCGACCAAACTCAAGAAGCGCGACATGGAGCCTGTCATCCACCTCGTCCCCAATCCCGATATTTTAAAGACGATTCTACCTGAAAAAGAAAACCGACTCTTTGTGGGGTTTGCAGCTGAGACAGGCGATCCTACCGCTGAAGCCCAGCGCAAACTCACGGCCAAGGGGCTCGATATGATCGTGGCCAATGACGTGACCGCCGAAGGCGCCGGCTTTGCCGTGGACACCAACCGTGTCACCTTCTTCACGGTCAATGGACAACCGCAGGTTTTACCGTTGCAGTCCAAACTCGACGTCGGCCGCGCCATTATTGCCTGGCTTGAGGGGCAGTAGTCCGAGTTTTTCGCCACAGATTATCACAGAATTTTTAACACGGTGTCACGGAGAACACGGAGGAGTATTTTTTACCCCAAAGAACGCATAGAACACAGAGAAAAGAGATATGTCTAGATAAACGAAACAAAGCATTCAGAAGTTGATCTTTGGGATCTTTGTGTTCTTTGCGGTTAAAAAACTCTAAACGCTGACCTGTCCACGGTAGCCGTATTCCACCATTCCAGCTTGCATTTTACACAAAGAATACGTGAAAACCGATGGTGAGTCTTGCAAATTCACGGTTAGTTGGCTAAGATAATCCCATGGTCAATAAGACAACACGCACGCGTATCGAAACCCTTGCCGCTCAGTACCGGGCACTCGCCAAGGGTCGGGAGACTGTCCTTCACGACATCGCGGTCGCCGAGATCCCTGAAATGGTGTATAACTCAAACGCCATTGAAAATTCGACGCTGACGCTCAAAGACACCGAAGACATCTTGCTCCGGGACATCGTCCGCAAAGACCGCGACATCCGTGAAGTCTTTGAGGCAAAAAACCTCTCGAAGATCATGGCATCCCTCCTTGACGAACCCTCACGCCCTTTGACCATCCCTTCCATCCTGGAGTGGCACAAGACCTTGCTCACGGGTATCAACGATGCCTGGGCTGGGCGCTTCCGTTGCGGCAAGGAGTGGGTCCGTGTCGGTTCCCACATCGGCGCGAATCCTGATTTTGTCGCCTCCCTTGTGGAGGAGGCTGTTGCCACATACAACGCCGGGTCAGACGAGTGGTTTCTGGATCGTATCGCTTGGTTCCACGCCGAATTCGAGATCATCCATCCCTTTTGCGATGGCAACGGACGCCTCGGACGCCTCCTCATCAATCAACAACTACTCCATCTGGGCTATCCGCCGATCATTGTGAAGAACAAGGGCAAGCATAACGACTACTATCCCTTCTTTGACAACTACGTTGCGACGGGTAAGGCGGACGGCTTCACCGGACGCTTTTCGCTCCTCGTAATGGAATCGCTCCATAAGCGCATCGCCACACTGACGAGCCGCCGAATCATCCCTCTCAACACCTGGATAAAAAACGCCAAACTCAACCCCTCCGCCATCCTCAACAAAGCCAAGCGCCAGACTATCCCCGCTTTTCGAGTCCATGAAAAATGGATGATCGCCAGTGACTACGAACTCGCGTAGCGGGGGCAGTGGGTAGCCGTCGTGATCATTGGCTCACAGGCGGCCTGCTCAGCACCACAAACCCGGGTAAGCCACGAAGATCAAAGGCTTGGAGCATCTCTTTCTCTTGTGGACGCACGGGGTGTTCAGCCTGGACCAAGATGACCTTATATTTTTTCAACCGTTCAACCACTTGAGGATCTTTGAACGTGCTCTTCTCCATAGCCGTGCAATTCTTACACCACGTGGCCCAGAAATCAACAAAGACTGGCTTCCCCTCCTGCTCCGCCACTGCAAGCGCCTCGCGCCAGGCTGTGACATCCCCTGCAATTAAGGATCCCTTGCGCTCAGAGGCCGAGGAGGGTAAGAAGCCTGTGAAAGCCAGATAACCGTAATAGAGCGCCATGATCGCCAAGAGAACGCCAAACAGGTGCTCCACGTGGGTCATCCATGAACCTGGCCGGGGAAGCACAGAGAGCCCCGCACCAGCAAAGGGCCACGGAAGGGCCATGCCCAAGCCGAGCACAAAGGGGAGCAACTGAGCCCCTGGCACACCTTCAGCAGTGAGCGTACCAGCCAGCAACAGAACCGCTAACACGACAGGGGCGACACACGCGCCAGCCAAGAGCGCAGAAACAGCCCCGATAAAGAAGGCGGTCACGAGTCCTTGTTTCTGAATACCTCCTGAGCTTGAAAAGCGCGTCAGGTCAATGGCAAAGAGACCAAAGAGCGAGAGCGAGAGCGCAGCAAACAGAAGGGCGACCGCCAAACTGAACCAGGGAGAGGACTGAAGAGTACCCATAAAGATGCCGCTCTTGAGGATCACCCAGCCGCTCCCGCCGTAGGCAAGAACAATCCCCAGACCATAAGCGAGTCCTAGAAGGAAGCCTCGTCCGCGTTGTCCATGACCTGCACCGATAATTGCAAGATTGATGGGAATCATTGGAAGCACACAGGGCGTGAGATTGAGCAAGATGCCCCCCATCAGAACAAGAATCAATGTCAGCCAGAGACCGTATCGTTTCCGAAAAGCAACGGGGTCATTGAGAAAGAGAGAAAACGTGGAGGGTTCTACAACGGGCTTGCCCTCGGCTTTATCCAGGAAGGCAAGGAGTTCAGAAGCAGAGAGGTACCCACCAGCGATCAATACGGAGCGACCTTGTTTCCAGTCAACCACAAGATTTACAATGGCGGACTCCCCCTCTTTAGTTTCAACAAAACGCTTTTGCGCCTGATTGAAGCGAAAGCGATGCGTCTCTGGCAAAAAACAGACCGTCTCGTCACATCCTTGTAGCTCAATTTCAAGCGTGCTTGCCTCCTTGAGGAAAGAAAGTTGCCAGACTGTAGTAAAGCTCTTGGGATATGCCTTGACCATCTTGCCGGGCTCAAAAGGATCTTCTTTTTCAATTGTTGATGCCGGGGTCACGCAACGCGGAGGCGGCTCACCTGTCACCTTAAACGACTCCGCATAAATGAGATGGTTTTCGGGAACTGTGATCTCAAGCTCAATACGAACATTATCTTGCGCATCAGGAAGCGTCTTCAACGCGACCTGAAAAGGCGAAACAGCCCACGCAGAGAACGCAACAAAAAGCATGAACAGCGTAGCAACGCGAATAGGATTAAACATCGAACATCCAACGTCCAACATCGAACATCGAATTTTCAATAAGGCAATAACGCAATAACGCAATAAGGCAATTAATTTATCAGCAATTCTTTTCATTTAATCTCCGAGAAAAAGAGCAGAAGCCCTGTTATGTTGAAGACCATGTGCATGGCAATCGGGGTTAAGATCGAACCTGTGGCTGCATAGCCAGCGGAGAAGCCGACACTGAGCAACAAGAGCGGCAAGAGTGAGGGCGCATGCAAATGCATCAAGGCAAAGTAGAGACTGGTCAATAAGGCCGCAAAGAGAAACGTTCGTCCTTTGAGAACAAGTGGCAACAAAAGTCCACGGAATAACAGCTCTTCCACAACTGGAGCTACGCCAACAGCAAAAAAGATCAACGCTATTCTCACCCAGCGCGGAACCGTCGGATCTTCCAAACACTCAAAAATCTGCTGTCCCTTCATATCAAAGCCCAAAGCTTCGCCCACAGTTGCAACAACAATGGTCAGCAAAAGGATCAAGGGAATAATCTCGATGCCATAACGA
>CAMBQV010000052.1 GCA_945870145.1 Akkermansia muciniphila
GTCCAGCATCTGGAAGAAGATGGACTCGCCAGGCGGGATTTCAAAATTCACACTGCCATCCGATTCAATTGGCACGGTTCCCAGAATACGTTTAACCCCGTCCGCCTGAAAAACACTCACCGCAGGGCCATCATGCTGGACTGTCTTGCGCCAGGTCGAATAAGTCTTGGGATCCATCTGGATCACACGTAACGACTTCCCCTTTTCACGAAGAACCGGTGGTGCATTTTCAAAGACGTCATTGCTATAAAAGATAGCAGGCTTAATCTCCTGATGATTATCCATCCCGAAGGTCTGCCCCTGTCCCTGATGCGTGATCTTCGGCCAAGCCACCTTGTCCGCCATGGCCGTGGGCCTTTTACGCGACAGGAAGGGCATCGCATAAAGCGCATTGTATTGACCGCGATAGATCAATTCACGGTTGCCATACACGTCCATCAGATAGAGCCTGAACTGATTGGTACGTGTTCCGCTCATACCAATCAGTTTTCCCTCGCGGGCAGAGACCAGAAAGAGCTCTTCCGAGAGCGGCCAAGGCGTCTTGTAAGCCCCCAGCTTGCCTGCGGAGTGATAATCAACCTGCGGTGGCGGATCTGCGGGGCCATTTCCGACCTCTGGCCAGGGCTGGTCGCGCGTCACGCGTGTCAGGCCATCCGGATAATTAAGCCCTTTCTGTGGATCGATGATGCCGATCGTGCCATCGTACCAGGCGTGATGTCCCACCCCAGTGAACATGACCTTGGTGCTACCTGGGATCGGACGCGCCTCTGTCAAAACATCAGGCCAAACACTCTGGCTACCCCAGAAGGTCTGGACATTGCAACCGTCCTGATCCACAGTCCAGAGGCTCTGCACGCGCCACAAGGCCTTGTCCGTATATTCCCAGCGCGTAAAGATGATTCGTCCATCATTCAACACTGCCGGCAGATATTCTGGCTCACCATTGGCGGAGAGCACGTAAATGTTTTTGCCATCCGCATCACATCGTGCAACTGCAAAGGAATGAGATGCCGGGAAGCAACGCACATAACTATGCTGACGTGATGTGATAAAGATGATTTTGCCATCCGGCGAGAAGATCGGATCATGATCATCGTAATCGCCAAAAGTTAACTGCTTCAGCTCCGTGCCATCCGCATTGCATGCATAAAGGTGATACGAGAGGTCATTGGTCGGACAGTAACTGAAGATAATTCGCCTGCCATCCCACGACAGGTCTGGCCGCGTAAAGCTTCCCTTCAACTGGGGCAGCAAATCCTGGACAGTCGTAACGTTCGGGTTCTCTCCATCCAGTCCCCTGAGAGGTGCGGTGATGAGGCTTCCACCCAGATCACGAATAAAACCGTTGCGTTGCAGGGACTCATGCGCCCAGTGGACGCCATCACCCTGCTTTCCCTTGGGATAGGGATTATCAATAAGGAGCAGCCGATCGAAATTCACGGCAGGATTTTTAAACATGACCTCACGTTTAATCGCGCGAACGGCAAAATAGTTTTTCTGCGCGTCCGTTTCCGAAAAAGCTGTTTTCACAAGGGCATCAAGCGCCTTCTGCTCTGCAGTGAAATCCACCCCAGCTGTACGCGCCATCATCTCACGCGTATAACAGATCTCATTCGTCACCACCGCAGGTGTCGGCTGATTATCACATTGAAACAGCCACTCCTTCTCCAAAAGAGTTTCTGCACTGACGCTTGTCGCTAGTGCAATCCCCAAATAGACACTCCATTTTGCCATCATAACTCCCCCTCTCTACAGATCATCTACATTTTTATAACTGACATCACATGTCCTGACGTGGCTTTGTGCGGACCAAAGTCAATATTGATGCTAATAATATAGAGCTTATCCCCCATGCGTGCAACATCGGTCGGCAGATCCAGCGTTCCTCCCCCGTGCGCAAGTACAAAGACCTCCCCTGTGGCGACACGCAAGCCGCCGATCCTGTTCCCCAACGGATCGGCAAACCAAACCACCTGTTCTTGAGAATCAAAATGCGCACCATCTAACGTCATAAAACCTAACGGCTTCGTATCAACAATCGAGGCACAGGAGACTACTTTGTCGTTCGCATCCAGAACAACCTTCCAGATGTGGCACGTACCAAAGTCAGTCACGTACAAACAATTGTCACCATCAAACGTAATGCCATTGGCACCAAACGGAAAACCACCATGCGTGGTATCGGTTGTCAGGTCGCAGAGGTAATGCGGATCAGACGGTTTCATCTCGACATGAACGGCCTTCCCTTTTTTAAACTCATGGACATTAAATCGAATCACCCCGCTCGTCGTGATCGAACCTTCGCGTTTGATAATTGTATCAGACACGTAGAGGCAGTCACCTTTCACGGCAATACCATTCGGGTAATTCAGTCCCGTCGCCGCGATCTCCGCACGCACGGGCACACCTTTCTCATGAACAATACGCCAGAGACAAGAGCCGCCCCAGCAGGTATCGGTGAACTGGCAATCCGCCAGATAGACATCGCCATCAGCGCCAACTGCCACGCCCAGAATCGAAGGTCTCTTCCCATCCGCGTGCATCGGTAAGTCAAAAACCTTCTCAACTTTACCCTCCGGCGTGATGCGGCCCACACCGCCTGGCTTATTCAGCGAGACATTGTGAAGTCCGAAATAGACAGACCCTTGATGAACGAACAGCCCCTCGGCGTTGGCACCCACACTGGAGAGATCATATGCGAACTGAGTAATTTTTAGTGGACTCATAGAATTCCTTTGCAACTGAACAAATGTGTTTTAGTAGGAACGGTAATTCACGCGTTCTTCGCGGATGGTTGCGAGCATCGCCGCGATATTAGCAGCGGGAACATCCGACATGACCTCTTGCGAGGGGGCGACCATGTAACGACCGCCCTTCCCAAGCAGACGCATGACCCTGCGCGTCTCGGCAGCCACCTCGGCTGGTGTGCCGTTGGGCAGAATCTCCTGCGTATCAATCCCTCCCCACAGCGTGAGCTTGCCCCCGAAGCGCTCCATCAACGCTTCCAGCCCGAGACAAGGCTGAACAGGCTCCAGCATGTCGAGACCAATCTCCATCAAAGCTGGCAGGAACTGCATGATGTTGCCACACGAATGCATGATCACAGGAAGACCCGCCTGTTTATAGACATCAAAGAGTCGCTTAGTACGGGGCAGAATCAGGTCGAAGAAGACCGATGGCGTAATCAGCGGTCCTGTCTGGCACCCCACGTCATCACTGTGGTGTCCAACTTTGCAGCCGATCTCGATCTTTCGTTTGGCTAGGGCGATCTTGTAGTCTGTAATCTTATCTAACAGGATCGCGACCGACTCGGGATCTGTCAATGATTCGACAAAAAACTCTTCCATTCCCATAACGCAATACGCGCGCTCAAAAATCCCTGCATAGCCACCCGGCACAACCAGATGTTCGCCATTAACATTAGCCTTGAGGTCGCGGATGATGTCATCCATATTATCGGACCGCAGAGGATTTGGCACCTGATAGGCAACCACCGCCTCATTGAAGGGCATTTTAAGAATCTCACGGTCAAACCCATCCGGCAGGAAGGGCTCCGCCATCCGGTTCTTTTCGGCATTTCCCTGCAAGGGATTGTAACAGGCGAAGAAACCGTCCTCTCCAATCTGCACTCCCGTGCCCCAGGTGTCATAGACAATTTTGTTTTTGCGGTCGACCTTGGCATATCCACTGGCTTCCAACTCGCGCATCTTTTCGTCCACGTTCCGATAGAAGAGCGGCGTGTCGCAGAGCGTGAAAGAGAGACAGAGGTGATTATCCAGATAATCGTCTAACTCGGCACCACTCTTCAACCCCAACGCCTTGGCCACCTGTTCATCCTTCGACCGGTCAGCAATCGTGATTTGGCTCGGCAGGTAGTCAACCTCCTTGCCCTTAATAATATTCAGCACTCGTTCTTCACGTGTCATATGAACTCTCCTAATCTATAACTTGATTTGATTTAACCACAAAGAACACAAAGAGCGCAAAGATCAAATTCTAAATGCTTTGTTCATCTGAGCTTATCTCTTTTCTTTGTGTTCTATGCGTTCTTTGCGGTAAAAAAACTCCTCTGTGCTGTCTGTGCCTCTGTGAGAAAAAGATTTTGCTCTCGTTTGTTCACGCTTGGCGGGCGGTCGGCCTAACCTTCGTACCCCAGTTTACGACTGATCCTATTCGCGGTGCGCTTCACCAGTAATCCATTCTTATCAAAATCCTTTTGCGGCAACTGATCTGTAAATCCAGACATGTTGATCGTACCGATCGCCTCACCTTTGCGATTAAAGATGGGCGCAGCGATACAATGGATACCCACGGTCGCCTCTTGGCGATCCAGCGCATATCCCTTCTCGCGCACGTTGGACAAATCATTTAAGAATGCCTTTGCGGTGACGATCGTATGCTCGGTAAATTTCTTGAATGTCATCCTCTTCACAATGGCTTGAAGCCTAGCGGATGGTAGAAAGGCCAGGATACTCTTCCACCCTGCGCCCGTATGGAAATCGCTTGTCCGAAACCCCTTCTCAACGACAAAGCGTAACCGATTTCGGCTTTCGACAACTTCGAGCACCACGCCCTCCTCATCGTTATAGAGGCATCCCAGCATATTCGCCACACTGGTCTCATCGCGCAACGCCACCATCTCTGGATAGGCAAGCGCGGCAAGGCTGTATTCATCGGAACCCAGGCATCCCAAGTCAAGTAGCTTCCGCGAGAGACGGTAGACGCCTGTCTCCTCGTTGCGCAACAGAAAGCCACCGTGGGTCAGCGTCATGCAGATACGATAAATCATGGTCGGCGAACAGGCGGTCAACGATGCCAGCTCATTTCGGTTCAGTCCGGCAGCGTGCTTCGCCAGCACCTCTAGCACCAGCAACGCTCGATCCAAATTCGGCACGTGATACTTCCTCAAATCCTGCATACAATCCCTTATGTAATTTAACTTGTGAACTATAATACATATTCTAACATTTAAGTGCAACACTTAAAAATGAGAGCTGTTTGCCAGAGTCAGCGCCCCGTGCCATTCGCTTCCAATCGCTTGGCCCACACATTGCATTGCATACACGACTCCCGCGTGGCTTCCGCTTGGCTATCTGGGAAGGCTGAAACCCAGAGCGCGCGATGCTCCAGCAGGGCCCTCCCCCATTTCACAGGGATATGCTCGGGCATGCCCATTGGCATGATCCAGATGATGCGCGTTTTGTCATGTTTTAGCAATGCATCCAAGATGGCGCGCTCGCCGGTCGAAAAAAAGGTGCTTACCACCACACCGTCCCACTCCTCCGTGAAAAACCGCTGCGTCTGTGCAATCTCTTGCTCCGTTGACTTGCGTGACACGCGCAACGCACGTTTAGGTGACGCTTTTAAAAGCTCCTGATTGCCCACATACGTGCTCGCTTTAATCATGCCCCTCGGAATGCGCTTTAAGGCCAAGCGCTGCGGGTTGGCCTTGATATAGGCCTCCTTGATGGCAAGCTCCTCCGCCTCAAAGCAAATCACATCGTAATAATTTGGCTGCCAGACCGATGCGGGTTCCTTCCCGCTATAGCGGGAGTCAACCAGCAGGTTGCGCCGCCAAAGACGCGTCACTGCGCCTTTAAACATATTCATGATTTCGCCCAACGGCTTGAAATTGCCCCTATCCAACCATACTAACCCATGAAAATGGTCGGGCATAACCTGAAAGGCCCCCAGACGAACAAAAGGATAATGCTTGGGTATCTCGCGCCAACATTGCTCAACAAGCTGGCCCAGGGGATTGCATCGCATGACAGCCTGACCCTGCCTATCAAGCTCAACTGCGCCAAACAAAGGCCGGTGCATCTCGGTGCCCATGGTAACAAAGTACCACCCCTCCCGCGAATAATCCTTCCGCACCATGCGCAGCTTCTGCGACACGCTTGACGCGCGCCCTTCCACATAATCGACCCGCTCCAATAGAGCCATAGCACCCTCCAATTATTAATTAGCCCGCATCAATAAGACCCATTATTGATACAGAATGAAATAAATTTAGCAGAGCTTCAGGCAGGAGGCAAATACGAATTAAACCCAATTGAATATTGAGTTTTTCGGGAAGGGAATAGTCCCCTTAGCTATTGCATTCAAAACCGCACATTTCTCTTGTTTCTTCAAAATTAAATAGCTAACATAAAGTTGAATTGATTGCTGACAGACTTTTACAACGAGTTTTTTTTATGATCAGAGCTGATCAGTTTACGTGACAAAAAGTAATGGCGCAACATGAGAGCTAAATGAAAAGAAATCTAACCATCTGGCTAATTATAGGCATTATTCTCGCATTAGGCCCGATCTGGGGAATAATTGGACATGTTGTTGGCATGATTCTCTGCTTCATCAATCTCAGCCAATCTACCCCGGATGTAGAGTCGCTAGCCATGAACATCAGTCTAGCGCTGTATATTACAGTCATAGGGGTTATCGCGTGTCCGATTGGAATCGCGATTGCGATCATATCTGGCATCAAACTCTCCAAGGTTTTAAAAATGAGCAGCCTTTCCCAATCCATCTCGATGTCCAACCCTTCCAACCCTGGTCTGCGACCAACCCGTTCAAGGGAGTGAGACCAATTCAGCTACATTTAAAACAGAAATGTGAGGAGTTTTTATGCCCACCATAAGTCAAAATCCTGAACTTGATCTTATGTCTGCATTAGCTGAAGGCGAAGAATCTGCACGCAAAGGCGGATGGGTCTCCTTGGAAGTTGCCATGAAAAAACTTGGTGTTTTACTCCTCTTAGTCCTGTGTGGTTGCGTCTCCAACAGAACCGCAACCATCAGCGTCACAGCCAAAATTAATGCGTTTTATCCGCAAGCAATGAATGAGGATTACACGGATGGCAGCTGGGCCGCGTATGACGCGGTGATTTTTCAGATTATCTCCCCTGCCCAATGGCAAGGAACAAATCTGACCATCTACTGTTTTTCAGGCGACACCAATATCACTTTCAGGACAGTTGGCGATGTCTTCCAGTTTCAGATCGCAAAAGAGTGTCTGGACGACAGACCCGGACGTCTTTTTGACGGAGTTATAGAAAAGCCGAAACGAATTACGGAAGCAAAGAAGACAGTTGAATTGGACCTGACCCGACTGGATAAGGACGGACTTCGCGGACCTCCGGATGGCAAGGTGGCTGTGTCGTACGAATTCTGTATTCCGAATACAGACACGTGCAAGGCAGAGGTCAAGGCGATTGATCCGACAATTCAGCTTATGCCAGGTTCACGAGGCCGTATCGGTGCAAGCAAGGATGAATGCCTCTGCATTGGCACAACGCGAAAGGATTACCGTGACGTCCTAAACCGCCTTGCGAAATTACAGTACATTAAAAGAATCATTGAATGCCACTTTGAATAGGAACCAAACTATGAAAACCTCATTGCAGATCTTCCTCGTATTGGCGCTCTTCTGTTCAGTCTCCTGCACAACCACGCAAGATAGCGGTTTGTGGCTCGTTGAAGAGATGGAGATCCCCCTCTATCACTCCAGTACAGTCGATGCTCAATCGGGAAACATATTCCATGTCGAGTACTGCGGTGCAAAGCTCTCCAATGGAGCGCAAACGCTTCATATTGTCTACAGGCCGATCGACTTCCCGAATCGCAACCCCGGCTTTCAAAAATGCGACCTTGTCTCCTTGAGTGTCCTTGATAAGGCAAAAGATTTCAATGCCGTCGATGGACCCGACTATTGGATTAACGATATCAAGGTGAATAAATAGGATATGGGATTGTCTGTATCTTCATAGGCATTGCCTTATTGCCTCATTGCCTTATTGCCTTATTATTCTTCTTCGTGGCTTTGTGGCTTTGTGCGATACCCCTACTCTATCGTAACTACCACCGTGGCGGCACTGCCTGCGAGGGTGGAACAGGTGAATCGGTGAATACCACGTTCGGGTTTCCAGAAAAAGGGATTGAGCCCGGTTGATGTGCCTTCAAGCGCATCATTCCGAAACCAGTAGATCGGCTCGCCAGGAGTTGCGCCAGATATCCGAAAGAGAAGTTGCTGGTTGGCCATGCCCTCAACAAGACAGAAGGTGGAGCCGTTTGCAGGCTGAAGAATTTTTATCGTATCCTCTACAACCACCTTCTGTGCCTCGCCCTTTCGGCGGGAGGCGAGAAACTCTTCAACCTCACGGGGCCATTTGACAGCAATCGTGTTATCCGGTTGGCGCACATGAACAGGACAGAGTGCCGTGGATGAACACGCCTTGAGTGCCAACCCCTGAAGCCGTTGATCGCAGTTCGGACCTGCAACGCGTCCAGAGATCGCGCAGATCTCGCGTGTGATGACGCTATCAGGACGCTTGAAAACAGGTCCCTCGGCCGTGGGATAGAGAATCCGAGCCATCTCCCAGGCCACAGGCGCCGCGATCTTCGCGCCGATGCGCGCATCCGGTCCGCGCTGCCCCAGTTTGTTGCCAAACCAGACTGCAATAACGTATTCCGGATTCCACGCCACGGTCCATGCATCACGGAAGCCTGAGGAGGTGCCGGTCTTCCAGGCAAATTGCGGCAACTTGGCATCTGCTAAATGACCAATCGAATCCCTGGACCTCTCGCCGCCACTGAGCATGTCACTGACCATCCAGGCCGCGCCCTCTGAAAAGAGACGTTGCTGTTGCGGCTTGGCAGGAGGAATGGCACGCGGGGTGCACTCCCTCCAGACACCTCCCCGCGCTAAGCAGGCATAGGCATTCGCCAGATCAAGAAGACGTGCCGACCCTGTGCCAAGCACAAGACCCAAGCCGTAATGTTCAACGGGTTTATTCAAGGTCGTAAAACCCAGTTGCTGAAGGGTGCTGTAAAAGCGCAGAAGTCCAGCCAGCTCTTCAACTTCAATCGCAGGCAGGTTCAGGGAAAGGATCAACGCATCGCGAGCAGAGACGAGCCCCATGAACGTCCCTGAAAAATTAAGGGGGACATCATTTCCAAAGCGGCGCGGGATGTCCTTGAGAATATGTCCGGGGGTCAGTTTGCCTGCATCAATGGCCAGTGCGTAGGCGAAGGGTTTCAGTGTCGAACCTGCGGCACGCGGGGCTGTAGCGGTGTTGACCTGTCCGCCCTCTTTTGAAAAATAGTCGCCCGAACAACTCATCACCCGAATAGCACCTGTAGCCACCTCAAGCACGACCATCGCGCCATCGCAGTTGTTCTCCTTTGCTGTACGTTGCAGAAATGCGTTCGCGCTCTCTTGAAGCGGGGAATCCAATGTGGTGAGAATATCCTGCTTCTGCGTCGTTCCGTTCTGCTGGACCCAATCGCAAAAGAAGGGCGCGTCAAAGGGACGCTTGGACCGGAAGAGTACCAGCGGGACGGACTCGGCATTCTTTCGCATTGCGGCAGTAATCATCCCGCGTTTTTCCATGCGCTCGAGGACATACGTGCGCCGCTTCTTGGCAGCATCGGAATAGCGGTCTGGACGAAAACGGGTCGGGGATTGCAGAAGCCCTGCGAGGAGCGAAGCCTCGGCTAGATTCAGATCCTTGGGCGATTTTCCAAACCAGCCTTGCGACGCAGATTCAATGCCGATAAAGTTTGAGGCGAAGGGTGCGCGATTGAGATATTGGGAGAGGATTTCCTCTTTTGACATGACCCGCTCCAGCCGTAGCGCCTGAACCGTTTCGACCCCCTTCCAAAACCACGTCCGCGGATGGGGCTTAATCAGCCGGACCGTCTGCATCGTAATGGTGGAAGCCCCGGAAATACGTTTGCGCGAGGTGACATTCTGCCAGCAGGCTCGGAGGAGCGAGCCGAGATTGACACCGCCATGGGAATAGAAGCGACAATCCTCGGACGCGATTGTAGCTTTAACGATCCAATCCTCCTGTGAAGCGCGATAGGAGGGCCGGCAGTCCACATCACCAACACCCAGTCCGACGCGCAGGATAGCACCTGAGCGATCCCGCAAGACCATCCCACCGGGATAGTGCTTAGCCGCTTCCACGGGAGGGGGACATGCAAACCAGATGACCGTGGCGAAAATCACTCCGGCAAAAAAATACCGGAGGATTCGTTTTAACTTGCTAGGACGCGTGCGTTGCCCCATTTTACATTTTTCACTTTAAGCTTTTCACTTAATCTTGATTCGCGTGGCACCGTGACGGCTGTAGATGCCTGGATCATACATGGCACTTGCGGAGATCGCAGGCATGATGAAGTCGCCTGCTGTGACCGCGCGGACCGCATACGTATAGAATTGGCGATCACGAATGGGATTCGCAAACAGAAGCATCCGATCATCACGAACCTCGCGATGCAATATCCAAGTGTCCTTTGCAACAGAGGCCTTTTGATCTGCACCTGCTTCAATTTCGAAACCTGCTGGCAGAAGATTCTCAATAACCAGATCCTTGACCTCACTTTGCAGGGGATCAATCGTGAGTTGAATCCAGAGTAGATCCCCGCGCGAAACAGTCGTCAGGTTTGTCTCGACACCCTCTGAGGTCACAAAGCTTCGGCGGACAGAGATCCCTTCATCCACGTTAGCGACCTGAGGATTCAGGGGAACAGCTTGCGTCAACCGTGTGAGATAGAGTGGCGTTGCCGAAGTGTTCTTAAGTGTTGCGGTGGTTTGTGTAGTCCAATTGGTGGAGGTCATGGATGGAATCTGTTTTTCAGAGCCATTCCACACCAGGCTCGCCTGACCTACATTCTTGGTGAGATCAATATGCTGAGCCTGCATCCCCAGGGCTAAGAGCGCAAGCGCGTTATCTTGCGTCGAGCCCCAATGACCTTGCTTCGTGCGCCTCTTCTCAATCTCCAAAGCACAGGTGAAGGCAAAGGACGATGTCGGATCCAACTCACACCACGCCATCAATCCAAAGGCCGCCTCGCGCAAACCCTTGACGCTCTTGACGGTTTGAAGCACGCCGAGCCCTTTGGCTGCATCTCCCGAGCGGATCAACGCCCGCGCCAGATGGAAGCGATCCTCCGCATTGAGGGTGTTAGCCTTCTCGAACAGACGCAGCATCGCATTCTGATCAGGCTTCTTGGCCAACGCCAACACGTGACAGACATAAGGAGCCATCTGGCTATTATCCTGACGCAACACATCTGCAAGAAAACCTGTGCAGAAGGGGATCACGTCCGAGGGCACACGATACCCCGCATTCGCGGCCTCAACCAAAAAGTGGGAGGCGTAAACCGACTCATAGTGAGCCACATAATAAGCGCTCGGCCACATGGCAAAACCATCATAGCGCTGCATGGAGAGAATACGTGAGACCGCGGCCTCGATAAGGTCTGGGGCCTCCTGTCCAAGCGTGCTGTTATTAAACGCCACCTGCTTGGACAGCTCCTTCAGCGGAATCAAGGGGAAGACAGAGGAGGTTGTCTGTTCTAAGCATCCATACGGATAGTGAACCACGTATTCGAGCGCACCCACGAGATTGATCGTGGGTTGAAGTGAGGCATAGATGGTCTGGGAGAAGCTGCTGGCCAAACAGTCATCCGAAGGTTTTAAGATCTTCTCCTCATTGGGCTTGAGCACCAGATGCTCGCCCGTGTTTTCCCAGGCGACAGCAGGCCGGAGGGCAAGTTCAAAGGTTTCGCTATACAACTCCCCTGCCCCTTCGACCTTGATCACGAGTTTTGCAAGACCGACCTGTTCGAGGGCCGTAGCCTGTACGAGGACACTGCGCGATTCGCCAGTCGCCAGCTCCACCTGTTGCGTGGGTGTGGCGATGGAGAGCGGTCCTGTAGCCGTGGTCGTGATCTGCACGGGCGTGGGCGCACCGCTTTCGTTGTGGAGGGTGACCTGGAATATCGCCTGATCGTTCGGCGCCAGGAAGCGCGGCAAGTCAGGCTGGACAATCAATTTGCGTTTTACTTTGATGGATGCTTCAGACGAACCTGTCGCCTGCTTGTTCCAGGCAATGGCCATCAACCGCAGTTCCCCTGTAAATTCCGGCAGCGCGAGCTGGACAGTTGCGGTGCCGTTTTCATCCGTTTCAATATTCTGTTTCCAGAGCGAGACCGGTTTAAAGCGGCGTGACGCGATAGGATTGACCCGCTTTATGGCGAAAGCTTCATCTCCATCATCAGGACCACCGCCAATATGCGAGGCTGAATTGAGCGCCTGATCATCAGTGATGGGCATGAGCTGGGTGAAGACATCGAAGAAGGAGAGCCCTGCTGTACGGATACGTTTAAAGAAGTCGTACGGTGCTGGGGTCTTCATCCCGGTGAGCATGCAGATGCCCTCGTCCACAGCCAGCAAGGTGATAGCCGCGTTTTTCGCAGGTTGACCATTTGCATCCAAGACGGTCACCTTTACCGGCAAGGTTGTCTGTGGTGCAGCGACTGATTGGCCGGTGGTGATCTGTGCGGTGAGTTTATGTTCAAGCGGTGCGATGCGCAGGGGTTCAATGCCAGAAGCGCGATGGGCACTCCAGACACTCTCCGCTGTCGCGGGACGTATGACGCTGACCGAGACCTCAAGATTCGGCGACCACGCACGATGAGCTGTCCATGTGACCTCAGCCGTCGTATTGGTCATGACGAGCACTTGATTCTCAAGAATGTGCGTTTGCTGTAGCGTCACCCAGGCAACGCCAGGGAAGGGCGAACGGATTTGCATGCGGATGATCTCGCCTGGGAGATACTCCTCTTTATCAAAGACAAGTTTCACGCGATCAGGCGATGAGCGATCCCAGGCCACACCCGGCGCGTCAGACTCACTGGCCCAAAAGGTCCAACTGGTCGAAGCCTGTGAAAGCGGATCGGCAAGCGTGATCAGGTAGTCCCCAGTATCATGAGGAACCGTAAACGCTACGGGCGTATCTTTGCCGGTGCAAATGAGCGTGTTGGTGTAGATGACACTCTTGAGGCGCTGGCTCTCCCATTGGTAATAGCCGCGTTCATCCTTTCTATAATTACTGATCCACGAGACCTGTTCCATCTTCACGATGAGCGTGACAGGCTCCGGTTTACATTGTCCATCAGGCAGGACTGCTGCGATACGAAGTGTTTGTTCGCTGCCTGAACGGAACAGGGTTGATGCGGGTTTCTTGAGTCCGATATAGAAGGGATAGGGATGAACAGAAACTGTTGCGCGAGCCGTCACGGCACGTCCCCCTGCTTCAATGACTGTGGACTGCAGGATAGCATCCACGCGTGCGGGAGGCAACAGGTTAGTGGGCATTTGATTCGTCACGCAGGCATGCCCCTTTTCATCAAGCTGGCCCTTCTGCACAGGCGTGGGCGTTACGGTAAAAAGTTTCTCCTCATCACCGAAGAGGTAATCCCCCCACGCTGAAGATTGGAAGTTAGCCGCTTTAAAGATGAGTAAACTTTCATACTTTAATCCGTCGGCAGGTTTTCCAAAGAGATGTTCCGCACCGAACGTAGCAATAAGCGAATCACCAGCCTTCACGGATTGCGGCACGTCGAGATATTTGACACGGATTTGCGGAGGCACGAAGGATTCCAGCGCGAAGCGGCCTTGTCCCAGCACGGCCCCTCCGTTACCGGGCAGGGCGAGTTGGAGACGATAGGTACCCGAAGGAAGATAATCCGGCATCACCATCTCCGCAGTGACGCAGCCGCGCGCATCTGCCAGGAGTGGCAGGGTCTTAAATAATTTTCCATTCGGCTTCATCACCTGCAGCAAGACAGGGAAGGGCGCAGGCGGTGTGTTATCCTGCAACCGCAAGAGGGCTTGCGCGAAGACCGTTTCACCATGACGATAAATGCCGCGATCCGTGAAGACAAAGGCTTCACAGGCATTGGGGTTCAGGTACGATTCCGAAGTCGCTGTCTGCTGCTCGACTTGGTTCTTTGTTGATAACGCGAGAAAGGTGAAGTCCTGTTGATCAGGTGCCGTGACCACCATCAAGAAGGGATCACCATCCTTTTCATTATATTTGATGCGTGCAAAACCATCCTTGTCTGTCACGCCTTCCGCCAGCAACGCATTATTACGGCCATACAGTTTAACATTGCAATTCGGGAAGGGCTTTCCTGTGGAGAGTGAGGTGCTCCACACCGTACAGGCCTGGGGCTCCTCACGCACGCTCACACCGATATCCGTCACGCAGACAAGCCGATTCTCCCAATTCCCATGATCACTGGAAATGGAGAGAAGATAGACACCACGCTGGCCCTGAGGAATCTGCTCGGAAAGATGAATAAAGGTCCGTTGTTCTTTGTCCGGAAGCGAGGCGATCCGATTTGTCAGAATATGTCCCCCTTGCGTCATCTCAGACGCGCTGTACCCATCGTCCCTGTAACATTCAGAAGCGGAGATATCATTCTTTGCAAGAAAAACAAGGTTCTGCGGGAGGACGCGCGAGACCACGCTGACGAGCGAGGTACAGTTAACACTCTTGATGGGGACAGTCAACTTGCCGTGTGGCGCAAGATAGCGACCAGGCGCATCAAACGCAATCTTGGGCACACGATGTGGAATGAGGACTGTGCGTCTGATATCTTTGCCAAGCGAGACACCTTGAGTTGATTTCAGTGTCGGGCTAAAGATGAGCGTCACCTGTTCTCCGGGCTTAAAGGGCGCCGAGACACGGAACCCGCCTTCCCAACTATATTCATGTGATGTGATCGTCAGCGGAAGCACAGGCTCTGAACGTACGTGGAGTTGAATATCCTTGAGGTCAATCTGGTTATTGAAGGTGACTGAGATTTGCGGATCACCAAAGGAGGGTGATTTCGGTGTCACTTGCGCGATATATAATTGTTGTGTTTCGGAGTTCCCCGTGATTGGAGGTGCTTGACGAAAAACATTCGGCACAACAACAGCGTTCGAGGATACGATACGCTCATTGACACATTGCGAGGCGTGATTATCCTTGTGCTCAAAATAATACCAGCACGCTGCATTGAGGACGAGAATGGAAATAGCAAAGCGCGCGAAAGGGGTAAAGCGGGAGTTGTTCATAAGAGACCTCTGAAGGGAGTAGAAGAAAGACTTGAGACGACTTGAATCAAAAAGATGTGCATATTTTAGAACACCCCTTCTGCGAACGCAAGAGCGATCTCTCTTCTTTTGTTTGACTCCCAACAGCTGGATGGTGCATACTAAGGGCGCTTTTTTAACGCAAAGAACCCCTACCCCATGACTGAAGAGACCAAAGCAAATTGCGGCTGTAAACCCCCATGGCTCCGTGTGCGTCTCGGACACCACTCCGAGCTCTTTCAGGCGACGCATGAGCGTCTGCGCGCCCATCACCTTCATACGGTCTGCGAGGAGGCGCTTTGTCCGAATAAGGGACGGTGCTGGTCCAATGGGCGGGCGACCTTCCTGATCCTTGGCGACCGGTGCACACGCGGCTGTACCTTCTGCAATGTGGATAAGCGGACAGTGCTGCCCCCTGACCCGACCGAGCCTTCCCGCGTGGTGCAGGCCACGAAGGAGACTGGACTCAAGGAGGTAGTGATCACCTCCGTCACGCGCGATGATCTGCCGGATGGCGGGGCTGGCCTCTGGGCCGAGACCGTCCAACGGCTCCATGAAACCCTTCCTGAAGTGCTGGTCGAGGTGCTGGTGCCTGACTTTGGAGGCCAGACAGATGCCCTTGATCTCGTCATCCAATCGCAACCCGATGTCTTCGGACACAATCTGGAGACGGTACCCCGCCTCTATCCACTCGTCAGGGCCGAGGCCAGCTATCAGCGCTCCCTTGTGGTTCTCCAGCAGGCCTCGGCTGCTGGGTTGATCACCAAGACGAGCCTCATGCTCGGACTGGGTGAGACCTTCGAGGAGATCGAGGGGGTTCTGCGGGACGCGCGGCAGGCGGGCTGCGAGATCTTTTATGCGGGCCAGTATCTTCAACCCTCTACCCGCCATCAGCCGGTGGTGCGGTATGTGACGCCTGAGGAGTTCGATCAGATCGGCAAGCAGGCGACTGAGCTCGGCTTCTCCTTTGTCGCCAGCGCCCCCCTTGTCCGCAGCTCCTATCACGAAGAGGGCCAAAGCGCCTTTGTTCGTTCGAAACGAGCGTAGTCTGTATCAGTGGATGCTCAACCAGCAAGGAGGTCAAATTGTCTAATGTCGGCTGCGACCCCTTTACTCTACTCTAAATCAAAAAAAAGCCCCTCCATCGCCATGAGGAGGGGACTTACGTGTTTAAGTATCGCCAGCGCCATTAAAGAGAGGCGACCGTGGACGCGACCAGATCGCCGACTTGGGTCGTGCCAAAGCCCATCTTACCAGCGGCCTGACTCTTCATCTTGGGTGTCGTCTCCATGATCGCTTTTTCAACGGCCGCGGCAGCGGCGTGCTCGCCGAGCGTGTCAAGCATCATGCCCGCTGCGCCAATCGCAGCAATCGGGTTGATGACATTCAGCCCAGAGTACTTCGGTGCGGAACCGCCCATGGGCTCGAACATCGAAATGCCCGTCGGATTGATGTTGCCGCCGGCTGCGACGCCGAGACCGCCCTGAATCATGGCGCCCAAGTCGGTAATGATGTCGCCGAACAGGTTTTCAGTGACGACCACGTCAAACCATTCGGGATTCTTGACGAACCACATATTGGCAGCATCCACATGGTTGTAATCGCGCTTGATTTCCGAATACTCCGCCGCGCCCATCTCTTCAAAGGCGCGGAACCAGAGGTCGCCGCAGTGGGTCAGCACGTTACGCTTATGCACCAGTGTGATCGGCTTCGCTGCATACTTCGGGTTTGCCGCATTACGCCGGCGCTTCAGTTCAAAGGAATACCGTAAACAACGATCAACCGTGCGACGGTCGTAGACCATCACTTGCGTAGCGATCTCCTCTGATGACCCGACACGCGTCGCACCGCCGAGGCCAGTGTAGATGCCGCCGCTGTTCTCACGGACGACAACAAAGTCGATATCTTCCGGGCCCTTGCCTTTGAGGGGTGTCTCGACGCCAGGGAAAAGTTTCACTGGACGGTGGTTGATGTACTGATCGAGAGCGAAACGCATCTTCAACAGAATTCCAAGTTCAAGGATACCAGGCTTCACGTCCGGATGTCCGATTGCCCCCAGAAAGATAGCGTTGTACTTCTTCATCTCCTCGACAGCCGAATCTGGAAGCGTTTCCCCGGTCCTGAGATAACGCTCAGCACCGAAATCATAAGAGGTGAACTCCAGTTTGAAACCGAATTTGGCTGCTGCAGTCTGCACAACCTTTACGCCCTCTGCCGCGACTTCGGGGCCTGTACCGTCTCCGCCAATCAATGCAATCGAATATGTTTTCATGGACATGATGTTCATCTCTCCTTAACGTTAAAAAACAGTTGCTTAGAAATTCGCTTTCCGGGTGGCATGGACACGCATCCGTAAAACCAGCCTAAAAGAACGCGTTTAACGCGAAAAATAATGCCAAAACAGAGATAGCGAGTCAAGCCCAAACCCAAAAATACGCAACAGGGCGCAGTCTGTCATTATTAAGGACACCGAAACGATAAAAAGGGTGTCCAATGAAAAAAGCGCTTCCGTCAAATACGTGGACACCGTAAATTAGAGGCATGAAAACGATGTCCAGCACCACGTTCAAAGACAACTTTCCTCGTTACAAGCGTCAATACGCCGCATTGCAGACCAAACGGGCCAGGAGCACCTTCCTCGACTCCA
>CAMBQV010000053.1 GCA_945870145.1 Akkermansia muciniphila
GCCCAGTTCGCCGAGTGCATGCGCGGTTGAGGCGCGCCAGCAGGGGGTCATGTCGTTGTGCATGAAGAGGACGTCGGCATCGATCGGATTGGGAAAGCCATACGTGAACTCGCCAGGGGATTCTAAGCCTTTGAGTAATGCGGGAAGCGTCCGTCTATCCTTGAGATTGCCTAAGGCGCGGGCGAGATAGAAGCAGTTCCAGTGACGTACCGGAAGGTTCCTCACGACGGGGTGTTCGCCGACGAAGGCACGCGGAAGCGGATTCGTGACAGCCATGTAACGGAGGTAGGCCTCTTGAATCCTCGGTGCAAATGTCTGACTGGTGGCGACCAACGAGAGAATATGCGAGGAACGAATTTCAGGGGTCGGTGTTCCTGCCCAAGCTCCGTGAACATTCTTGAGCGCTGCGGTCAGTTCGGGAGTAGTCTTCGCGGTGGCATCGCCCAGTGTTTTCAGACAGGCTTCAACAACATCGGCTTCGGCGCCTTGGTTGCGAATCACGCGTCCAATCAATTGCTCTGCCGTATCATTGCGCAGGAAGAGACCACGGTCGAAGTCGGTTGGCACACAGGCGATGAGCAGTGGCACCAACTCTGGGTGTCCTTTTGTGCCGAGGCGTTCAAACGCTTCGACGATGCGCAGGTGGACAGGCGAGGCATGGCAAGCCATGAGCGCGGCATGATCGCCATACCAATGCGTGTAGCGCGGATAGGGTTTTAGTGCCTTAAAGGCGGCGATGAGCGTAGCTTCCGCTTCTGGCGTACCAATGGCGCTAAGCGCGTCCGCAACAGCTTCGGCGACAAAGAGATTCCCCGTGTCTACGTCCGCATGCTTCTTTAATGTTTCGCCTAGCATGGGAACAGCCTCAAGGTCTTTCAGGTCGCCAATCGCGCGGATCACCTCTTGGATGCAACGGGGGTTGGCGGGATGGTCAGCGAGAAATTTGGCGCCATCTCCTTTGTTCCGATACTGGAGGAACCCTTGATCATCTCGAAGGGCTAGGCAGACCTCACGGAGCGCTTGTTTGGACTCTGGGGTTGATCCAATGTGGCGCAAGGCTGCTGCCGCACGGCGGATTGTATCGCGGTTCGTGCTCTTAAGTTTTAAGACGAGTTCTTTTTCAATGGACGCAAGGTCAAGTGACGAGGAGGCTCCCTTTCCTGAGATCAGCTGAGCGGTTGTGACCACTTCTGTATCCAAGAGATTATGGAGTGCGAGTGCTGAGGAGAGTCGGACATGGAGGTTGGAATCTGAGGTACGCGAGAGCAAGCCAGGGATTACGTCTCGGGTGCCACACGTTGCAAGGGCTAGCGCACAGGCCGAGCGAACTTCGGGGACAGGGTCGTTTTTCATTTGTTGAATGAGCGCGGGGGCTGACTGGAGATCTCGTGAGAGTGCTAGATGGTTGGCTGCTGCCACGCGTTCAGACCACTCATGTGAGGCGAGGCGCTGCTCAAGGACTGTACGTGGCACATCTGCGCGATTAATGCTGGCCACCTCACGGAAGCGATCAAACTGGAGCTCGGTGAGTCCGGTAACCGCAGGGTTGTTGCCTCGGAAGCGCGTGGCGTTCGATGCATCAGTGAGTCGAAGGGGAGGGGATTTAGCGGCAGCAATAAATTTGTTGGTCTGAACAACTGCTGCGCTTTGACGCACCGCATGGCATCCCACGCAACCGCGGGTTTCACCAGGACGCACATAGATCCATGACATCTCATTCAACTCGGAGCGACCTTCGGCGTCCACCGCTTGAAAAGCGATGGCCCTATCCGCCGGGACTTCGACCGAGAATGAGCCGTCTGGCATAATAGGGACGGTGCCCAGTTCAACGGTTTCATTGCCCGCGTGAACGATATAGGCGTGTGACGAGCGGGTGGTGAGTCCGCGTCCCATCAACACACGGATCGCGCGAACATGGGACCAGCCCGCTCCGGTGTTGCGTGTCGTGAATGTGTTTTGACAGTAGAACTTGCCAGTGGTGGCAGTTTCGTCAACATGGTTTGCAATTTGAACAGGCTTTGTTTTGGGGCCCATGTAGACGGGGGAGTGCAGGGTCTTTCCCTCTTTTGCCGTATAGAGCAGTATGGGGTTTGGGAGGGTCTGGTCAGGGTCAAAGATCTTAATCTGATTGAAGCGACCATCTGGGACCTTAGCACTGGCGGAGTTACGGAAGAGGTTTTTTGGGTTACGCAGCGTCATGAGCAGACGGTTGTCTGGCAAGGCAGAAACATCACACGCCAAGAAGGGAAAGTTGCGAATCGTGCTTTGTAGTGAGCCTGGACGTCCGACTGCGACACCTCCGCCCGTGACGTAGGCGAGTCGGCCATCGGGCATGGGCGCTGGACTACCGAAATTGATAGCTCGTAGTCGATTACCAGCTGCAGGGCCGAGATCGAGTCCAAATTCAGTATAGCCATGTGAACCACTGGGATGGATCGCATGCAGCATGGTCTCCACTTTGCCTCGGTCAAAGAAGTTGTCGGAGCGTAGAATCATGATGCGTCCGTCAGGCATGACGCGCGGTTCATTATCAAAGACGAAGGTGCTGGTCAGTACTTTAATCTCGCTTCCATCATCCTTCATGGTGAAGAGGGCTCGGGCTGGTGGATTGTGATACTCCTCATAGAAGCCACATCGAGTGGAGCTGAAGACGATTCGGCCATCCGGCATCGCCTCCGGGTCGATGTCATGGTAGTTACCGAAGGTCAATTGCTGTACGTTTCCGCCGTGAGCAGGAAGGTTATAGATGTGATAGAAGGGGTCACCTGCTGCGGTCATCGAAAAGTAAATCGTCGTGCCGTCGAACGAGACGCTGGGCGTACTGAGAGCCCCACTACCTGCATCAAAAAGAACTTTCGGGGTGGCATCTGGACGTGCAGGACTTAAAAGACAGAGTGTACGACCCACCTTCACAGGAGCTGGCAAGTCATATTCCGGAAAGGCGCGCGTGTGTCCGGGGTTGAAAATGAGGATGGAGAGGTTTTCACTGGGTGTCTTGGGTTGTCGCTGGGTCAGGACCGGCGTGCAATCATTTTCGATATAGAGGATACTCTCTGGCCATTTGTAATGGGCAGGAGGTGGCTCCTCCTTGACTTCTTCCGTGAGTCCCGGTGGCTGGATTTGGGTGGGGACGGGAAGTTTGCCCCAAGGTTCGCAACCGTGTGCGCCTACTTCCAGTGCTGGCTTCCAAGCCTGGTCGTTGAAGTCGCGTTGAATCCAGTTGGGCTCGGCTTTGGTTGTACAGCGCCACGCCATGGAGCTGGTAAGGTCGGTGGTAATGCCATCGGCCTGCGTGACAACGAGTTTGAGTATGAGCCCTGCCGCGCCAGGTGCCGTGTTCACGGCTTGCACAGCGATGACATTTTCGCCGAGATTCAGGAGCGAGGAGACATCATAACGCCCGGGCTTGTTCCAGTCGTCGGGGTCTGTCGTTTGACTGCCGACGAGGCGACCGTTAATTGAGATTTCATACAAGTTATCTGCGGTGATGAGGAGATGCGCCTGCGCCACGGGCGAGCGTTCGGAGACGGCGAAGTTGGAACGGAAAAAGACCGAACCAGCCGCAGGCGTAGCATCTTTCTTCTTTGGATTCGGAGCGGCCCATATCCATGTTGCGCCCTGCCAATCTATGGCACCGAAAGTCGCTGTTGCTGTCAAACATCCTAACGCGAGGATGGTCCAAAAGTGCTTGGTCATCTCTTCCCCTTTAAATACTTATTTATTACTGCTACGTATTTCCCCAAAGCTTATTAACATGCATAGATTAGGGACTTGCTGGAGAAAAGTCAATTGTGTTTTCTAGGGGAACTGATTGAGATTGCAAATTAGTCCATTTTCAGAGAACTTCCCCCACTATTCCATCTTGTCGGTCAGTTTAATGCTGAACTTCTCGTTGTCACGTAATTTTTTCAGGCGATAGTCGAGTCGGTCACGCAAGCGTGAGACGAGTTGGTAGTAGATCATGCCGTTCTTGACGGTGATGTCGAGGGAGAGTTCGACATTCTGACCTTTCGCGCGCTTTTCGAGGCTCTCGGCAAACTGATTGGCAATTCGCGTCAGTGTTTTTGATTCCTGCTTGCGATACTCGTCGTAGGCGAAGGGGAGGGTTGCCTGGTCAAGAACGATATCGCCACTGGTTTTGACGATGATCTGATTGTCTTGCAACTCGATGGTAAAGGCGCAGGTGAGCTTGAGCGGTTCTAGTTTCTTCTCTGGGGGTGGCGCGTCAGGTGGCGGATCTTTTGGAGGGATCGGTTCGGGCTCGGAGAGTTTCTGGATGATCTCACGGATCAGTTGGCGAAGCAAATCCTCGACGGAGGGGAAGAGGGTGAGATAGGCGCTCTCAGCATTTCCTGGTTTGGGATTGAGGGATGCATAAATCTCCCGTTCCCGATGTTCGGGCCACTCTGCTTGGATGCGAGGGCGAAAGAGGTTAAAGAGTTCAACAGCTAGTTTTTCTGGCTTGGTCTTAGCCAGTCGTGTGGAGGCTTCAAGCACAATGTCATTGCTAGAAGCCAGGACGAGACGTCGTTGCAGACGCAACGCCAGTGAGCCACGGGCCAGTTCCTGATCCAAAAGCGTCCCTGCCTGGGCGCGTGTCTCTTCGAGTGCGTCTCGATCTCGTTGTCCGCTACTTGCCGCGCCGGTGAGGAGCTCTTTGCGCAGGGTTCTTCCCTCGTCCGTGGCTTCCTGGCCTGTGTAGCTTTCTACAGCCACATCACTTGGGGTCCAGGTACGCGCCTGGAGCTCTGGATAGGTGGAGACGAGCTGTTGCGTGACGATGCTTTCGCGGGCGGCTTCCCAAGCGGGCTGCTGCTTCTGGTCGAAGATCCCTTCAAAAAGCGCATTCAACTCCTTTTTGGGAATGGGATTTTTCTTGAGATACTGTTCCACGTCGCTTCGCCGATTCTCGGCAACATGTTCGACATAGCGCTTGGGAGCCTCGTCCAGACTCTGTTTCAGAAAGAGGTCTCGGATTTTGTTGCGCGAGGCAGCGCGTGATTGATGGCCTTGTACATCTGCGAGGATCATCTTTTTGACCTCTACTTCTGAGAACGGCTGGGTGGATGCCTGCAAGAATTCAGCGTAACGCGTCTTCGCCTTTTTATCGGCGAGGTGGGGGATACTCTTTTTGACCGACGGGAAGATGGTGTAGACTCTGGGGTATTTGTCGGATTTAAACTCGGGGAGGGCGGCTAGTAGGTTTTTTTCAAGAAAGAGCTCGAAGTCGTCAGGCGTGACAGCTTGGATGGAGCGCGCACCTTCGAGAAACTGGTTTTGCATGGAGCGTTGGCGGTAGGCGTCCTGAACCGCGGGCAGGACAACGAGGTCGCGCAGATACGTGTTGTTTTCTTCGAAGACTTGAAATTTTTGTGCCTCGGCTAAACGCTGGGTTAATTTTTTGATCAAGGCCTCTTCGGGAGAACCGTCGACCTCTTCCTCTGTCGGAAAGAGTTCGCGTGTGACGTGCACTAATTGGGCTTCACAGACTTTTTTGCGCTGCTCCTCAAAGGCTTTGACGAAGTGCTTTTCCCGAACTGTGTTAAGTGTCACGTCTGGAATAGATCCAGCCTTTTTTTGAAAGTCGGCGTCAAAGGCATCTGCTACGCCATTCTTTTCAGCAATCCGGGTGAGCAGGAGATCGACCTTCTGGCGGTACTCTGTGCGTATGCGTTCCTGGTAGGACTCTTGAAGCTTGGCTCGTGCCGCGTCGCGCTTGATGTAGTCTTCTGGTTTACTGGTCATCTGTAACGCCATGAAGTCGGGGTTCACAGGTGTTTCAGAAAAGTCAGCATCGAACTGCGTCAGGATCAGATTGGCTGACAGGAGGGCCGTGGATCTCTTCAATTGTTTCTCGCCCTCGCTTGCCTTCAGGAAGGGTACAAGAAACATGATTAGTGCGACGCGATAAAATCGATTCATTTGAGGTTCTCCAGCATAGGGATGCCTGCCTGGGTTTCGAGGTAGTGGAAGCTCTGTTTACGCAGGGCTACGGTGAGTTCTGGGATGATGAGCCGTTGCTCCTCGTCCGAGGCTTGCAGGAAGCGGGTCAAGAGCCGTTTCACATCGCCGTCGGTTACCTTTTCAGGATACTGTAAAAAATGGGTTTGCACCGCGACGGCGGCGAGGAGTTGGACCTCGGTGCAGTTCACCTTGACAGAGGTGATCTTTTCATCCACGGTTGCCGCAAGCCATTTCCAGTTTTCTTGGGTCAAATCTGCGGGTGCAAGTTCTGCATCAGTCAGTACTTTTGTCCACCAGACCTGACGGAGTGTCATGACATCCGTATAATCCTGATAGGCGCGCTTGCCACCATCGACAAAAGCACTGCGCAGATTAGCATTGTCGGTGATGGCGCCTTTGACAATGAGTCCCTCCATCTGGTAGAGCGTGTTGCCCTTATCATCCATGCGTGTAATGCTGTTTAATCCGTAACGTGTCCGGAAAAACTGTTCGTTCTTTTCGAGCGCGACCGTAATCTTCTGGCGCTGGATCTCCATGAGTTGCTCTTGCTGTGCCTTGTTGGACTTAAAGCGGAACATAAAGAAGGCGATCATAAAGATCATCATGAGGGCGAGTGAAATCTGAAGCATGAGCCCGAGAATCTCATCGACATCGATCTCATCCTGCGAGGGACCGCCGATCCATTTTAAAAGGCGTGCTCTGACTTTTGCATCCATGCCGCTCCTTTAAAAGATGGATTTGATCTTGGAGAGGGTCTTTTCACTCTCACTAGCACGGAAACGTTCCGCATCCAGTGCGGCTTTTAACTCAGCCTGCTCGGAGAGCAGTCGTTGAGCTGTCTGCTCTAGGTGCTGACGTTGTGCGTTCAACTCCGCAAACTGCTGGTTAAAACGAGTCTGCGCTTCGCGTGAGAGGCGCTGGAGGTCTACCACCTGCAAACGGGTCTCCTCGGCCTCTTTGCGGGTTTGGTCAGCTTCCAAGCGGGACTGGTCTGCCTCCTTGCGTGTCTGCTGGTAGGTGGCGTCAAGGCGGGCATGATCCGAACGAATATTGTCGAGGCTGGCCTGCAAGGTGTTGGTGTTGGACTTGTACTCCTTGATGAGGTCGACAAGCGCCTGCTGCGAGGTGTGGATGAGGGAGAGGGTTTGTGAGAGTTGGAGGAGTGCGGTTGTCTGGTCTGTCTGATTACGTTGCAGGGTCAGCAGGGGCTCAGCAATTCCCTTCTGAAAGAGCGCAGTTGAATCATTAAGCGTCAGACTGATGGCCGTGAGCGAACCGGACGCCTGTTGAAGGTCGCCTGAAAAATGGCTGAGCGCCGTTGAGCTTTCGGTGAGTTCATGACGGATCGTAGCAGCAGATTGTTCGAGGCGTTCGAGGAAGCGGTCATCAAACGAATCGGCTGGAGAGATGCCGTTGATCTTGTTATGCCACCAATGCATAAAGGGCTTGGTGAAGAGGAGTACCACTACGAAAATCCACGCCACGGCAATAAGGGTTGAGAAGAGGGCTGTGTGAAGGCACATCATGAGGTCGCCCATGGTGACCTTGTCTAAATCATAGAACCCGATGATAATGATGCCGATAAGTGTGCCAATGAGTCCGAGCGAGACATTGATGCGGTCATACGAGCGAAAGAAGGGGAAGTCGTCATCCATCTGGGCAGTCTTTCGGTAGATGCGCCAGAAGCCGAGTGTTATAAAAGCAAAACCAAAGAAGGGGATGAAGGTGGTTACGGTTGATTGATCGACAGCCGTCCAATCGAGCCACTTAAACCAACCGCTTGTGATGCGTGTCGACTCTGAGGTTTTTGACTCGGTCAGCGTGATAAAATTGACGGTCCACCGCCAGAGCACGACCAGGTTATTGACCCAGGCGAGAAAGCAGAAGAACGTTGCAAGGGCAGAAGCCCCGACATAGAACAAGGTGAAATTGCGTTTAGTAATCATGATTAAGAAGTATAACACTTCATTATTGAATAAAGCACGCCTGATTTTTAAGAATGTTTTATTCGTGCATGAGTTTATTAGATTTGAGAGGGCTAGGGGACGGGAGGGACATAAGCGACAAGAGGGACGGCAGGGACATGTCTACTCGGACGTGCTGGCTTGCAAGGTTCCGCAGAATTGGTCCCTCAGGTCCCTCACGTCCCTTCTGTCCCTTGGGTCGCTTCCGCACCCGGGATTACTCGTTCTTCAGCGCATCGAGTGAGAGTGAGCGTGTGACGAGGAAAGCGGAGCCGACGATGCAGATAATCGCAGAAAGGATGAGCGAGGCGATGACACTTAGCAGTGTCAGCCACGACATCTCGCTTCTCAAGGCAGTCACTGCGGGTTGTATTGCGATGAGGGCAGGAATCAACCCGGAGAGGAGGCCGCATGCAACCAAGGCTCCATACTCTGAAAGCAAAAGGAGGAGGATCTGTTTGCGGGGGATTCCGAGTGCGCCGAGCAATGCAAATTCATGTCGTCTCTCTTCAACCCCTCTAAAAATAATCAAGGCGATTCCAAAGAGTCCGAGCATCATGCCGAGGCCGCCAAAGACAAGAAACATATCGAGGTAGGTGCTCTCCACCGACGCGAGTAAGCGGAGCCGTTGTTCAGTTGTCTCAATCGAGATACCAGGTTCCGGATGTTGCACGGCCATGAGCTTATTATTGGCTTTCGTGAGTTGGTTTGGCGCGCTGGTCAGTTCGCGTAGAAGATAGGGGGCATAGTCGCAGAGCCAGAGGCGATAGCCCTGCTCGTTCGGGAAGGCTTTGAGAAAGGCTTGCTCATCCATGAGCAGAGCACCTTGCAGGATTGTGCTACGGATCGGCAGGACGCCAACCAGTTTCACGGAAGCATCCCCGTATCGGTAGAGGGTCCCTTTGTTCAGATCCGCTTTCGCCTTTAAGCTGTATTGCAGCATTGAAAGATCTGCAGCAAGCGCAGGGAGATGTCCGTTTGTTAGGCTTAGCCTGAGAGGGGACCATACACCGCCTGCCTGAGGAGGTTCAAAGGCGCGCAGACACGCAAGCGCCTGTGTGTCGAGACCATAAACAGTCGGCAATACTGGCGCATTCATGTTGAGGCAACCCGCCATGTCACCTTCATGAACGCGGACCGGAATGACGACCTTCGCTCCAGAAATACGCTTGGCCATCTCCATTCCCTTTTCGCGTTCAAAGGGGATGATGGAACTGACAATGGATGCAAAACCGCCGCTCCCCGAAGAGGAGTTTGCTGTATTGGCAGCGGGGTCATTTTTCATGGATAAGACGCCAATGACCAAGAAAGTTCCCAGCGCGATGAGCAGCACAACCGGCGTGTTTCGTCGCGGGAGGTGCGCTGCGCGGCAAAGTCCTGTCAGGACGGGACTGCTCTTGTCGTTGATGGAAGCGCGCCACAACGTGGCGGAGGAACGGATGAAAAGCACGAGGGAAAGTAGCAGGAAGAAGCCCGCTCCGAAAAATGCACCATGGGCATGCTCGCCACGGGCGGTCAGAAAGAGGATGAGCAGTGCGAGAAGCGCCAAGAGGGTTCCGAAAATATTCAAGAGAGGAGGGGATAATCTTGAAGCATGCGAGAGTGGTGTCATCCGTTCATCCGCCGCCTGCCAAAGGGTGGTGGGGCTTTGACGTGTTCGGTTTCTCAGTTGGAAAAAGAGGATGAGCCCCATGATGGCAGTCGGAATCAAAATGCTGATCAGCGCGACGGACATTGAAAAAGAGTAGGTGAGGTTGGCCTCCGCAAAGGCGGTGCGCCAGAAACGTGAAAGGCTCCAAATCAGAAAACGTGTCACACCGCAACCCAGAACCACGCCGAGAATGCTGGCTGCGAGAAGGGTGGGCATCCATTCAAGGAAAAAGATCAGGAGACAACGTTGACGCGACCAGCCGGTTGCCAGCAAAAGCGCGAGCTCCCGTTTACGCGAGTCAAGGGTCAGGGAAAAGGTCAAGGATGCCAGCAAGAGGGAGGAGATGATTAGAATGAAGAGCATGCCGATAAAGAGTCCATTGAAATCCGTTGATCCCCGGGCGGCCTGTTCGCCATCGCGCGCGAGGTTCATCATCACGGCGCCCGCATCTTCAGCATGTAGGTTCTTCTCAATCTGGTGGCGGACCTGTTCGGGGGACTCTTGTATGCTGAGGCTCATGGCTTTGCCGAAGATGGCTCCAAAGCATTCCTCTCCTGCGCTTGCGCTCATCAAAAGCTTAGGCGTCTCTCTCCAAGCTTTCCAATAGGCTTCGTTCTCCTTGTCGTTCAGCTTCTCTTTGTCCATCGGCATTCCGACATCCCAGGCGGCACAGGAGTCCACATCCTTCATTCCGGGGAAGGTCGGCATAAATGCTTTACAGGCTGCAGCCTCTTCGGTGGAAATAATAGACCGGATGCGGAAGGAGCATTCCTCGGGGACAAGTTTTCCATTCGTCTCGAAACGGCGCCATTTCAGCGTGATCTTTTGTTGCGGTTCCAGTGCGAGCTGGTTTGCGAGCCAGGCGTTAATCACGACTTCGTCGGATTGCAGGTCAGGGGGTGTTCCGCACAAGGAGGGGGTGACTGCGCCGACAAATCCATACGGCGTCTGACGTCCTTGCACTTCAAACGAGTCGGCAAGATAGAAGCTGGCTGTTTGCGGCGCGGTGTTTGAGGAAAAGAGTGTGGGCGCCTTGGAGGGGAGGTAAATGTACTTGCTGGTCAGGGTTGTTCCAGTCGGGAATGACTGGAGCGTCAACCCGAAGTCCTCACACGAAAGGGGGAGCGTGAAGGCGGCGCCTGTGGAGACAAAGAGATTGGCTTGGCCAGCAAGGTCAAGTGTCTCCTCCAGCAGGGCGTAGGGCACGAAGATATTGACGGGTGGAAGGGTGCTCGGCTCGAGTGCAAAATCAAGGGGCAGGCGGGTCAAACCTTCAGGGAGTCCAGTGAATGTTTCGGAAAGTTGGATCGAGCGCCGGATAATACGGGAGCTTTGCGTGTCCCCCATGGGAAGTTCGACAGAGAGCCCTGTCGGTTTCTTGAAGCGGAGTGAAGCTTCCGTACCCCGAATCAGGTTTCGCGCCCGTTCGTTGAGGATGGGATGAGTTAGCGGTGCGGAGCCTTTTTTAGGGGCGACACCAATGATTTGAACCTTGGTTGCGCAGACATTGCCTTGGCTGTCCAGTAATTCCCCTTGTAGGAGTAGCGCGGCTTCGACCTCCGTGTTCGTCTCCGCAAGGGAGGATCGGACAGTCCGCTCAGCAAAGTAGAGGGCGTGTTGAAGGGGTCCAATCCGCTTAAAGAGGTTTCTCCGCAGTCCATCATGGAGGGAATGCCCTGTCATGAGCGCAGCACAGAAGATTGCGGCAGACAAGGCTACCGCACACGCCAAGATCAGGTGACGATTGACGTAATAGCGGAAGCTCTTATGAAGCCAAGTGAAGACCATCAAACAAATCCTTATGAGATGATTTCAACAAACGTTTCAAAACGTGCTGTACGCGGGAACATGTCAAAGAGTCGGACTTGACTGATGCGACGTGAACCTTTGGATAAAATGATTTGCAAGTCGCGTGTTAACGTTGCCGGGTCGCAGGAGATATAGAAAATACGCGGAATGGTGCTCTCGGCAATCGCTTCAGCAACGTTACGATCAATCCCTTCACGCGGGGGATCGATAATCAGTGTTGTCTGGGTGGGATTGATTAGCCAGTCATGCAAACGCAACGGTTCGAGCCCAAGGGCATGCACATGAAATTTTGCGGGAATGCCATGGGTTGAGGCGTTTTCCTTTGCGGCGGCGATCGAGGCGCGTCCTGATTCGACTCCCGTCAGGCAACGTCCGCCATGTTTCATGCAGGTCAATCCAAAGACGCCGACTCCGCAATAGAGGTCGAGGATTTCCGGACAGTCAGGCCGCTCCTCAAAGATCTGTGCTGTAAACGCTAAGAGGAGTTCCGCAATACGACGATTCACCTGGTAAAAACCACTGTGTGGAACGATTAACTCTCCCACGGGGCTTTGGACAGTCAAGTAGGCAGGACATCCTGGCGATGTGGCGCCCTTGCTGTTCCTCCAGATCACCCCGTCATGGAGCGTGTAACGGAAGATGAGATCATCGCCATTTTTAACTATATTTTTTAAATCACCCGAAAGGCGCATGGCATGGAGGGCCTCATTGATGGCAGGGTGAGCCAACGGACAGGCGGGGACGTCAACAACACGGTGCGAAGGTTCCTCGCGGTATCCGAGCTTCATGCTGCCACAAGGCGATATTTCAGTATGAAGGGTGATCTTGTTTCGATAATGAAGGAATTTCGGTGAGGCGACAGGAGGGTGAAAAAGCGTATGCTCATGGGGGATATGGCGGAAGAAGCTTTTCAACTGTTGCTGTTTGATCAGCACCTCCATGGGGTAGGATACGTGATCAAACACGCACCCAGGCACACGCGACAGCACGCCCATGTCATAGATGCGACAACAGGGATCGATGCGATGAGGAGAGGGTGTTGTAATGCCAAGCAGGTGGGCGCGTGCAAAAGTCTTTTTTGACTGTGTGATCCGGATGATAACTTGTTCGCCTGGAAGTGCGTTAGGAACAAAGACGACGCACCCGTCAATGCGGGCAATGCCATCCCCTCCGTATGCGACGGATTCTATGGTGCAAGTGTGTGTACTGTTGAGTGTCATCCGTTCGTTTGTATGACCTCTCCATAAAGGGTTTGCGGAGCGACACGGTTGACACGAACCTTCGCAAGCGTTCCAGTCGTCAAGCCAGGTACGGGATCGAAGACGACGATCTTGTTCCCGGGGGAACGGCCGGACCAGCGCGCTGCATTACGCAGACTGGCTCCCTCGACCAAGACCTCCTGAATGGATCCCATCAGTCGTTGGTTAGCAGCTTCGCCTCGCGTGTCTTGGTCAGCGAGTAGGGCTTGGTTGCGCCGCATCTTCTCCGTCTCTGAAACGTCATCCTTCATACAGGCCGCTGGGGTTCCGGGCCGCGGTGAATATTTAAAAATAAAGGCATTATCAAAATCAGCCTCGTTCATGAGACTACGGGTCTCCTCAAAATCTTGAACAGTCTCGCCTGGGAACCCCACAATGACATCCGTCGTCAGAGCAAAATCAGGCATGGCTGTGCGCAGGCGGCGAACAGCATCCAGATATGCTGCGCGTGTGTAGCCACGCCGCATCGACGATAAGATGGAGTCTGAACCAGATTGAACGGGGAGATGCAAGTGATGGCAGACGTTCGTCAAGAGGCTTACCGCCTTCACGAGCTCGTCGGAACACCCTGAGGGATGGCCTGATGTGAAGCGGATGCGCAGGATGCCAGGGATGGAGGCGACGGCTTCAAGAAGACGCGTAAAGGGTTCTGTAAAACCATGGGGACTAGGCGAGTCATCGGGTGACCAGACCTGCTGCATGATTCCGTAGTTCATCACGCTTTGCCCTAAGAGTGTCACCTCTTTGACGCCCCGTTGTGCCAAGGCGCTGACCTCTGCTAAAACTTCGCGCGCAGGACGACTGAATTCAGGCCCTCTTACATCTGGAACAATACAGTAGGCGCAGCGCCGGTTGCATCCTAGAAGAATGGTCACAAAGGCTGAGAAGCCATGTTCGGAATGGGCATCTGGGACATCAGGAATTTCATCGGGCGCGGAAATTTCAGTGATGTTTGTCTCGCCGGACACAACACGGGCAACCATAAAGGGTATGGCTCCGCAACGTCGTGTGCCGACGGAGAAGTCCAGGCGAGGGATCTTCTTGAAAATGTCAGAACCCAGTCGCTGGGCCATGCAACCCATAAGGCCAATGATCCGATTGGGGCGATCGCGTTTCGTTGCGCAGAGAAGCCCGAGCTTGCCAATTGCTTTATCCTCCGCCTTGCCACGGACGCTACAACTGTTCACGATGATTAGGTCGGCCTCGCTTTCATTCGTGACAAGGGTGTGTCCTGCAGCTTTGAGTGTTGCCTCCGTGGCTTCGGAGTCACGGACATTCATCTGACAACCATATGTATGCAAAATAAAATTCATGTGCTATTTTTCAGGGGGTGTCGCTTCAGGTGTGAGGGAGTCGGTGATTTTTTCTAGGATTGTGACGTAAGACCATTTAGGGACTTTCGTTGAGCCACCCAAATGAAAGTCAAGAAGCATACGCGTAAAGGGAAAGGCGACTATCCGTGAAAGGATTCCTGCAAAGGTACGCTCTTTGAAGATATTGACTTTGATGGACATGTCCAGATTATCGGAAGAAAGTGTTAAGCTCCCCTTTCCGGCGATGCTGAAAATACTCCCCTCTACGACCATATCCTCCGTGGTGGCGACGCCATTTGTCATCGAGAAGGAGAGGTTACCTGATGATTGATTGACGAGCGTACCGACTCCGGGAATATTGTTTGCTAGCCATTCGGTGAGGCCGCTGAAGAGAGGGATTCGTGCAAAGATACCATCGGTCATCTGGAAGTGCCCCTCTCCGTTGATCTTGGACAAAATATCTCCTGAAAGGGGGCCTGTCAGTTGAATCGTCCCTGTCAGTTTTCCTGGATAGGTGTTCGTTGGATTCGCAATACACAAGATGCTGGCGAGATCAGCTTTGTCAGACTGAAGCTTTGTGACAAACGTGGTATTTGATGCGACATAGTCTGGAAATTCGGCAGTAAAGGTACCGGTGACACTGCCACCATTTTCAATTTCAGCTTTAATATTGTTACAGTGAGCTGAAAAATGTTTGAGGTGAAGATCAGTTGATGTTTTTGCCAAGGGGATTCTCAACACACTTCCTTTGTCAAAGGAGATTGCGACGTGAAGATCATTTGTCGTCAAAGGGTTTTTTGAGTTGACCGTAATGACGCCTTTTGTCGAGACGCGCAGTCCGCTGTCGCAATGGATGGCATTCAGTTCGCCGTGGTTGAGCACATTCACAAGCGAAAGCAGCTCGTCTTTATTCACGGTTGTTTCTGCTTCGATCTCCAGGGAATCCGGATCATCTGTGTAGACGAGTCTTCCTTGGAGCGTGCCTGTATGCGTTGCGCCCTCCTTGATACGGATATCAACGATCACCAGATTATTCGTGTCCGTGATGTCGATTGTGCTCTTAAAGAATTGGACTGGCACCTTGCGATAGGTGCAAGCTCCTCCATCAATGTCAAGAAACATGGCATAGTCAACGGTATCAAGGTTGAGGTCCACGGTATAGGTCGCGCGAAGCGGGCGGGCAAGCGCTTGAAAGCACTCGATTTGTTGGACCGCTCCTCGGGCGCCTCTAAATTGCGAGAGCAAAGGTGTTATGTGTGTGGGATAGACATGCCCTTCAACCTTTCCGACAAGGGTCTTGGCGTGCAGATCAATCGTGGTGCCACCTGCTAGGGTCAGCTCAGTGGGTTTGTCCGGCCAGACGCCTTTGAGCTCTTTGACGGCAATGAGCTGTTTCTCCAAGCAGATTACAGCCGTGAGCTTTTGTACACGTATGCCCAAAATGTTGGGGTTCTCGAGGACAAGTTCAAAGGGTGCAAGAGCGGGAAGGGTAATATCAGGAAACGGTTTAGGTTTTTCACCTGGTACTCGCGTTTTTTTAGGGAGCAAAGGAAAATCGAAGGAGCGAAGGGTTAACCGTTTTAGGCGCTGGTTGAGGGGGGCCCGAGAGAAGACATTAAATTCAGCGCGGAGTTCGTCAAAGGAGAAGAGGGGGTCAGTGATGGTCCTTTTTTTGAAGAATTTGACATGGTGTACGGTCAAGCCATCCCGCAGGGAGAAAGTCATGCGTTCAATTCTGCAGACGAGGTCATCAGTAGAGAGCTTTTCAGCCACGCGCTGGACATAGGACTCTGGTACACCCTGTTCGAGGATGTAAAGGCAGACGCCAGAAATAACGCTCAACAGGATAACGATCCAGAAGAGCGCCTTGACGAGCATTCCTATACATTTGATCAGTTTCCACATGGAGTTGTCTAAAGAGTCGTGGGAGGTAAGGGGTGTCGTTTTGCTTCATCCCACAAAGCATCAAGCTCGGCCAGCGTGCAAGCCTTCATCTCAATACTTCGTTCTTTTGCGAGGCGTTCGACCTCCCGAAAACGTTGCGCAAATTTCTGCGTGGAGCCGGAGAGGGCACTCTCAGCATCTACATGAATAAAGCGACAATAGTTTACCACAGAGAAGAGCAGATCGCCAGTCTCCTCTTCAATCTCGTTGGATTTTCCCTCTTCGACTGCGACACGCAACTCCTTGAGCTCCTCTTCGATCTTCTCGAGCGCTCCGGAGGAGTCTTGCCAGTCGAAGCCGACGCGGGAGGCCTTGGCCTGTACCCGTTGCGCCTTTAACAGGGCAGGCAGTGCGTGCGGTACCCCATCGAGTGCGGAATGTTTCGGCTTGTCTGCCTTTTCCGTCTGCTTGATAGACTCCCAGTTTTTAAGAACCTCTTGCGATGAGGAAACGGTATTGTCACCGAAAACATGGGGATGCCGACGGATGAGTTTTTCCGCAAGTGTTGTTGCGACATCATCAAACGAAAAAAGCTCCTCTTCCTCCCGAATGGCGCATTGGAATACTACTTGCAAGAGCACATCCCCCAACTCTTCGCGATGTAAGGTTGCGTCATTCTTGTCGATGGCGTCCAACAGCTCGTAGGTTTCCTCGAGTAGGCAGGGTTTGAGTGAGTGAAGCGTCTGCTCGCGATCCCAAGGACATCCCCCTGGGGCCCTCAGCTGCTTCATCACCGCCAATAATTTTTGAATGCCAGTCAATGGTTCGCTCATGGTTTTTAGAATAATAAACCCCGCTTCAATGAAACGGGGTAATGTCTGTCCGCTAACAGATCGTCTACGGCAGGCAGGTACAGGTTTGCAGTCTAGACACGCAGCATAGCTACGATGTCTTTGACAAGTGCGTTATCGAAACGCTGGATGCTGAGATCGCCGCCGCTGAAGTCCTGATGGGCGGTCAAAGGGTTCTCTTTGAAGACCGATCCCATGCTGGAGGTCAGTGCACCCTTTACCGAGAAGCCACTTCCAACAACGGCGACGCACAAGCGCTCGCGAAGATTGTTCTTGCGTGCTGCACGGCGCCAGACGTCCCATCCTAAGAAGCCGAAGCCACTGGAAGTATCCGTCTGGAAGATGAGATTTTCAGAGGGGTTGGGGAACAGCATTTTCACGGCTTCGACATCTGCACGCGAAATGATGATCACTTTCACACCCTTTCCAAGGAGGGACTCAATAAAGGGAACGAAGTCAGAGGGGGTTTCCTTGAGGGATTGTGTCAAGGCTGCCGAAAAGGCGATATTGGTCTCCGCGATCAGTGCTGGAGCTTCAATCGTTTTCTCCTGCTTGGTCGTCAGGGCGTTGAGGCCGCTGCTGAAGGACTTGCCTCCCATGTAACGTGCCATGAGGGTTGCGTCCACTGTTAGGCCCGCCTTGGCAAAAAGCTCTTTGCTGATCGCGAGCAAGAGTTTATGGCCAGGTAGCACCGCAAAATCGAGTTCCACAATCACTCCACGCTGAATCTGCTTGTCACTTGAATCACTCATTTTTTCTCCTCGGGCTTCAAAAAACCGCTTATTCATTAAATTGAACCGCCTAGTGTACCTAAGTTA
>CAMBQV010000054.1 GCA_945870145.1 Akkermansia muciniphila
GGGCAGCGGCAAGTCAACGCATATTAAATTGCTGAAGGCCTATCTGGAGGAGCGTGGCATCGAGGTTGTCCTGACGCGTGAACCTGGAGGCACGCCCTTGGGCGAGGAGATTCGCAAGATCTTGCAGCACGACCATACGGAACCGCCAGTTCCAAGTGCCGAGGTCTTGCTCTTTCTCGCCAGTCGTGCCCAGCATGTCGAGCGCTTGATTCGTCCCTCCCTTGAACAGGGCAAGTGGGTGCTCTGCGACCGCTTTGCTGACTCGACCTTTGCATATCAGGGTTATGGCCGTGGCTTTGACATGGCGAGCTTGAGGGCGGTGAATGCCTTTGCCGTCAGTGGACTGCGTCCAGATCTGACGGTTCTTCTCGATGTTACCCCAGAGACGAGCCGTGCGCGCTTGGCAGCCCGTCAAGCGTCGACAGCTACCACACCTGACCGCATTGAACGCGAGGCGGCTGCGTTCCATGAACGGGTCCGTAACGGCTTTCTTGCGCTTGCAGCAGAGGAGCCTGAACGCCTGGTCGTCATCAGCACCGAGCGCGACCCAGCCGAGGTTGCTGCCGCAGTCCGACAGGCTGTTGAACGTTTAACCCTTAAATTGCCGCTAAACCCACTACCCGGATGCAGTGGCAGTCGGCAGTAGCAGTTGGCAGTTAATACCCCAGATAATGGATGTTTCTGTGATTTTTGTGGATTTTGTGGTTCCAAACTTGAAGTCTTTGACAAGCTATGACATTTGATGAAACTTTCCAGATGGTTAAACGCGCGATCGACTCGGGACGCCCCGCGCATGGGTATCTTATTGTCGGGTCGGTTCGTAACCATGGTTTGAAGTTGACCCAGCTTATTATTCAGAATCTCTTCTGCACAGCGGCCGAGAAACCCTGTGGACAGTGCGCCGCCTGCAAGCGGGTCGAGGAGCGCACCGAACCGGATGTGCACTGGATCTTCCCAGAGATGAAGTCGCGAGTCATCAGTGCCGAGCAGATGCGAGAGAAGTTGCTGGCGGAGATTGCCCAAACCTCTTTCTCTGGGGGCTGGAAGGTGGGGGTCCTCGTCGGCGCGGACCGACTCAATGACTCCTCGGCCAATGCGTTTCTCAAGACCTTGGAGGAACCCCCAGAACAGACGCTCTTCTTGTTGTTGACCGACACGCCTCAGCAACTGATGCCCACAATTATCTCGCGTTGCCAGCGTATTGACCTTGATGCGTTTCGCGAGTTGAGTGAGCCGTGGTTAGGGACGCTGGTCTCCACACTTTCGAGTCCCTACTTCAGGACGCCGCTCGAACGCCTCGTCATGTCAGGGCAACTGTCGAAACTCCTTGAGGAGATGAAGGAGAAGGCAGAAGTCTGGGTGAAGGAGGAGTTTGAGAAGGAGAAGAAGGTTGATGAAGAGGAGGATGTTTTTCTTGCCAAGGTCAGCGCACGCTATCGTGAGCTGCGCATGGATTTCCTTGTGACCTTGATGCGTTGGTTTCGTGACCTCTTCGTGGTCAAGGCTGGCGGGAGCGAGGAGATTCATTTCAAGGAGAAAGCTGAGTTGCTGAAAGAGCGCGCCGCACGACTGACGCTTGCGCAGACGTTGTATAACGTGAATGCCATCGAAGAACTCGCACGGCAATTGGATCGCAATTTGAGCGAGGAGACGGTTTTGGCCTACGCTGTTGATCGCATCGCCCATGGCGTAGGGGATAAACCTTAATATGCAAAAAATCGTCCATATCCAGATACCCGAAGGCAGTGTGATCCAGTGCCAGATGCCAGAGGGGCAAGAACTCTTTCAGCCAGGGGAGTATTGTGTCTGTGCCATGGATTATGGGAAGGATGTGGGACGCGTGGTAAAGCTCACGGAGCTGCCAGCGCAGAACGAACCTCCAGCCTTCCGCATTCTGCGCAAACAGACTGCTGAGGATGAGAGCCTCGTTAAAGAGAACCAGTTGCTTGCCACAAAGGCACAGCATGCGTTCCAGCTCTCGGTGATGCATGAGAAGGCCCATGTCAAGGTTCTGCACGTGCGCTTCTCGTTTATGCGCGAACGTCTCTTTATACGCTATGGTGCCTCAGGGGTCGTTGACCTGCGCCGTTTTGTCAATCAGCTCCAACGCGACTATAAGACCGTGGTTGATCTCTGGCAGATTGGCGTGCGCGATGAGTGCGCCTTTATGGGCTGTCTCGGCCATTGCGGACGTGCCGCATGCTGTTGTACTTGGCAACGCCGGGTTAAAGAGCTCTCAACGCGCATGGCCAGAGTCCAAGATATCCCGCTGAATCCCGCAACAGCCAATGGCCACTGCGGTTGTCTAAAATGTTGTTTATCTTTTGAGGTCGAGCAATATGCTGAGGCCGGTGTCGGACTTCCAGAGCTGGGAAGTATTGTTCAGTGCACGAAAGAGGAACAAGATGTCGAAGGTATGGTGGTGGGTCGGGATATTTTGCGGGGACGTCTCACGGTTCGCACGCAAGAGGGGCGCTTTTTGACCCTTCCTCGCGAGGAGCTCCGTTTGCTCCGTCCCTCTCGCCCAAGTGGCGCTTTAAAAGGAGAAGAAACACATGAAAATCCTGCTGGTGAATGGTCCGAATCTTAAGTTGCTGGGAACGCGTGAACCGACCATCTATGGCTCGGAGACGCTTGAACAGATCGTTAAAAAGGTCTGCGACACTGCGCTGACGAAGGGGGTGCAGATTACGGCCTTTCAAAGCGATGACGAAGCCGCGCTGATCTCAGCGATCGGTGCTGCTCGCGGAGTCTACGAGGGTATCATCATCAATCCAGCGGCCTATACGCATACGAGCGTAGGGTTGCGAGATGCCATCTCCGCCTGCGGGGTTCCAACCGTGGAGGTTCATCTTTCAAATACGCATAAGCGTGAGGCCTTCCGGCATGTCAGTCTCACAGCGCCCGTCTGTGTCGGACAGATCATGGGCTTCGGCAGCAAGGGCTATTTGTTAGCCATAGACGCCCTCATCGGGGATCATTGATAACAAAGAGAAAAACGTAAGGAAAACAGGAATGTTGGAATATTGGAAGCGAACCCTATCGGGAGGGCGGTCGGATCGACCGCCGGACGGCGATCCGCCGTCCCTCCCATAGTCGCTACCTCCCCCATTATTGCACCATTCCTTTATTCCATTATTCAAGGAGAAACACATGACAAAGAGACCAGATGTATGGATGGTTGGTTCCATCGGGATCGACGATGTTGAAACGCGTGACGTGAGTCGCACCAATCTGCTGGGTGGCTCTCTGCCTTTTGCAACGATTGCCGCTTCTTTTGCAGGTGCAAAGGTGGGTGCTGTCGGTGTTGTGGGCAGCGACTTCCCCAAGACTTTTGAAAAACGCTGGAATAAATTCGGAATTGACCTTGAAGGGGTTCAGCATAAGGCCGGACCTAATTTCCGTTGGGCCGGCAAGTATGACGGCAATATGATTGATCGCACGACGATCAGGACGGAGCTGGGTGTCTTTGCGGACTTCATGCCTCTCCTTCCCGAAAGTTACCGGTCAGCTCCTTATGTGCTCTTGGGCAACATCCAGCCAGACTTACAATTGCATGTGCTCAAGCAGGCCAAGCGGCCTAAGTTTGTGGCTCTGGACTCCATGAACCTCTGGATTGATATCGCCTTGCCCTCCCTTAAGAAGATCATTGCCGAAGTAGATCTGCTCACCGTCAATGACGGCGAGGCGCGGCAGTTGACGGGCAAGTGGAATCTGCGCGATTGCGCCACAGAGATTCTGAAGATGGGGCCCAAGTATGTCTTGCTCAAGAAGGGCGAACATGGCGCTCTGCTCTTCACGAAGAAGGAGGTCTTCATTGTTCCGGCGTATCCGGTGAAAACATTGAAAGATCCCACGGGCGCAGGTGATACCTACGCAGGTGCCTTCATGGGCTATCTCTCCAAGGCTAGGTCATTGAATAGCCGCACCATGCGTAAGGCGCTCTTCTTTGCTAGTGCCATGGCCTCCTTCTGTGTCGAGGGATTCAGCATTGAAAGCCTTGAGAAGCTCTCAAAGGCCGCTGTCGCCACGCGCGTGCGTGAACTGGAAAAGATGACGAAGGTGTAGGATTGAAATCCTCCTCCACCATACTGGCAAGGCTCTGGAAGCGCTGGGATACGCGCTTGAGCCTTGTCATTGTTGTGTTCTATGCCCTTGCCGCTCTTTATGGTGAATGGACCTATCAGGCCGCGCGTTGGCAGGATCAAACCCCAGCCTACAACCAAGTCCATGAAAATCACCGCTATGTGCCTCCCGTCTTTGTGCGTTGCTTCCAGGGAGGGATGTGCGCCTGCACGGCTGGGCACGTAGACACGTGCCCCTCCCAGAGAGGTGAGCGACCGTTCTATTTCTTTGGTAGCGATAATTTGGGGCGGGATGTTGGCCAGCGGTTGATCCAAGGGACGCGTATCGCTTTTCATGTCGGCATCGTGACCTCGCTCATCGCTATTCCGCTTGGCGTCCTCTTAGGCTGCTTGGGCGGTTACTTTGGCGGGCGTTGCGACAATGTCGTGGTCTGGCTCTGCGCGACCGTGGCTTCGATGCCGGGACTCCTCTTCATTCTCGCGATTGCGATGGTTGCGGGTAAGGGGCTCATGGGCATATATTTAGGGATTGGCCTGACGACTTGGGTCAGCGTCTGCCGTAACGTGCGTGCGGAGGTCATGAAACATCGCGGACGCACCTATGTGCTGGCCGCTGAGGTTTTGGGGTACAGTCATGCACGTATCATGTTTCGCCACATCCTGCCGAATGTCTCGCATATCATCCTGATCGCCTTTTCGATACGCTTCCCCGCCTCAGTGGCCACAGAGGTTTTTATCAGTTTCCTCGGGATCGGTGTGCAGAGTGAGCCCTCTTGGGGCATTATGATCAATAATGCGCGGCTCCGCCTCTGGCAAGGCGTCTGGTGGGAGATGACCTTTGTTACCCTTGCGATCTTCTTTCTTGTGCTTGCTTTCAACCACCTTGCGGATGCCCTGCGCGATCTCCTCGATCCTGCTCTGAGAAACGAATAAGTGAGAAGTAAAAAAGTACAAGTGAAAAGTGAAATATGGGATCAGGTTCATGCGCGTTACCCGGTCAAACTCTCCGCTTATGTCCGAGCGCAAATTCGCAAAGACCCTCTCAGCGCCTGGGCACAGCAAGCCCTGCCCTCGATCGATGAGCTCATCGACGAGCCGGGCATGGTGGCTGATCCCTTCGCCGAGAAGGGTGTTGCAGCATGTTGCTACGGTGTCAAGCAGCGTTTCCCCAACCGTATTTTGGTGATGACCTCGGATCAATGCGCCCTGAACTGCCGCCACTGTACGCGGAAGGGGTTACTCCAGAAGTCGGAGGTGGTCCGGACAGCCAAGCAACGGGCAGAGGCGGTTGCGTATGTGAAGGCGCATCCGCTGGTCCGTGAGGTGCTCTTGTCGGGGGGCGATCCCTTGATATTGAGCGACACGAAGGTGTTGGCGTTTGTTAAAGCCTTTGCGGGTTTGCCCCAGATTGATGCGGTGCGCATCGGAACGCGCATGCCAGCGGTCAATCCATCGCGTATCACAAAAACGCTCACCAAAAAACTGGGTGCCTGCAAAAAGGTTTGGGTCAACACCCAGTTTAATCATGTCAGCGAACTCACGCCCGAGGCGGTGAAGGCCTGTGCGCTTTTAGTTGAGGCTGGCATACCCGTCTCAAATCAGAGCGTGCTTTTAAAGGGGGTCAACGATTCAGTTGATGAGCTGGTGGCGCTCTGCTCAGCCCTGCAACGCGCGCGGGTGCGTCCCTATTATGTTTTTCAGTGCGACCCGATCGCCGGCATTGCCCATTTTCGCGTGCCTCTGGCAAGAGCGCGGCGTATCGCCCGCGAATTGCCCAAGCGCCTGGGCGGCCTCGCGCTCCCGCGCTTTGTGCGCGATCTGCCTGGTTCGCTCTGTAAGCTTGAGCTGTGAGGGCAGGTTGCGTAAACGCAACCTCTGCAACTGAATGCCCTGCACAGAGCCTTTCTTACCCTCTCACCCACCCTTGCACTAGCGGTGGTTAGAGTTGCTTAAGCGCCTAGCCAGCAGCTCATAAGCCGAGTTCTTAGCACAGCCTTCATCTCGTGCAAGGCATCCAGTTACACCTGGCTTGTTTACACGCCAGGTCTCACGCTAGGCTCCTCAGCCGGGTGATCAAACCGCTCGACTTCGCACGGCATGCGGCGAGCGAGAAGGCCCATCAAAAAGCGGGTGCCATAGACAAGGTGCGTGGCCATCACGCCCAGCCATGTCATCACCCATAAGGCAGGCGAGAGGGAGAAGGCGGCGACCAGCGTGATAAGCCCGTAAAAGGCGAGGCCGCCAAAATAGGCAATGAAGAGCCACGGGTGCAAAAAAGCCACGGGCAACCCCAGCACAAGGCCCATTACGAAGAGTGTCGGTAACAGATAACTGACGCGGAATGAGGTCTCTGGAAAACGCTTGGCAAAGTGGCCCCGATGAAGGGCGTAACGCCCGATCTGGCGCAGGTGCGGACCAAAGAGCGGCCTGCGATGGTGATAGACCACGGCCCACGGATCATAGATGATACGCTTCTTCTGACCAAAGACGATATCGGTGCAGAGGATCGTGTCTTCGCCAGGCCAGAAGTCGGTGCGGTAACCGTTGAAGGCCTCTACCACGCTCTTTCGCACAAAGAGATTGCAGCTCGGGACATCATCCACAGTGGAGCGCACGCGGTCGCCCACGTATCGGTAGCGGAAGTTTCCTGAAACGAGAATGTTGGCATAAACGCGCCCACCCGCCTGACCCATGAAGGGGTCGTTCGGCGGCGTCACGCCAGGTCCACCCACCCCACCCACATCAGGCAACGTAAAGTATTTGACCGCATGTTCCAACCAGTTGGCCACAGGATAGGCGTCGTCGTCCAGAAACGCGATGATCTCGCCCTTGGCGCGCTGGATGCCCACGTTGCGCTTCTCCGCGGGCCGCGTCTTGCCCGTTGGGATGACCTGAAGCGGGAAGGGGTAGTCGCCAACGCGCTCAGCATGATCCGGCAAGACCAAAACTTCGAAATGCGGGTAGGTCTGATGCGCAAGGGCATCCAGGCACTCGGTTAGGTAGGGGCTGGGTGCTGGACAGGCAATAACCACTGAGATCGTCATCGGCTTTTCTGGAAGGGGGGCCACCTCGACGCTCTCATAGTAACGCAGAACCCGCAGGCGATAGAAGATCGCAAGGGTATCGAGCATGACCTGTTTGACGTTTTTCCAGGAGAGACAGCCCATCTTTTGGCCGAAGTTCATCTGGATGGGGGCCTCGGCAACCTTGAACCCCTTGGCATGGGCGATGGAGAGGATCTCAAGGTCAAAGGCAAAGGCCTTGACCAGCATCCGGTCAAAGGACCACTGGAGCGCCTCCCGTGTAAAAAGTTTCATACCCACTTGAGTGTCAGTGATCGGTAGGCCCACCAGCAACCGGACGATCGTGAAGTAGACGCTACTTGCCAGCCGGCGGTGCCACGGGTAATCAATGACTGAATCCCGATGACGCTTAGAACCGATGACGATCGCCGCTTTCTCCTGGCTCATGATATCGAAAAAGGCCGTGATTTTGGCGGGAGAGAGATCCAGGTCGCCGTCCAAGAGCAGAATATGAGACCCGCTTGAGGCTGCAAACCCCCTTCGGAGCGCATTGCCCTTTCCTGCGTTGACCTTAACGAAGACAGGCCGGACCTCGTCAGGATGGCGCTCGGCCTCACTGCGGATGGCCTCTGCAGTGGCATCGGTGCTACCGTCGTCTACAGGAATAACTTCAAAAGGAATCTGATCTCTGAGCAGTTTGCAGACCGTTTCAATGTTCCGGGCAATGACCGTTTCCAACCCATAAGCAGGCAAGATAACACTCAGCCGTCCGGAAACTCCCAGACAGCTCTTGGCGGCATCCCAAATTTTTTTGTCGTTTTCGATGGTCATTTGTCCGTCTGCGAAGTAAAATAGAAGTTTTCTTTTACTAGAAAGAATAAGTAAAGTAAAATGATATTCGAGTTGGGATCATAAACCAATCGAAAAATGAGGCGAATTCATTTTTTTTAAGGATACTATATGATGCGATCTGTTGCACTCTGTTTTTTGGGACTCTTTATTATGGTGCTGACGGGATGCTCGCGTTCATCCATCGCCACGGATGAGGCGAAGGAGCGCAAGACATCTCTTTACCGTCGTGCCCGAGCTGCCGAACAGACAGGAGATATTAAGGAGGCTATCCGCCTCTATCGGACCCTGCTGGTTGAAGAACCTCACTCCTATTCGGTTCATTTCCAAATGGGGGCACTGCTTCAAGATTCAGAAGCGGATTACATCAGCGCACTCTATCACTACAAGCAATACTTGGCTTTGCGTCCAGAGACCGAAAAGACGACCATGGTGCAGGATCGCATCCGCGTGACTGAACAGTTGCTGGCTCCGCAGCTCTTACGCAAATTAGGTTCATCTGCTCAGAGCCTCTCCCAAGCGAATTTGCTGAAAGAGAATGACAGGCTGAAAGGGGACTTAACCAAACTCGAAGGTGAAAAGTCGGTGCTCAGCGAAGAGAAGGATCGCGCGGAGAAGACAGCTAGGGCAGCACAGGCCGAGGTGGAACGCCTACGCGATCTTCTGAACAAAATACGCACAACGGACAAGGTCGAGAAACCCGCAGAGACGGCGGCAACCATTGGTGAACGCGAGCGTTCCGCGAGTACGGGTAAGACGCGCGATGGAAAGAGCTTGAGAGAATTGCGCCTTGAAGCAGAGGCAGAGGCTGCAGACGCTGCGAACAAGACCGGTACGAAACCGACCGACGATGTGCTGAAGAAAATCCAGAAGAAATTTGACGACGCCCCTGTGGACGGTGGTAGCGATTCAACAAAGAAAACAAAAACCGAACCCAAGAGTTATGCTGTGCAAGCAGGTGATTCACTCTTTAAGATTTCCGAAAAGTTTTATGGTGATTCAACGCAGTGGAAAAAGATCCGCGATGCGAATCGGGCGACGATTAATCCCGATGGCCGCCTCCGGATCGGACAAGTCCTGGTGATACCCTGATAGCAGTGGGCAGTAGGCAGTGGCAGTTGGCAGTACCGTAGTCTCGTAGTACCGTAGTACCCTTTAGCAATGCAGAATAACCCAAAACGAATTTTGAAATCATCAAACCCCACGGTCTTTGTGGGGGATAGGGGTGCCTTGCACACCTTCCGTCTCGATGTTCGTGATGATGGACTTGGGAGGCGTGGGTATTTTAGCAAGCGCGCGCGCCCTGTGTTTGCACGGCAAAAACTTTTTCACTATATCTCGGCAGGAGGGATGAGGCAGTTGCGGCGAACATCAGGGGATGATCTCGCACAGCTTCGCATGCAGGCTTTTCTTGTATGCTTGGCGTTCGGGGTTGCGCTCTGGCTCTTCTTCTATCTCTTGCCCATACGTTGAAGGATGAATCCGCCGCCTGGGGCGGCGAAGTAGCAGTTGGCAGTGGCAGTTGGCAGTTAGAACCCAGGAACAAACGAATGAATATGAACATCGAATTTTTAATAAGGCAATAAGGCAATCACGCAATAAGGCAATCTATGAAAGCTATCGCTAAGGAGTCGAAATGAAAAAACGGATGAGCGTTTTCTGCAGTGTCACAGGCCTCTTGTTTCTCTCAGGCTGCCAATTTTTTGATGGTACGCCTTTTGAACAGAAGCCTGATCCGAAGGTGACGAAACTGGCGATCTCCACGCAGCAGACGAACAATGAGCTCCGCCACCTCGCGGAACAGATGGCGGAGATGAACCGCAATCAGATCGAACTCGACTTGCGCCTGCAAAAGCTGGAGTCTAGACTCACCGGTAGCGCGGGCTCTGAAGAGATCGAAGCGCTCAAACGTGATATCCAGTTGATTCGTGCGGAACGGGAGACGCTGAAGAAGGAGATTACCGATGACTTGGTTACGCGGATTGATAAAGTCGTCTCTCGCGCAGGTGCAAATACGCCCACAGTCAAGTCTGGCACACCCTCGACGTCCACGAGTCGCTCTCGCACAGGATACAACCATACCGTTGAACGCGGACAGACCCTCTCGGAAATCGCGCGTGGTTATGGAAAGAGCGTGGAGAGCATCATGAAGGCAAACAATTTGAAGTCTGCCAACACCATTCGTCCCGGCCAGGTGCTCTTTATCCCAGACTAAAATAGGAGATGAAATGAATTTCCCAGAGATACGGTTACGTCGGCTGAGAAGAACACAAGCCCTGCGACATCTTTTTGACCAGCCCTTCCCGGCAGCTTCGAAGTTTGTCTGGCCGCTCTTCCTCGTCGAAGGGGAGAAGCGTCGGGAAACCATCTCCTCCATGCCTGGCCAATATCGTTTGAGCACAGATGAACTGCTGCGGGCTGTTGAACCAGTCGCGAAACAGGGCATTGGCGGTGTCTTGCTCTTTGGTCAGACTGAAGGGACAAAGGATAAGGCCGGCTCGGGTGCCTATGATCCGAAGGGCGTTGTGCAACGCGCTATTCCGCTACTCAAACGTGCCTTTCCCGAACTGGTGGTGATGACGGATGTTTGCCTCTGCGCCTACACCGATCATGGCCACTGCGGTCCGCTTGATAACCACGGCCAGGTTGACAATGATGCCTCCTGCGAACTCCTCGCACGCGTGGCACTCTCCCATGCCGCAGCGGGAGCAGATGTGGTTGCGCCGAGCGCCATGATGGATGGCCAGATTCAGGCGATTCGCCAAGCGTTGATGGAGAATGATTTTCATAACACCTTGCTTATGTCCTATTCCACCAAATTCGCCTCCTCGCTCTATGGCCCCTTCCGGGAAGCGGAAAATTCAGCGCCCTCAGCAGGCGACCGCAAAAGCTATCAGGCGTCGTATGCGAATCCACGCGCCGCGCTTCGCGAGTCAGAAGTTGATGAGGTCGAAGGTGCAGATATCTTGATGATCAAGCCAGCCCTCTTTTATCTTGATCTGCTTGCTGAAATCCGCGCGCGGACGGACCTGCCGGTTGCGGCCTACAATGTGAGCGGTGAGTACAGTATGATTCATGCAACAGCTGAACGCGGCTGGGGCGACCTCCATGCCATGGCGCGAGAATCGGTCATGGCCATTGACCGCGCAGGCGCAGACCTCCTCATCTCGTATTGGGCCCCGTTCTACCAGAGGCTAACATGAAAACGCGAATTAATACTCTCCTCACCTCCCCGAAGCGCGATATCCCTGTCCAGGTGGCCGGTTGGGTTCGGACACGCCGAGACTCAAAGGGGGGCTTCTCATTCATCGAGCTGAATGATGGCTCCTGCCTCGCCAACCTTCAGATCATCGCCCCCGCCACCCTTGCGAACTATGAGAAGGATGTCCTGAATTTACATCCAGGGGCCTCCATCCGTGTTGAGGGCCTGCTCGTGGCCTCCAGCGGCAGCGGACAAAGCATCGAGGTCAAGGCAGACCAGCTCACGGTCTATGGCTTCTCGGATCCGCTCGCATATCCGCTCGGAAAACAGAAGATCAACTTCGACCGCTTGCGCGAACTTCCCCACTTGCGGGCACGCACCAATACCTTCGGTGCCATCGCCCGCGTGCGCGATGTGCTGTCGTATGAGTTACACCGCTTCTTCCATGAGCGCGGTTTCTTCTACGTGCATACCCCGATTATCACCGCAAACGATTGCGAAGGCGCAGGCGCCATGTTCCAAGTGACCACCCTGGACCCGCATAAACTCCCCCGCCACGCCGATGGCAAGGTGGACTATGCCCAGGATTTCTTTGGAGCAAAAACCTCGCTGACCGTGAGTGGCCAGCTCGAGGGCGAAACCTACGCCTGCGCTATGGGCGACATCTATACCTTCGGGCCGACCTTCCGGGCTGAAAATTCCAACACGCGGCGCCATCTTTCAGAGTTCTGGATGGTCGAACCCGAAATGGCCTTTGCTGACTTAAACGATGACGCCCTTCTGGCAGAGGCCTTTTTGCGTCATCTCTTCCAGGCGGTCCTCGCGCAGTGCGGCGCAGACCTCCAATTCTTTGACCAGCGCGTCCTGCCAGGTGTCGTGGCGCGACTCGAACGCCTTGCGACTGCGCCCTTCGGCCGTGTGACTTATACCGAGGCAATCCGCCTCTTGGAGGCTGCCCCAGTCACCTTTGAGTTTCCTGTGAAGTGGGGCATGGATCTGCAATCGGAACATGAGCGCTACCTTGCGGAAGAGGTTTTCAAGGGGCCCGTCGTCGTGACCGACTACCCTGCGGAGATCAAGGCTTTTTATATGCGCCGCAACCCAGATGGCAAGACGGTTGCAGCCATGGATGTTTTGTTGCCGGAGGTGGGGGAGATCATCGGCGGCAGCCAGCGCGAAGAGCGTCTGGAGGTTCTCGAAGGGGTGCTGCGTGAAGCAGGGCTCAATCCGGCGGAGTATGGACATTACCTCGACCTTCGTCGCTATGGGAGCGTGCCCCATGCCGGCTTTGGCCTTGGTTTTGAACGGCTCGTTCAGTTTTGCACGGGGATGCACAATATTCGCGATGTTATCCCATACCCGCGCGCACCAGGTTGTATGAGAGTAACAATATGAAATGGATCAAATGGATTTTAGAACTGGTGATTGGCGTAGGCCTGTTGGTCTGGGCTGTGCAACTGGTGCTGACCGCTCAACCGACGCGCGTGGCTTCAAAGAAGCGCGACACCTCGCCACCGTTGGTTGTGGTGAAGCCTGTCGAGAAGATGACGTTCGAGGATATGCTGATTTGTTTGGGGACCGTTTCCGCGCGTGAATCTGTCGACCTCTCCGCGCAGGTAACAGAAAAGATTGTCGCGCTTCACTTCGACCATGGGCAGCACGTCAAGAAGGACGATTTGCTCGTCGAGTTGCAATCCGCGCAGGAGAAGACCGCGTTGACCATTGCAACCTTGTCCATTGAGGAACATGAGCGCGAAGTAAGACGTCTTGAAGAGCTGGCCAAGGCGGATGCAGTTCCCAAAAAAGAGCTGGAGGATCGCCAGACGCGTCTGGCGATGGCGCGGGCTGAAAAGGCCAAGGCCGTGGCAGATTGCGCGGACCGACTGATTGTCGCACCCTTTTCCGGTGTCGTGGGCTTACGTTTTGTCAGCTTAGGGGACCTCGTCGTCCCGGGCACGAAGATTACGACCCTCGATGACCTTGAGCAGGTCTATGTGGATTATCCCGTCCCTGAAAAATATAGCGGGAAGCTCAAAGAGGGGATGCCTTTCAAGGCTTCAAACAACGCCTATCCCGAAGTGGAGTTCCAAGGCGTGATCCGCATGATTGATCCGCGTATCAGCCTCCAGACGCGCAGCGCGCAGGTGCGCGGGGTCATTGATAACAAGGAGCTCCGTCTGCGTCCAGGGATGTTGATGTCCGTGCGGTTGAATATGGGGGTTGAGGATTGCGCCAGTGTTGCAGAGGAAGCGTTGACCAGTCTCGGTGAGAAGCAATTTGTCTTTGTCTATCAGCCCGAACAGAAGAAGGTCTTCCGTACCGAGGTCCAGATCGGTCGGCGTGCGAAGGGACGGGCAGAAATTCTCTCCGGCCTGACACCCAACACACGTGTCGTCACCGAAGGTGTGGCTAAAATCGCCGACGGCATGGTCGTAAAGGTAAACCAATGAACATTTGTCGGTTTTCCATTGTACGCCCTGTTGCGGCCATCGTTCTGATGTTGATCTTGATGGTCTTCGGTGGCATTTCCTTCCAGCGCCTCACGGTTCGTGAGTATCCCGATATCGAGACCCCTGCAGTCTCTGTCCGGACCACCTATCCGGGTGCAAGCGCTGCCGTGATCGAGAGCAAGATCACGCAGATGGTCGAAGACACCATCGCGGGTATTGACGGCATTGTCATGATGGAGTCTGAGAGCAGCGACGGCGAATCGCGCGTCACGGTGGAGTTTAATATCTCTCGCGATATTGACGATGCCGCCAACGATGTGCGTGATCGCGTCTCCCGTATCATGGGGGCGCTACCGGAAGAGGCCGACTCGCCTGTGATTTCTAAGGTGGATGTCACAATGATGCCGACCATGATCATCGGTATCACGAGCGACACGATGGGCCGCATGGAGCTTTCAGACTATGCAGACCGCTATTACACAGATCGCTTTTCTGTGATCGACGGTGTTGCCAATGTACGGATCTTTGGCGACCAGCGCCAGGCGATGCGCATCTGGCTGAAGCCTGAGGCGATGGCCGCACGTAAGATCACCTTTGAAGATGTCGAGTCTGCCTTACTGACGGAGAATATTGAAGCCGCGGCAGGTCGTATCGAATCGCAGACCCGCGAGTTTACCGTGCGCGTCGCACGTCCCTATTCAACGCCAGAGGAGTTTAGCCAGTTGGTCGTGAAGCGTCGTTCTGCCGGCGACTTGATCCGGATGCAAGACATCGCGGATGTCCGCCTGGAGCCCCGTCAGGTCCGTTCCTCTTTTGCCTTCTTTGATAAGAGCCGTGCGGGTGTCGGCGGAAACGCGATCGGCCTTGGACTCTACAAGCACTCCAAAGGAAACTCGCTGATCATTTCAAAGGCAGCGACAAAGCTGGTGGAGAAGCTGAACAAGACCGCCCCTGCAGGCGTGAAGCTGTTCGTCCGTCGCGATGAAGCCTTGTTCATCAACGAGTCCATTAACGAGGTCAAGGGCTCTCTTCTGGTCTCGTCGGTCTTGGTCGTCGCGATCATCTTTCTCTTTCTCGGCAACTTGCGCGCCGCACTGATCCCCTCTATTACCGTGCCGATCTCGCTCGTCTGTTCCTATATCGTGCTCTATGCTTGCGGGTATAGCTTAAATATTCTGACCCTCCTCGCACTTGTGTTGGCGATTGGCATGGTGGTGGATGATGCGATCGTGGTGCTGGAGAATGTCCATCGCAGGATTAAGGAGGGAGAGACACCCCTCGTGGCAGCCTCGCGCGGTTCAACGCAGGTGTTGATGGCGGTGATTTCGACGACGGCCGTGTTGCTGGCCGTCTTCCTCCCGATCCTGCTCTGGGAAGGCAAAGCCGGCAAGATGTTTACCGAGTTTGCAGTCGCGATGAGCGCCGCAGTCTGCTTTTCAGGTCTTGTGGCTTTGACATTGACGCCCTTGCTCTGTTCGCGTCTGTTGAAAAGCCATGAAGATGTCTCACTCGTCGGAATGGGTGTCGACTGGTTCATGGGCCACCTGGAGCGGGGCTATCGCGCGCTTCTTAATCTGATTACGCGCCTTAAAATTGTGACTACGCTTTTCTTTGTGACCCTCTGTGTTCTCGTGGTCTGGGGCTGGAAGATCATCCCGACGGAGTTTGAACCGCTTGAAGATCGCGGCTTTTTCTTTGTCATGCTCCAGGCACCGGAGGGGACGGGTTTTTACGAGATGAACAAGCTCGTGGATCAATTTATTCCAGCCTCCATGGTGGCCTTTGAAGACCATGAATTGAAATGGGGCCTTCTCCTCTTGCCCGGACAACCCGACGGCGCGGGTGCGGTGAATAACGGCCGACTCATCCTTGACTTCACGCCGTGGCGTGAGCGTTCACGTCCTAGCACTGAAGTGGTCAATCAGTCGCGTCCGCTGCTCTCAAAGATCCCAGGTGCGCGCGCTTTGCCCTCCCTGCCCACCGGTATCAGCACCCGTGGCATGCCTGTGCAGTTCGTGATCGGGGGTCCCGACTATAAAGAGCTTTTGGTTTGGCGTGACAAGCTCATGGCCAAGGTCAAGAGCTATCCCGGTTTCTTGGATGTCGACTATGACTACAAGGAGACCACCCCGCAGTTGCATGTTGAGATCAACAAGAATCGCGCCGGAGAGTTGGGGGTCTCCACCAAGGCCATCGGCGGTGCTCTCGAGACGCTCTTGGGTTCGAAGCGTGTCACGACCTTTATTGATCGCGGACAAGAGTATGACGTGATGTTACAGGCCGACCTTAGCCATCGCGCCTCTAATGAGGACCTGCGAAACATCTATGTGCGTTCCACAACGCAACAGGAGCCGATTCCGCTCGACAACCTTGTGACCGTCAAGGAGATCGGTGATGCTGCGACCCTCAACCGCTTCAATCGAATGCGCTCGATCACACTGACCGGTAATGTCGCCCCAGGGTACAGTTTAGGTCAGGTGCTTGAGTATCTGGAGAAGACCGTGCGCACCGAATTGCCCCCTGAAGCGCAGATCGGTTACAAGGGGCAGTCAAAAGATTTCAAGGAGGCCTCCGGCTCCATGGCGCTCATCTTTGGCCTGGCCCTACTGATTGCCTACCTGACACTCGCCGCGCAGTTTGAGAGCTTTGTGAGTCCCTTCATCGTCATGCTGACCGTGCCCTTGGGCATGATCGGCGCACTCGCAGGACTCTGGTACACCGGCGCGACCATGAACATCTACAGCCAGATTGGTGTGATCATGCTCATCGGCCTCGCCGCCAAGAACGGAATTCTGATTGTCGAGTTCGCCAACCAATTGCGCGATGGCGGCATGGAGTTTGAGCAGGCGCTGATCCAAGCCTCCTGTCTGCGTCTGCGTCCGATTCTGATGACCGGCATTTCCACGGTCGTTGGTGCGATCCCGCTGCTGCTGGCCAGCGGCGCTGGCGCGATGAGCCGCCGCTGTCTGGGTGCTGTGGTCGTGTATGGCGGACTGAGCGCCTGTGTGTTGACCTTGCTCGTCGTGCCGACTGCCTACCTGCTCATTGCCCGCTGGCAGAAACCCCCGCATGAACTCGAACGCACGCTCGATAAGTTAGAGAGTGAGAAGTTCTAAAGGTAAGATGAGAAGGCTGTTCTCCTAGTGGTAAGTTTTCAGGTAGAATATACCTGCCAACTAAAACAACGCACTCATAGGTGCAAACACAAGGAGAACAGCAATGAATAATGTTACTGTAATCGGCATGGATTTGGGAGACAAA
>CAMBQV010000055.1 GCA_945870145.1 Akkermansia muciniphila
GGACCTCTACTGCGACCGGTTCATTGACGCGGGTGCGACAACCGTGCAAATCCATGTAGAGGCGGACTGTGATTGCTGGGAGGGGTTGAAGCGTATTCGCGCCAGAGGCATCCGAGCAGGTCTGGTCTCCCGTCCTCAGACGCCCGTCACCGCACTCTATCCCTATCTGCATCTGTGCGATGAAGTCTTATTCATGACAGTCAACCCTGGCTACGGAGGCCAAGCTTTTATGCCGGAGGTCCTACCGAAGATCGCCGCCTTACGTGCACGCATCAAGTCACACGAGCTTTCATGTGACATCATGGTGGATGGCGGCATCAACCTCGAGACAGCTTGCGTCTGTGCGCAGCATGGCGCCAATCAGTTTGTCACAGGGAGTTTCTTGTTTAAACAGCAGGACATGGCAACTGCCATCCGCTCGATGCGCACCGCGTGTGCAGTTGCTCATCAGTGATATCTATTTCTGACCTCCGACCTCTGACCTCTGCTAACTACTTCCCCTCGCCGTCACGTTGCATGACGCTGAGGGTTGTTTGCGTGGCACTAGACGACCGCATCGCAAAGGCGATGCAGGTCTTTGAACCACGAACAAAGAGTTTAAACGTCGGCGTTGAGAGCGGAATCACGGACCAACCGGCCCCCTTCAGGGCGCTCTCCGCTGCACTCAGCGCAGCCGTTGGCTCATTTACTGTTTCAGCCGTCACAAACGTGGTACGTGTCGCAGCGCAGGAGGCTGTGAATCGAGGGGTTCCAGGTAGCATGGAAAGGCCCTCCGGCCATTCCAGAACCTCCTTGAACCCGCGCTTCTTCGTCTCTTGCAAGGACTGCTCAAACATCAGAACAACACTGGCAGACCCTCCATGTGTAGAGGGAATGACCAGGAATTTTTGCACGCGTCCCTCCTCCTGCGCAGTAATCATCGTGGCATCAGAGACTCCGGCATCTTTTGCAACAGCCAGCCGTTGCTTGAGTTCATGGCCCACTTCCAACGAGGAGAGCTTGTCAAAGGCATACGCCGTCAAGGTGCCGGAAGCCCCATTGACTTGGACAGGTGTTGAATAGACACTTGAGCCGCCTAGATCCTGCAACACACGGGAGGTGCTCTTTTTAAAGCGCCAAAAGATGTCCGCTGACAGACAGAGCGGAAGCAAGAGAACGAGAACGAACAGGACTCGAAGTTCACGCCTCATTAATACAACCCTCCCATTAAGGGTATCCAAATCTCTTCCTTCACCGCGACATCCTCCTTGTTGTAGATGAAGTCGCGTATAAAAGGATCCACGGGGACACGTTTGGTTCGCTCCTCATGGGTAGCCCCCATGAGAATAACCAGATTGGGTGATTGCTGGAGCTGGATCATTGAGAAGGGCAAGCGAGATTTCTCAGAAACCAGACCCCAGTCTGCCTCCTGCTTAACAGAATGTGAGACCACCTGGCCAATAACTGCAGCGGCTGCAGGCTGGTTCTTCTCCATCTCATCATCCGCTGTAAAACGGAGCTCATCCGTCCCGCTCTTCCAATCAGAAATCGCTTCAGGCGTATCCGTCATGGAACTGAGCATCGCTGCAAGTCCTGCTTCCGCGCGGATCTCACCATGGATGCCCAGAGAGGTGAGAGAAAGACTGCTCACATGGACAAAACCGATAATGAGGAGCAGGAGCACCAAGAGTCCTGCTGCAAATTCAATCATCGCTTGACCCTTTTTTCGTGAAGTCTTCATCGTTCCCCTCCTCTCTCCTTTAATGTCCACGCCGTGAACCACCCCCTCGATGACCACCACCCCCTCCGCCTGACGGGATCTTGCACCGATAACTGTTCAACGCTAACCAATCTATTCCAATCTGCCGGAAGCTTCGAGGTTCCCACGCCACCAACGCACGGCAATAACTACAACTTCCCGATTCCGTTTTGCCGATCTCCAAGTAGGGCTTGAGATGCCGAGTCACATGGATCATCCACTCCACATCGGATGTAGCGCCCTGCGAACCTGACGCTGTATCTGCTGGAATCAATCGCGTGTTGCGGAAGGCCGGCAAGACAAAACCCGCTGCCGAATCTGGTCTCCCCTTTTCCTCGTCCACCTTCAAATAACCAAAAGACTTTGCTGCAGCCGTCCAGTTGACCTTGGCCTGTTGCGTGCCTGTACCAGGTGTTGCTCGGTCAACCACGGCTGAAAGGCGGATCACCACATCGGCACCCGCGTAATCATACTCAGGCCGGACCTCACCTGCAGCAGGGAAGGGAAACTCACCCGCGGGTTTGATCAGATCCCAGCTCCCCCACTCCCCTGTTTTATACATGTACCAGATCTCTGCTGAGTCCATAACATTGGTTGTATTGAGATCAGGAACACCCTCAGGAGCCAATCCGGATTGGGTCACCATCTCCTCAAGCATCGCTTGGGTAAAGAGGTGTTTAAGCTTTGCTGTCACAGGATGGAGTCCCACTCCATAGATCTCGCAATTATCATAGGTGTTGGGGTTGATATCGGGTAACGGCGGCCAGTCATGGAAGGAGGTGTACGATTCCAGAAGCCCCCGCTGATGGAGATGGAACCAGCACCACGAGAGACCATGAACCGCCTCGTAAAAGTCTTTCGAGAGGAGGATATGTGCACCACTGGGGATCGAGTAGAACTGGGCATTATCGGGCCCGACCGCAATCCCATCCGCGCAGATCGCCTCAAGCATATCCGCATACTCATTCCAAGCACCTAGCCACGGCTCCTTATAGTAAGTCTCACCATTTTCATCAAGGGTATGCGCATATTGCGTCCTGATCACGTTCACATGCTCACGCAATAACGCCGTCAGGTCAGGATCCACATAGATGTGGTTATTCTTGGCGGCAACCTGAGAGGCATAGAGGCCTGCCAGAGGTCCCGTGAAGCAGAGGCGCGCCTGCATATTAGTGATCGCCTCAATCGCTGCCCTGTCAGGTTCAGGCACTGCAGCGAGAGCCAACACATGCATGAGATTCAGCTCGCCCACCAGGTTAAGCGTGGACGCCTGCCAACGTGTGGCAGCAAGCGCGGCGGCATCACCTGCATTCTGCGCCTGCGTCTTGCGCTGAATGACACGATGGAGGTCTATATTAAAGAGCAGAAAGAAGACGAGTACCGTAAAGACCAGCAAAAGAAAAATGACAGCTTGTCCTGAGCGTGGACGCCTCAGAGATCCGATATGTTCCAAGAGCGTGTACTGTCTGCTTCTCATGATAGGCTACCAGTTCAAATTTTCCATGTAGAGCGGATATTGGCTCTCCATGGAGTATATCCCATGCATCGATAAACTCTTTTCCTCATCCGACTCGGAGTCACTCTTCAAGGAGCCCTCCAACAGGGATACCAGAGAGATGAGCAAGGGTTGACGCTGATGGACGGTGACTTCTAAGATTCCAGGCGTTTCACCATCCAAAGAGATAGGCTCCTCGAGCGAGACAGACATATCATCCCAGAGTTCATAATTAAGAATCTCACGCGACGTGGGGTCGTTTTCGCTTCCCATGAAATCAGGCACGCGGGCCCGTTCAAGCTGCGCCCTCGCAGAACCGGGGGAGACCGCAAGAGCCACATCCCAGATGGTTCCAATATCTTTCTGTTGTAAAATACCTGTCGGCGTCGACGGAAGACCAAAAGAGACCAAGCTTTTACCAGACACAGGAATGGAGGCCGCACGCGCGGCCTTCTCAACCATAAAATGGTTTAAGCCCACACTCCGAGCGCGAGCTGCTCGCGTTGCCGCATGCGTCAGTGTCATCTTCGCCGCATACAGGTTGGCGTATTGAAAAAGCGCTATAAAACAAAGGCACGAAACAATGACAACGAAGATCGATTCGATCATTGCCTGTCCGTGAGACGTGCCTCTCTTCAGCAACGCTATTTTCTTATAGGCCACTTCCGTCAGCCTTCAGGTTGCGTACGCTATCTGCGCTGATTTTATCAACTTCAGACTGCGCTTCGCTACCGACATCAGAATCCAAAGCCGACGTTGCGCCGGAGACCTTTGTTCCAACAGCCTTGCTGAACTTGCTAAAGAGCACAATCAATGTGATCGCAATCAGCACAACGATAATGATGTATTCAACCATGGTTTGGCCACTACGACGAGAACGATTTTTCATCTTTACTCCCCCTTTTTCATAACCCAACTGTTTTCTAAACTACGGATAGTCAGAACCTACAAGGTCTAACGTCCGGCCTGCTTGTTGTCGAACTGCGTACAGGCTCAATGCAAAAACAGACACAATCAGCAACAACGCAATGAATACAACAAGATACTCAACCGTGGCTTGTCCTGAACTGTTTTTACTTCTGGGCCTGCCTTTCATGATTTCAGTATACGACTTGACGAATATGAATGCAATCCCTACTTTTTGCAAATTCACAGTTTTTTTCTTTTTCCAGTTGACGTCACCCCCCCCTATCTTGTAAAGTGTGCGCGTTTTCCTGCGGTGTGTCTAAGGAGTCACTCCCCACGGCGGGTTCAATCAGGCCTCTTTCCAGGCGACCTGTTTCGCTTGACTTTAAGCGGACGAACCCGTATAGTACTCGCCGGAAAGTTTAAAGACAAAAAGAAAAAGTGCGGAACAAGGACCGCTAAGTCATTATGAGCCAGATTGATAAAAAAGCTATTCGTGTGCAGTTCCAACGTCACGAGCGTGACACTGGGTCAAGCGAAGTACAGATCGCCTCGCTTACAAAAGAGGTTGAGCATCTGACCGAGCATCTGAAGATTAATAAGAAGGATCATAGCTCTCGTTATGGCTTGATCCGCAAGGTCAACACCCGTCGTAGCTTACTTGATTATCTCAAGCGCACGGATGAACCGACCTACCAGAAGGTTGTTAAGAACCTCGGACTCCGTCGTTAAGCACGGGTTCCGAACATTCCGTGTGGCGTGCCTTTGGCAAAGACTCACGGAATGACTTAACTGTTCTTCTTTTCTCGCGGACTCTCTCTACCCTTTTGGGTAGGCCATCTTTCCTGGCAAAATGCTTCACGGTCCTTCTTCCGCAGAAAGGCAAGATACATGAAAGACACGACATCAGTCTCCATCAACGTTGGTGGAGCTATTATGACCATTGAGACCGGACTCCTCGCACGCCAGGCAGCTGGCGCGACAGCTGTCCGTTTGGGTGACTCCATCGTTTTCTCCGCAGTCACCAACACCGACAAGCCGCGCGAAGGCATTGATTTCTTCCCGCTCCAAGTCGAGTACCGTGAAAAGTATTATGCAGCAGGTCGTTTTCCCGGAGGCTATTTCAAGCGTGAACAGCGCCCCTCGGAAAAAGAGATCCTCTGCGCACGTATCACGGACCGTCCCATTCGCCCACTCTTCCCGAAGGGCTATTGCAATGACGTCCAGATCAACAACACCGTCTTTTCGGCGGATAGCATCAATGACACTGACACCCTCGCCGTGATTGCTTCGTCCGCTGCTTTGCACCTCTCCGAGGTTCCCTTCATGGGCCCCATCGGTTGCGTGCGCGTCGGCCGCATTAACGGTGAATTGGTGATCAACCCGACCCATGAGCAGCGCAAAACGAGCGATCTGGACCTCATCTATGCAGGTACACGTGATCGCTTCCTCATGATGGAAGGTGGCGCAGCCGAAATCTCGGAAGAGGATTTTCTGGCAGCGATGAAGCGCGGCCATGAAGAGGTCGTCAAAATTATCGACGCCCAAATCGAACTCCGCAAAATGCTCGGTAAGCCTGACAAAGTCATCGTTGACGTTGATCCGGATGCTGACAAAATGGCATTCCTCTATGCAACGAGCGGTGATACCCTTCGCAAAGCCCTCTTGATCGCAGACAAAATGGAACGCCAACGCGCCGTTTCAGCGATCAAGGACGCGCTGAAGGCTAAGACGATGGAGAAGTGGCCCGAAGAGGTCACCGATGTTTCCTTTGTCCGTCTTTTCGATGAGATCGAAGTCGACCTCGTCCGTAAAAACATCCTCGAGGATGGCAAGCGTATTGATGGACGCGCCTCCGACGAGATCCGTAAGCTCTATGCACAGATCGGCGTGCTGCCTCGTACACATGGTTCCGCGATCTTTGAACGCGGCGAAACCTCAGCCTTGGGCACAGTGACACTGGGAACAAATAAGGATTCGCAAGATCTCGACGCCATCACAGGCGGAGAGAAGAGCAAGGCCTTTATGCTGCATTATAACTTCCCTCCTTACTGCGTGGGCGAAGTTGGCAGGCTCGGCGGACTCGGACGTCGCGAAATCGGTCACGGCGCCCTCGCCGAACGGTCGCTCGCACAGATCGTCCCTGATAACTACCCCTATGCGATCCGTGTCGTCTCTGACGTCATGGGCTCCAATGGTTCCTCCTCCATGGCCTCCATTTGCGTGGGTGCTCTCGCCATGATGGATGCAGGCATTCCGATCAAGGCACCTGTCGCAGGCGTCTCGGTAGGTCTCTTCTGCAACGCGGATGAATCCAAGCGGATTCTCATCTCGGACATCTTGGGTTCGGAAGATCATTGCGGCGATATGGACTTCAAGGTCGCAGGTACCCGCAAGGGCATCACGGGCTTCCAAGTCGATCTCAAGATCCGCGGTCTTACCTGGGATCTGGTCGAGTCTGCTCTGACACGCGCCAAAGAAGGCCGTCTGCACATCCTCGACTTCATGCAGAGCGTCATGCCGGAAACACGTCCGGAGCTCTCCCAGTATGCGCCTCGCATCACAACCATGAACATCCCGGTCGACAAGATCGGCGCGCTCATCGGTCCTGGTGGCTCAAACATCCGCCGCATCTGCGAAGTCTCTGGTGCACAGATTGACATCAATGATGAGGGCATCGTGAGCATTTATGCCTCGAACGGTGACTCGCTGGCAATCGCCCAACGTGAGGTCGCTTCCATCTCCGCTGAAGCGGAAGAGGGTAAGATCTACGAAGGCACCGTCACGGGCATCAAGGAATTCGGCGCCTTTGTCGAAATTCTGCCGGGCATGGATGGCCTCTGCCACATCAGCGAACTCGCCGACCGCCGCATTGCTGTCGTCGAAGACGTCTGCAAGGTGGGCGACAAGATGTGGGTCAAGTGTATCGCAGTCGATGATCGCGGCCGCATCAAGCTGAGCCGTCGTGAAGCGATGCGCGATCTCGACGCGCAGAAGCAACAGGCTTAATTCATAACAAAGCCCCTCGCCTGAAAAGGCGCGGGGCTTTTTTGTTCTCTGTGATTCAACACAACTTTTGCCATGCGTATAATCGGCATAGATACATCTCTCCGCTCCACCGGTATCGGTATCATTGATGCCGTGGGCTCGCGCATGGTTCCCGTGTGGTATGGCACGATCAAAAATCCTGCCTCACGTCCGCTTTCAGCCTGCCTCCTCTTTTTGCAGGATGAACTGGCTAAGCTTATTGAAACCCATCACCCCGATGTCGCGGCAATCGAAGGCGTCTTCTTTGCGAAGAACGTCAAGACCATGATGATCTTGACTCATGCGCGTGGCGTGATGATCGCACAGTGCGCACGTTCCTGTATCCCCGTCTATGAGTATGAACCCCGAAAGGTCAAGATGGCCACAGCCGGCTATGGCGCCGCGGACAAGGAGCAGATGCAGAAGATGGTGAAGACCCTTCTCTCGCTCTCCGAAGAACCTCAGAATGATGCCGCCGACGGCCTCGCCCTCGCGATCACACATCTCCACAACCAGACTCGCATCGCTGTCCAAGCATGCGAACCGATCTGAGAGGAACACGATGATTACCTCCATACTCAAGCAGGCCTGGAACATCTATCGCAAAAATTTCTTGGTCATCGCCGGAGTGGTGCTTGTGATCTGGGTGCCGCTGGAACTCTTGGTTAGCTACATGGACTACTTCGTCTTTGATCCGGATGACCTCCGAAAATCCTTTAAGCTCACCCAGTTCGTTGACAACTTTATTGGGATTATCGCGACCGCAGGGGTCATTGCCATCGGCTATACAGCATGCCGCGGAGAACGCCTTTCGTTTCGCGACGCAATGAGTACGGGATTCCAATCGTGGGGACGAATGTGGTGGACGCGCTTGTTGTCAGGATTGGCTATTCTCCTGGGATGCATTCTCCTGATCATTCCCGGGTTTTACTTGCTGATCCGACTGACGCTTGTTGAACCCATCGCCGTCTGCGAACACATTTCCGGTTCAGCCGCCATGCGCCGTAGCTTTGAACTGACAAGAGGACATTTCTGGAAGCTCGTTCTCCTGGGGCTGGTCTTTGGAGCGCTATTTGTCGTCCTCATCGCGTGCGTTGTCATCCCTCCCCTCATCTTCCCCGTCTTGGACCACTGGCTCATTGACGCAGCCACATCCCTCTTCGGTGATTTGGTAGGCGCCTTTGGCACACTCTGCGTCTTGTGCGCCTATACAGCCTTCTCCAAAACAATTTGCACGCCAGAACCAAACGCTGCGCTGGAGAGCAACGCGACAATAGCGCCTGACCATTCGGAGATCGCCGAGAAAACTCCCACAGTCAGCTAGCACGTTCGTGAATTGAATAGAGGACTCCAAATGAAAGCACGCTATGCGACAACGATATGTGCTCTGATTTTAAGCGGCTATTGCGGTTTGCTCGCCTCGGAGCCCCCTCGTTTCACAAAAGAACAACTCAAGCTCCCCGGCAAAAAGGGCGCCTGCTTCACGCTGAAGCAAGCGGAGGGCAAACTCACAGAAGCAGGTGCACAGAATATCAACCGCGTCAAAGCATTGAATGTCTCCTGGAACTACTCGTGGAATACGCACCATGTTTCTGAACAGCCCAAGGACATTGAGTTTGTGCCGATGCTTTGGACAGGCAAAAATCTTGAGCAAGTTCAGGAGCGGCTTACAAAGGAGGTCCTCCCGAACGTCAAAGCCGGAAAGAGCAAGCGTCTGCTGGGATTCAATGAGCCTGACCAAAAAGAACAATCAAACATCCCCTACACCGTTGCGCTTGAACTCTGGCCCGCGCTTGAAAAGCTGAACATTCCGTTGTGCAGTCCGGTCTGTGCCAACCCCGAAGGCATCAAGGACGAGAAGGTCACGGGCGTACCAGGTAGCTGGATGCGCGACTTCATGCAAGAGGCTGACAAGCGGGGCTATCGCGTGGATTATATCGGCGTCCACTCGTACGGAGGATCAAGCGCCGCAGATTTTAAAGCCAAGATGAAGCGGATCTACGAAAAGTATGGCAAACGTCCGCTCCTGATCACCGAGTTCGCTGTCGCGGACTGGAAGACCGGCGGCGACATTAAGAAGAACAAGCACAACCCAGCAGCTATTCTTAAGTTCATGAAAGAGGTCCTTCCCTGGCTTGAAGAGCAAGAGTGGATTGTGGGCTATGCCTGGTTCTCGTTTCAACCCGACTCCCCTCCAGGAGCGCCCTCAGCCCTCTTCGATGCCAAGGGCAACCTCACCACCTGTGGCAGATACTACAAAAGCGTGACACCCCAGAATCCCAAAGGCGATCAAACCATCACGTCTGATCCAATACGCGAAGCAAAATAGACCTAGGGGACAGACAATACTTGCGCTAGAGCCTAATCCTTTCTCCCGCAGAGGCGTCCACCTTCGCCAAGGCTACGGCGGACAGGCTGAGGCGCAGCGAGGCTATCCCCTGTTCCCCCCCAACTACTGGCAATTACTTCTCCAGTTCAAATCACATCTACTTTCAGCTTGCTTTGTCCGTCAAGAAAAGCAAGACTTCTATAAGTGTTTTACACGTTGCCAATAAGTAGCGTCGAAAAAGAGGAGGTCAGCATGAATCCAAAGTTAATTAAGAAGTTGCATATAGCATACTGGATCATCATCGCGATTCTTTTCATTCCATGCGCTGAGATCCTCGCCTTCTGGGGATTTTTCGATGGTCTCGACAAGGGGAAAGGTCCAGCAATCGCGTGTATTTATGTGCTCGTGTTCATTGTATGTATCATTATGATCGGACGTTGCGGCCGTGGCGAACGCGACACCCGACTCTTTTGGCGGGGTGCATTGGTTGCAGTGCTTCTGGCTGGACTCGGGTGGGCTATGCATGACGACCCGGCCCCGGAACTGCGCTACACACGAGACCTGTTCCGAGTTCCCGCGGAAGTGGAACCTTCCCGCGCCGTCCTATTGACGTATGCTGTTGGAGGAAGCAACAGTATACCATCCGCCTCGAAGAGCTTGCTGGAGGTCATTGCATGGGATAAGGCTGGCGATGCAGACACTTCGCCGGACCTGATACCGTTTGAGGGAGAGATCGAGCAGTTGTGGGCCGATATGCTTCCTGCAAGACAGTTCATCGAGCGCCTCGACACATTCCCGGGGATCTGTGAACTTGCGAACGACACGCCCATTGATACATCCACTCCTATTCCAAAATTCAGCAACTGGAGACGCATCACACAGGGATACTGCACGTATGCGCTCTTGAAAGCCCAGCAAAATAAAGCTGATGAGGGATTGCGCGAACTGACAAAGCTCCACTCCGTATCAAGGAAGTGGCTGCCCTATTCGACCGTCCTGGTCTGCAGGATGATGAACATTGAAATTATCAATCGCGAGATACGGATGACCCACCGCATTCTCCGGACGGGAAAGGTGTCACCTGATACACTTGCTACTTTGCAGAAGACATTCACGCCCCTGGCAGCAGGTGACATCTCCGTGCGGCGGTCAGCGATCGCGGAATCCATTGCCATCCGAGGGGAACTCGAGAAGATTAACTGGCCACACGGCGGATGCCGCTTGATAGCAAGCAGCAGGCAGAAGAAGTCCTGGTGGAGCGAGTATCTGGAGGAACTCACCATGGCGTTCTGGCCGTTCAAAAAAAATGCGTCGATCGCATATCTCCAGGAGTTCTACGTGCCCATCATCGAACGCAACTCCTCCGGACAGCAACTTCAAAAACCAACGAGCAACTGGTCGCGTTCACACCGCAATGCGGTCGGTGAGGCGTTCATTTCCCGGGTAGCCATGCCGGACTACCCCAAGGCATGGGCAACGTGCCAAAAGGTCAAGGTTCGCAGTGATCTGCTGACCTTGGAGATTTCCAGGCGAATGGGACAGCCCACAGAAATGAAGGACTTCCTCAACAACGGCACCTACCTCTATGACGAAGCCACCCAGTGTTATTTCAGTGCCGGCAAAGACAACGTCCCCGGAAATGCAGACGATGTGCGCATTGACACACGTTAGTGATGATTAATAGGAGTTAGAAAACATGTCGCGCTGGAAACGTTCTGTTGGAGAAGAATACATTGACTTTGCTGATGACTTGACTGGATATCCACCTCAATCGGGATGGGCCAAATGGGTGGGAGGCGCAGTCCTTCCGTTGCTTCCACTCTGGGGCGCAATCAACTGCTGGGTGACTCAGAAGGGTTTCTTTCCAGGCTACAGCGGCAGGGGGTCTGGCCATGGATTCTCGCGCTATGATCTGACTGGCACGCAAGCGATCATCTTGGGGTTCCTTCTCCTTGGAATCGCCGCCTTTCTCCATTTCCATTACTTCTGGGGAAATTCACGCAAACTTTCCCCTTTCATGGAATTCGGCAAGATTATCTCCGGCCTTCTTGCTGTTGGCTGCATCCTCTATCTGTACTGGTTCATGTGGTATGACTTGTTTGGCAATGTGATGTAACGCAAGTCTACTGTGGAACATGGGGACAGACTATGTCTCTACCACAGGGGCACGGACTTTCTAGTCCGTGGTTCAACGGGTTGGAAAACCCGTTCTCCCTTTGAGATGCACAAGACGAGTCATACCATGTCTGTCCCCCTGTACAACCGCAGACAGGAATGTCTGCGCCACCTTACTGAGACAAGGCTTCATTTGCAAAGAAGCGCGTGAGTTCATTGGTGCGTTAGCACTTAGACTTATTGACACTTCATCTAGACTTTTGACCATTAGTCTTGTCCAATATTAGAATTTTTGCGATACTTTCCAAAGTTATCTTAGGAGAACTCATGTTTAAAGAACTTGAATTGGGTCCACGGCAACGTGCGACTGTTGGCGCGGCGATCACGATGGTCGCAGTAGTGGTCCTTTTAACAATTTTCATCGCGAGCATCTGGGGACTGGCCATCTTTATAGGCTTTTTTCAGAATGTACTGCTACCGCCTGTGGTTGCGGGCATCCTGACGATCCTATTGCGGCCCTATTATGACTGGCTGGTCAAGATCTGCCGCGGATCAAAAGCCGCAGGCCTGTTCCTCTTCTTCCTCTTCGCGCTCATCCCGCTGGTGCTCTTTGTCTGGCTTGCCGGTGGCTTCGTCATCAATCAACTGGTCAAACTCTTCGAAGACCTGCCCTCCATCCTCAATAAAATGGTCGAGGCAGCTCGGTCACATTGGCCGCAAGTCGCTGCACTCCTGGAAAAGTATGGCCTGATGCCCGAGTCCGGAAAACTGCTGGAAAATCCCAGGGAACTGGTGGCCAACGTGCTCCAGTCGTCTTGGAAACTCATGCTCCATCCCATTGCCCTGATGTTCCAATCCGTGGCAGGCTTGTTCGCCTGGGCAATACTGCCGATCTATTTAGCCTTCTTTCTCAAGGCAAAACCCTTTGAGCCAAAACGAATCAGCGCCTTCCTGCCGTTTCTGAAAAAGACCACGCGGGACGACATCAGCTATCTCTTCGACCAGTTCATCGGCATCCTGGTGACCTTCTTCCGCGGACAGATCATCATTGCCTTGATTCAAGGCGTGCTCTTTTCCATCGGGTTTTCCCTCATCGGCCTTCCTTACAGTATTGTGATCGGTATGACGCTGGGATTACTCAATATCATCCCCTACTTGGGGAACATCGTAGGGCTGAGCGTTGCGCTCCCCCTCTCCTATTTCGGCGCGGGTGGCGGTCTCACGCAGGTCATTCTGGTGCTGGTTGTCTTCACCGTGGTGCAGTCCATCGAAGGCTATATCCTGACGCCTAAAATCATGGGCAATCGCACAGGCCTGCATCCAGCCCTTATCATCTTTTCGGTCTTCTTCTGGGGTGTCGCCCTCGGTGGCATCCTCGGCATGATGCTCGCAATCCCTTTGACCGCCTTCGCTGTCGTCTTCTGGAGACTGCTCAAGAAGAAATATATGGCGGAGGTTGTTTAGAATTCATGGTTCAGCGTTCAACGTTCAATGTTCAACATGGGACTGTCCCATAATCATAAGTTCGGCAGAAATAGAATGAAGATAACAATGGGGATTCTAGTTATTGCTGCGGCCATCTGGGCTTGCCTAGTTCCAAGTTCATATTCGGTCCTTTGGTTTCTCTGCCGCGCTTGGGTGCCTTTCGGCGTGTCGGCCGCAGTCTGCGTCTGTTCAGTCATTCTCGTCATCGATGAATTCCGTCGCATTCCGATTCCGCTCTGGGTCATGATGCTCGTCTTGTTGGCCAGTGCTGGCAGTGCTGGATTTTTTCATCACTTCCGCGATTCCGGCGAATCAGGGCCATTGTCATATGAGTGGCTGAACGGCTACCATATCTATGCATTACCACTTGTTTTGGTATCTTTGGCCAGCAGGGCCCATAACTGGAAGATGCGACACAAAGAGGAAAAGGAAATGGATACGCCGAACAAATGAATGCAGAATATTGTCGCTAAGCGCCAAATTCTGATTCACGACGTTGGGTCCAGTCATATGGGGACAAACAAGGCGTTAACTCTATCGCCCCTCCCTAGAACAATGCTGCGATACGTTTAGGAGAATTCCCAAGGGAGAGCAATATCTTGAAAAGGACATCCATTGTCACGCGCTCTGGATTCTTTTTGAGTCGCGCAAAATTAGGCTGTTTCATGTCGTTCTGCGCCGCAAGAACTGTCTGAGAAATCCCTTTTTTCTTGCGTTGGCTTTCAATCTCCCTTGCAAGGTTAAGTTTAATTTTAAGTAGACGTGCCTCTTCTGGCGACATGCCGAGAAAATCTGCGGCGTCTCCTGAAACCCATCCTGCTGCTTCAAGCCGTTTACGTTTTTCAATGTTCATAGTTCTTATCCTTTTGCGCATATGTCATAACGCGCCAGTCTCTTTTTACACAGATTAATAACTTCTTTAGGCGTCTTTTCGGTTTTCTTCAGAAACACATCCGCAATGATAATGGCGTCCTCATCAATACGGAGAATAATTCGCCATTGCCCCTCGGAAGCATTCACCCTAATTTCATAACAAGACGTACCTATTGAAGGCATTGGGCGCACATGCGGCAACCCAATAATCACACCGTCCTGCAAGCGCCCTAACAGAAAACCCGCCTCTTGCCGAGACTCTTCAGAAAACGGTGGTGTCTTAACCTCATTGCCCAGCCAGAATATGGGCTTCCTGTTTTTCATTTTTATAATATATCATTTTTGATATAGACCGTCAACCCACTCTTTTGTGAATTTCAGTATTTTTCGCGTTAGATTATCCGATAACCTGTGCAGCGCGTACTACTTCACGAAACGGATGACGTTGTAGCCGCGGCGGGGGATGATCGTGGTTTCAGGGAAACGGGTTTTAATACACTCATCAAGCGCAGTTGCTGACTTGGCAACGAGCATCCCGACCCCTCCACGATTCAGGACCTGAAAGGCGGTCTTCACAAAGAGCTCTGCAATGCGGAAGTCGGAATAGTACGGCGGGTTGCCCACAAAGAGATCAAAGCCAGCCTGATCGACGCCTCTCGAGGACAACACGAGCGCATGCTTCTTCATCCCCAGGGCATCAAGATTCTGCTTCGTGGCTTCGATGGCCCTGCTGTGTGAGTCCACAAAGGTCACCGTGGCTTCAGGATAGGCCTTGGCCAACAGGATACCCACAAGCCCGCACCCGCACCCCATGTCTAAAATTTGAGCTCTGGGATGTTCGATTTGAGCTTGTTCCTTAACAGCGGTTTCCGCAAGGGCAAGCCCGCCCATGTCAGGACGCCGGTGACAAAAGACACCGGGCAGCGAGGCCAAGGTGATTGGCTCCATTCCAGGCACTGATGCCTTGAACTCCGCACGAAACGAGCGACGCTTCTCCATAGGGCGCGTCTTCTTTGCACTCACGCAAAAAAATCCACGTTGATCAATCTCTGCCTTAATATTCCCAAAGATCTGACGGATCTGCTTCTGCCAGGTTCCGGTATCGCCTTCAAACGCGATATAACAAACACCCCCAAGGGCGAGTTGCTCATGCAGATCCTCCAACTGATCAAGCATCAACTCCGCTGTTGTCGTGGTCTCCGTCCCGGAGAAAAAGGCCAGGTCATACGGACCTTCGGGAATCATGGGCGAACAGACGACCGCGACACCGCGCACATCGTTGTCCGCGAGATTCCGCTCCATCGTCTCGACATGGTGGATGTCGAGGGCATGACATCTTACGCGCACATTTGGCCACTGCAAGGCAATGACCATGGAGAGCACGCCTGTCCTGCTTCCGGTCACCAGGACTTGCGACGGAGGCGTCGTAATAGTGGGGACACGTTCGATGAACGTTGCCTCTGTCCGGTGCAATCCGGAATGCGAGACCACACAGAGATTCTTGTCAAAAAACAGTTGGCGTTTTACATCCTTCTCCGGCAGATCCGTGATTTTAAATGTGTCCATTAAATAATATCCTTGCTTGGCAAATTGCCTTATTGCCTTATTGCGTTATTGCCTTATTTTTGAATACCTGCCGCACATTCCAAACTTACTGACACTTACTGACACTTCTAGACTTACTGACACTTCTCTAAATTTCCAGTCACTTTGTTCCTATCTCAACGGGCGGTGTTCGTGTCAAGATGCCATCCTTCAGCTCAAACACGCGGTCGCAGGTTGCTGCGGTATCCGCTGAGTGGGTCACCATGATCACGGACATCTCACCGGACTTCGAGAGCCCCAGAAGCATATCCATGATCTGCGCTCCTGTCAAACGGTCCAGATTACCCGTGGGCTCATCCGCCAGGATCAGCATCGGTTCATTCATCAAGGCGCGAGCCAAGGCGACACGTTGCTGTTCGCCACCCGACAGCTCCAGCGGCGTATGGTTCATGCGCTCCTTGAGTCCGACCTGTTCCAGCAGCTCTTGTGCACGCTTGCGCATCTGCGCCTTGGTGATCTTCCGTACGCCCGTCATAGCAGGCAGCATGACATTTTCGGTAACATCCATCTCCGGCAGGAGATGATAGGACTGAAAGACAAAACCGATCTTCTCGGCTCTCAATGCGGTACGCTGGCGCGCTGACAACTCATACAACGAGCGACCGATGACCGTAACCTTTCCTGCATCCGGCTTGTCGAGTCCGCCCAGCACATGCAGCAGCGTGCTCTTGCCCGCACCGCTGCGCCCGACAATGGCCACGCGCTCACCGGCGCTCACCTCAAGTGTCGCGCCTTTCAGCACCTGCACCTTCTTGTGAGGCAGCGTGTAGGTTTTATACAGGTTTTCAGCTTTTAGAATAGACATTGCAAGGGCTCCTTGAGGGGTCTCATGATGACGCAAGGACAGAAGGATGCAAGGATGCAAGGGAGACTTTTCACTCTAAACTTATCACTTTTCACTTACTCTTTCCTCAGGGCTGTCACGGGGTCCATGCGCGCTGCGCGCCAGGCGGGCAGGAAGCTGGCGATAGTACAGAAGACGATGACCGCCACCGACACCTTTGCGATATCGTCCGGGACGACTCGCCAGGGGATTTCCGCAAGTCCATAGATGTGTTTGGGAAAGACTTCCACGCCGCACTTCGCCAGGAAACTGACCATCCGCTGGAGGTTATTGAGCACCAGCAGGGCAGTGCCGATACCCAGAAGGGTTCCGGTCAGAC